>NZ_JAULSI010000030.1 GCF_030711405.1 Massilia brevitalea
GCCAGCTACGGCGAGGAATATGATCGCACGATACTAAACAATTAATATCTCGCTGCCATTCCGAGAGAAGCCTCCGGCAACAGGCTCAGCAAATATTTACCGGATTGAAATGGATGGTTACCGCCTGATAGCAATCCGGTTCCGCGACATCGCGGACTTCCTCCAGGACTGGAACAAGCTGCAGGACAATGCGGCCAAGATCAGCGCCTTGAATGCCAAGCCCGGAAGCTTTGGCCTTGGATCGCTACCGGTCTACGACAACGGCTGTGCGACCGCCATGCGCAATGCGTATACCGGAGGACTGAAACAAAGTGATTACGATGGGACGATATTACCAACAAGCACTGCGACCGCAGCCAATGTCGCAGCAGCCTGCAAGTAATCGACACCCTACGAATAATGAAGAAAGAACCGATGCGTGACTTGTCGAAAACGAGGGGTATGTCCATCGTGGCCGGAATCCTTTTTTCGGTGTATCTGTTTCTGGCAGCAATCGCAATTCCTGCTGGAACCGATCTTCCAGGGCATTACCACATCGGCAATGCCATCATGCAGGCGATGTTCTTCAGCTACGCAGTATTTACTGCACAACTTTTGCCCCTGATTGCCATGGCAATGTACAGTGGATACGCCTATATCGCACTGACGCGCCGCCGCCGCATCGGGCTCATCTCGTTTGCTGCGCACTACGGGTTTGCAGGTGCTGTCGCCACGCCATTTTACTTGTATCGATCGCCGGATCTGTTCGAAACGACGCGCCTGCAGATGGCCGCGCTGGGCGAGCGCCCTGCCACTGTACTCTTCAGTTTCGGACCTTTCATCCTTGCAAACACCTGGTATCTGGCGCGCCTGCTGACAGCGCCGTCATCCGCTACCCGACACCGAATCCTATGACCAGGATGCTTTATCGCACACTCATTGCCGCACTTGCAGTGCACTCGGCCTGCCTGGCGGGGGACGGCATCCGGTTGCCCGCGCTTGAGGAAGGGGAATGGACCATGTCCACGATCGCCATTACCTCTGACGGCAAGACCTTCAAGACGCCCGAAGCGGTCATCGCCTGCATTGCGTGACGCGCGACATGCTGGTCGACAGCCACTACCGCCCCTTTGCCCATGGCAGCGAATACAAGAACGATGACCATATCGTCATCCTGGTGGCGGGCGACAACCTGGTCGTGGACCTGCAACGGCATACGGTCGTGGCGAATGCGGCCATGCGCGCCGCCATCGACACGCCGGCCAGGGACTGGATCAACTACCCCGATGTCCATGGCCCGGTGCTGCCCGCGAACGTACCGCTCGACCTGCGCTCGGATATTGCCAGCCCCGGCGCGGCTGCGCACATGGCAGAGCGGACGACATTCGCATTGGAAGAAGTCCGGCGTGCCCTGCCGGCGCGCGCGCGCGACTATCCCGCGCGCGGCATCCTGGTCGAGCGGGTCGCCATTTCCAGCGCCGGCTGGGGTATCGGCGTGGAGGGCGCCGGTACCGTCATCCGCAATTCGACCATCGAGGTCGATGCCGGCACCGCCTTATGGATCTACGGTCCGAATGCGCGGATCGAGAACAACACGATCATCGTGCGCGGACGCGGCCGGGTGCGCGAGGTCGACGCGCCGATCCGGCTGCACCATGGCGACGGCGCCATCATCCGCAACAACCGCATCGTCGTAAAGGGCGATGGACACCCGTGGGCCGTCACCTCGTTCCGCACCGGCGCCATTACGCTCGAGGGCAACACCTTGAACGGCAAGCCGCTCGGACACGAAGGCATCAAGGTGTTTGCAGACGATCTTTTCCAGCTTACCGAAACAACAGGAGTCTTGTAGCATGCCCACACCCTGGTTCCGTCCCGCAGCACTGTCCTGCGTCTTCGCCTGGCTCGGCGCCCTGAGCAGCACTGCGGGCGCGCAGCTCCCTCCCTTCGGCACGCCCGCCTGCCCGCCCAACACCAGCTGCGTCCCCAGCCTGCCGCCCGTATCGCCGCCTGGCACCTGCGGCCCGGGCAACGGCGGCGCAACATGCGGCGGCGCGGGTCCGGCGGCAATGGGCAGCGGCACCGGCGTGAACGTCGGCGCCGGCAATCCGATCAACGTCATCAACGGCAACAAGTACCAGCGCGAAGTCGACATGGCGCCGCTGCCCGGCACCCTGGGCCTGGAAATCATCCGCCACTACAACAGCTCGCACAGCAAGCCCGGTTCGTCGACCAACCTGGTGGGGCGCGGCTGGAAGCTGTCGTACGAGACCGACCTGTACGTATCGGGCCGCACCGTGCAGATCGTGCAGGCCGACGGCAGCCGCATCATCTTCAACCGCGACCCGCGCGACCCCAGCCTGTGCGCCAGCGCCGATCCGGCCAACGGCACGGTCAGCATCGGCAAGACCGGGCGCGGCGAGGAATACACCTGGCGCTGGGCCGATGGGCGCCAGCTGAACTTCGACAGCAAGGGCAAGCTGGTGCAGATCCTGGCGCCGAACGGCCAGTTCGTCAGCCTGCAGCACGACCGCAGCGGCCTGCTGGTGAAGGTCACCGATCCGCAGGGACGCAGCCTGAGCCTGGGCTACCTGGACAAGGCGCGCGCCCGCGCCGGCGACGCCTTCCGCGGCGTGCAAAGCATTACCAGCCCGGTCGGCCGCTTTACTTACCACTACGGCAGCCCGGCGCCGAAAGGCGCCGACGTCGAGCGCCGCCTGCTGCTGGCGAACCTGGTCAAGGTGGGCATGCCCAGCGGCCAGCGCTACTACCACTACGAGGATGCGCGCTTCCCTACCCTGCTGACCGGGATCAGCGAACAGATTACCGAAGCAGACAAACCTGGCCGCCTGGCCTGGCAGCGCGTGGCGACCTACGGCTACGACAGCAATGGCAAGGCCAACCTGTCGGTGCGCGGCTTGCCGGCCCGGCTGGCGCGCGGCCTTGACGGCAAGCCGCTGCAGCCGGCGCGCCTGGTGGAAGGCACCGGCATCGACCAGGTCACGCTCGACTTCGGCAAGGGCGGCCAGACGGTCGTCACCAACGAGCGCGGCCAGCCCACCGTGTTCCGCCACGCGATCATCGGAGACACCTACCGCCTGCTCGACGTACGCGGCCCCGGCTGCGCGAACTGCGGGCCGTCCAACGTGCGCTACCGCTACGACGATCTCGGCAAACTGCTCGAAACCACGACCCTGGCTGCCGACGGCACGCCGCTGGCCGGTATGCGCACCGAGCTCGATCCGTACGGACGCCCGATCCTCACCAGCAAGGTCGCCTACCGCGACGGCAAGCCCGGCGTGCCGCAATGGCAGCAGCGTTTCGAGTACACGGGCGCCGCCGCGCAGCCGGCGCGCATCTTCCGCCCCAGCGTGGTGGCCGGCAAGGAAGCCGTGGTCACGGTCGCCTATGCGCCCTCCGGCGCGGCGGCCGGCCAGCCGGTGACGGTGACCGAGGAAGGCTTCGTGCCCTCGTTCGACGCGCGCGTGCCGGCGGCGGCGATCAGCCGCACGGTGAACTACCGCTACAACAACTATGGCGAGCGCAGCGCCGTCGACGGCCCGCTGCCGAATGCGGGCAAGGACGCCGACCCGGCCAACAGCGACCTGACCGTTACCGAATTCGACCCGGCCACCAAGCTGCCGCTGCGTGTGCGCTACCCCGGCAACCGGGTCGAGGAAATCGTCGAGCGCGACGCCGCGCTGCGCCCGCGCGTGGTGCGCATCAGCGACGGCCCGGTGGTGCGCACGATTACCACCATCCTCAACTGGCGCGGCCAGGCCGAGCGGGTCGAGGTCGCCGGAACGGGCAGCAGCGCCACGCGCTACCGCTACGACGTCAACGGCAGGCTGCTTGCCACGCAGGACGACGGCGGCGAGATCCGTTTCGCCTACGACGCCGGCGGACGCATGATCGCGCGCATCCTGCCCGACGGCAGGCGTGAACGCGTGCGCATGACCGAAAGCGAAGCGGCCATCGCGACGCTGGCGCCTGCCGCATCTCCTGCGCCTGCATCCGGCATCGACCGCGACTGGCTCAGCCGTCCGGTGGCCTGGCATGGCGCCGATGGCGCCGCGGCCGTACAAACGGGCTGGGGCGCGCCCGGCAGCGCCGCCGAGGCATCGATGCTGTCGATCAGCGCCGGCGATGCGCGCGCCGAGCGCCTGGTCGACGACTTCGGCCGCGTCAGCGCGATCCGCAATCCGGGCCAGGGCTGGCAGCTGGCGCGCCACGACGCGGCCGGCCGCATCGTCGAGAGCGTCGACCCGCGCGGCGCACGCCAGCAGGCCGAGTGGGACATGGCCGGACGGCTGCTGAAGCTGGTGCGCCATGCACCGGGCGGCACGGCGGCCGAACAGACGTTGCATTACCGTTATGCCGGCTCGCTGCTGCGCGAGCAGGAAGTCCAGGATGCCGACGGCACCCGCCTCACCCGCAGCGAATACGACACGCAGGGCCGCATCCTGGGCCAGACGCTCGTCATCACCCCTGCACGCCAACTTGCCGCCGCCCTGCCGCAAGCCGTGACCATGCGCTACGACTGGCACTACGACGCCAACGGCCGGCTTGCCGGACGCAGCTTCACCGATGCCGCCGGCGTGCGCTTCGCGCTGCAGGAAGAGCAGGATGCGCAAGGCCGGACGGCCAGCATCGCGACCGCTGGCGCACTGCCCGCGGCGCTCGGCGGGCGCCGCATGATCGCATCCGCCATCGACTGGCAGACGCCGGCCGGCGTCCCGTTCGCGCAGCGCATCGTGCACGGCGACGGCAGCGAGGACGGCTTCGATCTTCCGCCCATGCCGGCGCCCGCCGCGCCCGATACGCCGGGTACGCCGCACCTGCGGCAGGCCAGCCTGGCGCCGGCGGATGCGCTTGCCGGCGCGGCCAGCCTGCGCCGGTCGCCGGGCCGCGACACCGACGCCGCCGGCCTGCCCGCCGCCATCGAAACGGCGGCGGCAGACCAGCGCCTGGAGTGGAATGCGGCCGGCCAGCTGGCCCGCAGCACGCGCTCCGGCGGCAGCACGCGCTACCTCTACGATGCGAACCGCCAGCGGGTTGCGCGCATCGTCACCGATGCCCAGGGGCGCGCCACGGCGACGCTGTTCTTCCACCACGAGCACCACCTGATCGCCGAAGCCGATGCCGCCGGCCGCGCGCAATACGCGTACGCCTACCTGGGCTGGCGCCCGCTGGCCCAGGCCGACCTGCGCGAGGGGGGCTGGTGGAGCCGGCTCAAGCGCTGGGCCTTCGGCGCCCCGCTGCGCCACCTGCACACCGACCGCGCCGGCCGGGTGCTGGCCATGACGCAGGACGGCGACACGGTGTGGCGCGACGCCGAAGCCGCTGGGCCAGGCGTGCAGCGCGCCGCCTTCACACCGCAAGCGCAGGCGCACCAGCCGCTGCGCTACGTCAGCCAGTACTACGACGAGGATAGCGGCCTGTCCTACCACGGCCTGCGCTGGTTCGACCCGGGCAGCGGCCGCTTCCTGAGCCCTGACCCGGCCGGCATCGCCGACGCCGTGCAGGGCCTGCCCGCAGCGCTGCGGCTCGACCTGTATGCGTATGCCGGCGGCGAGCCGGACGAATTCTTCGATCCGGACGGGGCGGCGCGGATTCGCTTCTTCGCCATCACGACCGACGCCAAGCGTAAGCCACTTGGCACGAATCAGGGTTTTACCCAGGCTCGCTGGGCTTTCATTGTCGACAACCTCCAAGCAGGGACACCAACCTCGGCTCTCGGCCGCAAGCAGAACGAGTATGCGACGAACGGTACGGCTTTGCTAGTCGACGTCAACGGCAGTTTTTTGAAAGCCGGTGAATCGAGCATGGTCTGGAACAGTGGCAGCAACAGCGGAAATGTGGAAATGTTTAGTCAACACTACGGTGACGCGCTTATAAGCATTCCTGAATTTACTATCAACGATATGAGCGATGCGGATGCAACCAAGCTCATTGCCAGCTACATCAATGCCGATCGCCAGGAATTGTTTGGCAAAGTTTGCCCTCCCAGGAGTTCGCTGCTTCCACAAATTAAATTTGCACAAGGCGAGCCGAATATCGATGTATCAAATGCGGCCGCAAATGGCGCGCACAAACAGCGGATTCTGGCATGTGGGACCGGGTCGACCAAGAATCTCGAACAACGCCGGATAGCGAAGTACGAAGCTGCGGCAGAGATTAACGAAACGAATGGCATCAACCGCGACTGTTCTAAAGACGGGTGCCTTGGGACTGCCTATTATTGCGATGATACACAATGTTATGCCAAACCGCAGCTGAATAAAGGACCGCCCAAGACAACTGCAACTGTCTATACGCCCTCATACGGGCGGTCGCAATTTATTGGAAGTACGCTTGTTGGTGAATTGTTGGAGGCATACGCTTCTTTTTCTCCGGACGTGCTTTCCCAACTGGGTTTACGGCTAAAATGAAAGATGCATTAAAGGAAGCAGATATCAGAGGCAAGAATGTCATGCAATGGTTTAAGAATATGACGCCTGCCAGCAGTTACGCAGCAGCAGAAAAAGCATGGGATGCGCTTTCGGAAAAACGTCAGGCACAATTTACGGCAGAGACAGGCTTGAAGAAAGAAGCCTACATCGATATGGTGCGCATGATTACGAAACCACCAAAAAATTCCAAGGGAACATCACTCTTGGGGGACGCGAAACAAGGACTGGTGACAGAGTCAATCATGACCGATGCGGGAGTCAGTTCTTTCCTTATGGGAATTTTCAAGGACTTTGATCAATTTACTTTAATGACACATGCACTGATGAAAAAGAATCTAAAAGCAGCAACAAAATATCAGAGCAATGCGTCAGAAGAGTATCTTGCAGCAATGGTTGCACGTGCTCATAATGGCGGCAAATGGCAACGAACTTATCAGGAACTTGTTGCGAATGATGAGCATGACTACGTCAAGAACTTCTTAGGCATTGGGAAATTTACTGGCAAAGGTGATTTCAAATCGCTGCGCTGCACTGAGGACTTCGGCACGGGAACGATCAAGCCTGGCAACAAGGGGAATGGCATAGGCGGCCTAGAAATGACTCCAATTCATTTACATTAAATTTTATGAAAAATCGATCCTTTTTTTTGAATGCATTTGTGCTCAGCATATTTATGCCACTAGCAACGGCACAAGGCTTGCAATTGACAACGCAAGTTCCAGGTTGCCGCCAATCCGAAAAATCGTTTCCGGAAAAATACGAACGCTTAACCAAGAGAAAAAAAGGGTATGAGTGGATACTGAAGGCCGCACCTGCCGATGCGATAGTTAGCGGAAAAGGCGAAGAACGCGCCGATGAATCGTCGATGTACGACTGGCTTACCTTCTATCGGGTCGACCTCAATAACGACGGTATATGCGACTGGTACCTGAACTCTATTGCACCGATCTCATCTGGTGGAGATCGTGACTCGATCAATACCATTTATCTTGGCCAAAGAAGAGGTTGGCAACGGGTTGGCGCTTCCATCCCCAATGACCAACCCGATGAACTGGGCTTCGGCAATTCCGATGCGGAACAATCGCGGTATTTGTTTGGGGAAGACATTTCTGCTATCCATGACGCAGCTACCAGAACTAACTATTTCATTACCGCCTTTTACAGCCGCCATGTCAGCTATTCCTCCCTGCCTGGCTACCGGATCATGGTGTGGGATGAAAATAAGCGAAGTCTGCTCGTGTTGGACAAATGGGAACCGCAATCCAAAGCAGCCCAGGTCTATGCTTTCTTCAAAACGCATGGCGCGCGCAGACCTGCATTGAAAACAGAGCAGTCGAGTGACACGCTGGAACAATTCGATCCCGATACCGAAACATTCGAGATTGCGCAGGCATGCGATGTCACGTCCACACCGCGTACGCAAGCTGAGCACGGCAGCCCTCTGTCCCGGCACCTGCTGGCTCGCTGCAAACCCTGATTGCCGGGCGATATCAATTCGGTACAGGAGCGGCCAGATCATGTTCGAACACGGGATTCAAGCAGGTAGCGATGCCGGCAAGATGAATGCATCGAGACTGGCATTGGCATGCCTCTTCCTTACGTTTCAGCCCGTGCAAGCGGAGTCGCTACCATCTTCGCACCTGAGTGTGCGCCCGCCTGTTCAATGCAAGGGTGCCGGCCGTCCAGCGCCCAGGATGGAGGAAATGATACGCACCGAAAGCGTCGCCGCGCCGGCAAGCAATATCGATCTGGATGGTGACGGCTGGTGCGACTGGATCCTCCCCCTACCCTATCCGACGAATGCGCAGTTACCCGAATACCGGGCAGGGGAAGCCATTTTATTGGGAACACCGGAAGGTGCCAGATCTTTCGGGAACATGAAGCGCCTGGAATCGTTCTGGAAAAAGAAGCTGCCCGTGCCGGAAGGCCTGGTACTGCCAGGTGCTGTAACCGGAATGGCGCCGGTGCTTGTCGCGTATGCAGCCGAAGGCACTGCGCCTTACTTCGCCGGATTTTCCAGCGCCTATCCCGACTTCTGGGGCAATCCGGGAAGCTATCGAATTTACAGATGGAATCAGGAGTTCGATATGCCCCAGGAGGTGTCAAAGCACGACTATGCCTTTGTCATGCGCTTCTGGCAGAAAGAATTCTGTCGGGGGCAGTATGCCAATCAGGATTTCCTGCGCCCCGATATGAAAAATGAAGAACACCCCCTGGAGATTTTTGTTTGCGCGCCCTGGGTGCAAGCGGAAGTCGGCCGCGCCGGACACGACACCAATCATGTGCAATGAAAACCGCCTCATTCCTGGCGAGCCCCGATACCTGATGAAAAAAATCTGCCTGTTTATGAATGGACTGGTCCTCGCCGCCGCTACCGCCACGGCGCAGGGCGCAAGCATGCAGCTCACGCTCGACACCCCGGATTGCCGCATGCCGCCCGGGAAACCGCTGCCGGACAAATACCAGGCACTGGCCAGGAAGGAAAAGGAATTCGCCTGGGTACGGGACGCAAAGCCCGGCGACCATGCCGTGAGCGGCAATGGCTGGGAAAGGGTCGACGGCGCCTCGAACCATACCTGGTTTGCGTTTTCGAAGATCGATCTCGACAACGACGGCATGTGCGACTGGTACCTGCACGCGGCTTCTGCCCTGTCGAGCGGAGGCGACCGCGATTCCATCAATACGCTCTATCTCGGCCGCAAGAACGGCTGGCTGCGCGTTGGCGCCACGGTACCCGCCAACAAGCCGGATGAACTGGGCATTGGCAAGACGGACGAACAGCAAGCGCAGTATTTGTTCGGCGAAGAGGCCAGCGTCATCCATGATGCGAAGAACAGGGTGAACTACCTGGTCGGCGCTTTCTACAATCGCCACGTGCAACGCGACAGCATGCCCGGCTACCGCATCCTGGCATGGGACGCCGGCCGCAACACTTTGCGCCTCCTCGACAAATGGGAGCCCGGATCGCCGGCGGCCGAGGTGTACGCGTTCTTCAAGGCGCACGGCGCCCGCTTGCCTGCCGAGAAAGCCGCTGCGCAAGAGGACACGGTCGACCGTTTCGATGAAGAAATCGAGCAGTTCGAACTGAAACAGGCCTGCAGCCCGGACAGCCCGCAACGGTCGTCGCCCGAGCTGTACGGCGCCGTGTCGCGCCACCTGCTCGCGCGCTGCAAGCGCTCAGGATCGAACACCCGCTGATGCGCTCGTGGATCCTGTCCCTGCCCCGCCTGCTCGGCCTTTTCCTGTTGAGCGGATGTGCGGCATCCGCACACGGAACCGACCGGCAGCCCGGGTTCGGCACGCTCCGGCTCGACGCCAACCCGGAGAAAAACTTCGTCACCATCCAGGACGAAGCCGGCCGCCAGTTCGCGGGCGCCGCACGGCTTAGCAAGAAAATCGCCAGTCATGTGTCCGGCGGGTCGCGCGCCATTCCCCGCGCAATCCGGGCAACCTGGCGCAGCGGCTCGCCCGTGCTCACGAGCGACGGCGTCTGGAGCGGCGGCACCGTCCTGGGCGACTACACGGCAACGGTTGCGCAGCGCATCCCGCCCGAGGTCTTCGACGACATGCGCCGGCACGGCGGTGCCCTGCGCCTGAAGATCAGGATCGTGGACGGCGCCGTGCTGGTCGGCTGGGATGTCGAACGATACGTCCCGATCGAAGGCTGGAAGCCGGGCGACGGCGACAGCGGTATTCACTATCACATGGCCGGCGGCGACTTTCGCGAGGACAAGGTTATTAACGGCAAGATCGTCGAACCGGGCTGGGAACGCATACCGCCGACACCGGCGACGGCCGCCCAGGGAGAACAGCCATGACACCGGCAGTCCTGGCGCGCGCCGCCGTCCTGCTCTTGTTGACAGGCGCGGCCATCGGTGCGCAGGCGGCTCCGCTTGCAGGCGACCTGGTACTTGCTGATGAAACTGCCTGCAGGAAGCCGGGCCTGGCCGCGCCGCCGCGCCTGAAGGAATCCCACGAGCGTTACAACATCCAGCGCCGCTACATCGACCTTGATGGCAGCGGCACCTGCGTGCTGATGGAATTCTGGGTGGAGCGGCTGAGCGGCAGCGACTCGCCCGGCATGCGCGTGCTCGGGCACCGCTTCCTGCGCGCCGCGGGCAAGAAATGGGTGGCGTTCGAGACCGATCTGCGGCTGTTTCCCTACCTGCTGCGCGCGCCGGGCAGCGGACAGGTTTACCTGGTCGTTGCGCCCGACGACGACATGGACAGCATAAGCGCCGGCAATGTCCCGCCGGAAGTTTATGTACGCGGCGGCTGGCAGATCCGCGAGCCGGGTTGGGTGGACAGGTATGTGTTGCTGCCGGTTGGCCAGGATAAGGGCCGCATCCTGCGTACGCTGGCCGACCGGCTGGTGCGGCGCACGCCGCCGGACAAGCAGACGCGCGGCGAGCGCGAACGCATCCGGGCCTTGCTGTTCGAAGCGGCCCAGGCGGACATCGCAGTCTCACCGGCAGTGCGCCAGGAGTGATGGTGCGTTTGCTGCCGCGCGATAACGGCAAGAAACTTGAGATAGCGCTGCACAATGCATCGCAGCGAAAGGAAACGATGAGCCGTTGAATCGTTGCCCCATGGATTTAATTGACTGCGGAGATGTCGTTACAACCCAACTCGGCAATAAAAGATATGCAAATTGTGCTTCACGAAAGCAAACTTATCCCTATAATAAATCTGCTTTGTTGAGTACGGCGCTAAACGTCATCCGTTCACACCAGTAGTTCAGGCAAGGCATAACAACTAATAACTTTAGGGGAGTAACAAAATGACGAGCGGTACCGTTAAATGGTTCAACGATGCAAAAGGTTTTGGTTTCATCACGCCTGACGGCGGCGGTGAAGACGTGTTCGCGCACTTCTCGGCGATCAACGCACAAGGCTTCAAATCGCTGGCCGAAAACCAGCGCGTGACTTTCGAGATCACCACCGGTCCGAAGGGCAAGCAGGCTGCGAACATCCAGCCAGCGTAATTGACGATGCCGGCCTTGGCCGGCTGCGTTGAAACGAAAAAGCCAGCGCGAGCTGGCTTTTTCATTGCGGCGGTGGATTTGTGTTGGCTTACGGTTTATTGATGGCCTCAACCGTACGGTGGGGTGTTTGAGGCCGGGGGCCTCAAACACGAAGTGCCCACGCGGAACGATGATCAGCGTTACGGGTGTTTCAGACCCGAACGGAGCATGGCGTTGGCAGATTCCAAAGCGTTTCGTTAGCGCCGCAAGGCATCGTCAGGCCGCGGAGCGAATCGTCACCGCCACGGACGCCGGCTGCGCACGTAACCGCGTGGGCACTTCGTGTTTGAGGCCCCCAGCCTCAAACACCCCACCGTACGGTTCAGGCCGCAGACCATTGCATCTTCAGTGGCTATGCCCGCTGCACCCGCCGCCGCTACGCTTCAGTTCGCCCGGCAGGATCTTGCCCGGCTCGCGGCCGCTGTCGCCCTCGAAACCGGCGGCGTGCAAACGGCCCATGTAGTCTTCCCACAGCGCGCCTTGCTCGCTGCCGAGCTTGTACAAGTAATCCCAGGTATAGATGCCGCTGTTGTGGCCATCGGTAAAGACCGGCTTGATCGCGTAATTGCCGACCGGTTCCACGCCGCTCACGCTCACCTCGCGCTTGCCGACCTGCAGGGTTTCCTGGCCCGGGCCGTGGCCCTTCACTTCGGCCGAGGGCGAATACACGCGCATCAGTTCGAAAGGAATCGAGAAGCTGCTGCCGTCGTCGAAAGCGATCTCGAGGATGCGGGATTTCTGGCGGACGGCCAGGTCGGTTGGTTGTGGCATTACGGGTTCATCCTTCTTGGTTCATGCGCCGCGCAATCGCGTCGGCGAGCTCGGGCAGCAGCGCGCGGCGTGCGGCGAGCGTGTCTGGTTCGGTCTGGCGCACCACCGCGGCCCACACGGGCGCGGGGAAGTGCGCATCGTCAGTGTAGCGCGGGATCACGTGCCAGTGCAGGTGCGGCACCACGTTGCCCAGGCTGGCCACGTTGACCTTGGTGGGCTTCATCACCTCGCGCACGGCCTGCTCGACTTCATGCACGGCGTCGTTCAGCAGCAGGCGGTCGTCGCGCGCCAGGTCGCTCATCTCGCGCACATGGTCGCGCCAGACCACGCGGCAAAAGCCGGGATAATTGGCGTCGTCGACGATGATCACCGACAGTTTGCTGTCGGCGTAGACCGTCATTGGCGCGGCCAGGTCGCACAGTTCGCAGCCCGGTTCGCGCAGTGGAGCACTCGTCATACCAACACCCTTTCGATGCCGCCGTTGTTGGCACGCGCCACGTAATCCGGCAGCCAGTTCTCGCCCAGCAGGTGCTTCGCAATCTCGACCACGATGTAGTCGGCGCTGGTGCCGGCGTCGGCATTGTAGCGCGACAGGCCCTGCAGGCAGGACGGGCAGCTGGTCAGCACTTTCACTTCGCCCTCGAAGCCGTCTTCGCGCAGTTTGGCGGCGCCCTTCTGGATCTCGCTCTCCTTGCGGTAGCGGACCTGGGTGGCGATGTCGGGACGGGTAATGGCAAAGGTGCCGGACTCGCCGCAGCAGCGGTCGCTTTTCTCGATCTTCACGTTGTCCACGGTCTGGACCAGCGCGTTCACGGTCTTCACCGAATCCTGCATTTTCATCGGCGTGTGGCAGGGGTCGTGGTACATGTAGCGGGTGCCGTTCACGCCTTCGAGCTTGACGCCCTTCTCCAGCAGGTATTCGTGGATGTCCATGATGCGGCAGCCAGGGAAGATCTTCTCGAACTCGTAGGTCGCGAGCTGGTCGTAGCAGGTGCCGCACGAGACCAGCACGGTCTTGATGTCCAGATAATTCAGCGTGTTCGCCATGCGGTGGAACAGCACGCGGTTATCGGTCATCATCTTGTCGGCCTTGTCGTACTGGCCTGCTCCCCGTTGGGGATAGCCGCAGCACAGATAACCCGGCGGCAGCACGGTCTGCACACCCACTTCCCACAGCATCGCCTGCGTGGCCAAGCCCACCTGCGAGAACAGGCGCTCGGAGCCACAGCCGGGGAAGTAGAACACGGCTTCGGTATCGGCCGTCGTCGCCTTCGGGTTGCGGATGATCGGAATGACCTTGTCGTCCTCGATGTCGAGCAGTGCGCGCGCCGTCTTCTTTGGCAGATTGCCCGGCATTTTCTTGTTGATGAAGTGGATCACCTGCTCGCGCACGGGCGCCTTGCCGGTGGTCGGCGGCGGCGCCTTCACCTGATCCTTGGCGAAGCCGCGCAGCAGCTTGTTGCCGAGGCGCTGGGCCTTGAAGCCGAAGCCGACCATCGCCTGGCGCGTGGCGTTGATGGTGGTCGGGTCGGTGGCGTTCAGGAAGAACATGGCCGCGCGGTTGGCTGGCTTGAAGCTGCGCTTGTCCATCTTGCGCAGCAGGTTACGCATGTTCATCGACACATCGCCGAAGTCGATGTTCACCGGGCACGGGGTCACGCACTTGTGGCACACGGTGCAGTGATCCGACACGTCCTCGAACTCTTCCCAGTGGCGGATCGAGACGCCGCGGCGGGTCTGCTCCTCATACAGGAAGGCTTCGATCAGGGCGGACGTGGCCAGGATCTTGTCGCGCGGCGAGTACAGCAAATTCGATTGCGGCACGTGCGTGGTGCAGACCGGCTTGCACTTCCCGCAGCGCAGGCAGTCCTTGATGGAGTTGGCGATCTCGCCGATGTCGCTCTGCTGCATGATCAGCGACTCGTGGCCCATCAGGCCGAACGAAGGCGTGTAGGCATTCGTCAAATCCGCCGCCATCGCCGTGGTGTTCAGGAGCTTGCCCTTGTTGAAGCGGCCTTCCGGATCGACGCGTTCCTTGTACTCGCGGAATTCGCGGATCTCTTCGTCGGTCAGGAATTCGAGCTTGGTGATGCCGATGCCGTGTTCGCCCGAGATCACGCCATCGAGCGAACGCGCCAGCTTCATGATGCGCTCGACCGCCTTGTGCGCATCCTGCAGCATGGCGTAGTCGTCCGAGTTCACCGGCAGGTTCGTGTGCACGTTGCCGTCGCCGGCGTGCATGTGCAGGGCAACGAAAACGCGCGAGCGCAGCACCCGCTTATGGATGGCGACGGTCTCGTCGAGGATGCATTTGTAGGCGGCGCCGTTGAAGATCTGGCGCAGCGGCGCGCGCAAATCCCCCTTCCACGAGATGCGCAGCGTGTGGTCCTGGACCACATCGAACAGGGTGGCGTCGGGATGACTGCCGATGCGCGCGTCGAAGCCGGCGGACAGCTGACCCAGGCCGAGTTCATCGAGCTGCGCATGCACGGCGCGCAGCGGCTGGTCGAGGTTCGCCAGGATGAAGGCCCAGCGTGCGCCGACCTGCTCGACCAGCGCCACGGCCTGCTGCGGGCGGTCGCCCATGATTTCGTCGCGCGCTACCGTGTCGCCGCTGGCGTCGTCGCTTTTTTCCAGCGGCAGGTTGCCGCCCGACAGATAGGTGTGCAGCTGTTCGGCCAGCTGCAGCTTGTTCTTGATCGACAGCTCGACGTTGATGCGCTCGATGCCGTCGGTGTATTCGCCCATGCGGTTCAGCGGGATCACGACGTCTTCGTTGATCTTGAAGGCGTTGGTGTGGCGGGCGATGGCCGCAGTGCGCGCGCGATCGAGCCAGAATTTTTTTCGCGCTTCCGGGCTGACGGCGACAAAACCTTCGCCGACGCGGGTGTTCGCGATGCGCACTACTTCCGAGGCGGCCAGCGCCACCGCGTTTTCGTCGTCGCCCACGATGTCGCCGAACAACGCCATTTTCGGCAGCGTGCCGCGCTTCGATTTGGTGGCGTAGCCGACCGCGCGCAGGTAGCGTTCATCCAGGTGTTCGAGGCCGGCGAGACGCAGTGTCTCGAATTCGGGCTTGCCGCTTTTCGGCAGGCCGTCGAGGTAATCCTTGATTTCGACGATCGACGGAATCGCATCGCGCGCCTGGCCGAAGAATTCCAGCGCCACGGTGCGCGTGAACTTCGGCATCTTGTGCAGGATCCAGCGGCCGGAGGTGATCAAGCCATCGGTGCCCTCTTTCTGCACGCCCGGCAGGCCGGCGAGGAACTTGTCGGTGACGTCCTTGCCCAGGCCCTCCTTGCGGAACTTGCGGCCTTCGATCGTCAGGGTCTCGGTGCGGAAAGGCTCGCCCTTCGGCGCGCCCTTGGTGGACGGATGGGTCCATTCGAGCTTGAACACGGCGGTCGGCGCGTCGTGGATCTTGCCGAGGTTGTGGTCGATGCGCGTGACTTCGAGCCAGTCGCCGTTCGGGTCGACCATGCGCCAGGAAGCCAGGTTGTCCAGCGCCGTGCCCCACAGGACGGCCTTCTTGCCGCCCGCGTTCATGGCAATGTTCCCGCCGATGCAGGAGGCGTGGGCCGAGGTCGGATCCACCGCGAACACGAAGCCGGCCTTTTCGGCGGCCTGCGACACGCGCTGGGTGACGACGCCGGCGCCGGTGTAGATGGTCGCGTAGTCGCGGTCCAGGCCGGGCAGGCGCGTCTGCTCGACCTCGCCCAGGGCGATCAGCTTTTCGGTGTTGATCACGGCCGACATCGGGCTCAGGGGAATCGCGCCGCCGGTATAGCCGGTGCCGCCGCCGCGCGGGATGATGGTCAGTCCGAGTTCGATGCAGCCTTTGACCAGGCCGGCCATTTCTTCTTCGCTGTCAGGGACCAGCACCAGGAAGGGATATTCGACGCGCCAGTCGGTGGCGTCGGTGACGTGCGAGACGCGGTGCATGCCGTCGAAGCGGATGTTGCGCTTGTCGGTATAGGCGCCGAGGACGGCGCGGGCGCGCTTGCGCAGGTCGTACATGTCGCGGAACTCGCGGCCGAAGTCGTCGACGGCCTTGCGTGCGGCCTGCAGGAGCTGCTCGACGGCGGCGCTGCGGGCGGCGGCGGTTTCCTGGTCGCCTTCGGTGCTGTCGACAGTCACGCGGCGTTTATCCACTTCGGCCAGGCGGTGGTGCAAGGCGTCGATCAGTTTCTGGCGCCGCTTCGGGTTGTCCAGCAAGTCGTCCTGCAAATAGGGATTGCGGCGCACCACCCAGATATCGCCCAGCACCTCGTACAGCATGCGTGCCGAGCGGCCGGTCTGACGGGCGCCGCGCAGTTCGTCGAGCAGCTGCCAGCACGATTCGCCAAGCAGGCGGATCACGATCTCGCGGTCGGAAAACGAGGTGTAGTTATAAGGGATTTCGCGCAGGCGGGCCGGCGCGTTGTCGGCGAGGAGCGTGTGGATGTGTGCTGGGGCGTTCATGGATGGGATCGATGTTGGACTGGCCCGAAGGACAACCATTCTAGCTTATTGCGGCGCACAACGCTGGGCCGCGGGGAAACCGCGCGGGCTCGCTGAGCAACAAAATTTGCATCGAAGCCTTTCCATGCAAATTTCCTTTGCATGGAAAGCCGCTTTGGCAATGAAGATTAGCCTTGGAGCAAACTCATCCAAATCGCATGCGTTGCCGATGTTCAGCCGGTGATTTGCGTGATCAGGTCGCCGATGCGTTTCCAGAAACCGTCCGGCACGTAGAGCAATACGGCGGTCATGGTGAGGTAGCGCGCGAATTTGCCGATCGCCATGTACATCACGCTGGGCCAGAACGGCAGGTGCAGCCAGCCGGCCAGGGTGCACAGGGGGTCGCCGACGCCGGGCACCCAGGACAGCAGCATGGTCTTGGCGCCGAAACGGCGCAGCCAGCCGAACCAGCGGCTCTGGCGTTCCTTGGCAAAGGCGATCTTGGCGCGGTAGCCGATGCCATAGTTCAGCACGCCGCCGAGGGTGTTGCCGACGGTGGCCACCAGGATCGCCGGCCAGAACATGGCAGGATTCGCCTTGACGACCGCGAACACGGCCGGCTCGGAACCGAGCGGCACCAGGGTGGCGGACACGAATGCAATGAGGAATACCGACGTAAGCCCGACTGAGGGAGCGGCAAGAACCTTGAGCAGCCAGAGGACGGCGGTTTCGATCATCGGTGGCCATGGAGGAGTTAGATTGGTCCATTATAATGAGGAAAATCTATCGCCCTCGACACGATACGGCACGCTAACACCCCAGCGCTTCGTATCGGCTGCATGCCTCGGTCATCCGCCAGGGAACACAGTCTCGCGTCACCGGAAACCAGGACACTGGCCTTTACCTTTCCCTTTCCCGACCATGACTACCGATTACCTCAAGAAGATCCTCACGTCCCGCGTCTACGACGTGGCCCAGGAAACCCCGCTGGAACTGGCCCCGACCCTGTCGCAGCGCTTCGCCAACCGCATCTACTTCAAGCGCGAAGACATGCAGAGCGTGTTCAGCTTCAAGCTGCGCGGCGCCTACAACAAGATGGCGCACCTGTCTTCCGAAGCGCTGAAGCGCGGCGTGATTTGCGCCTCGGCCGGCAATCATGCGCAGGGCGTGGCCCTGTCGGCGGCACGCCTCGGCTGCCGCGCGCTGATCGTGATGCCGACCACCACGCCGCAAGTAAAAATCGACGCCGTGAAAGCGCGCGGCGGCGCGGCGGTGGAAGTTGTGCTGCATGGCGATTCCTACACCGACGCCTACCAGCACGCCCTGCTGCTGGAGCGCGAGCAAAAACTCGCCTTCGTTCATCCCTTCGACGATCCCGACGTGATCGCCGGCCAGGGCACGATTGCCATGGAAATCCTGCGCCAGCATTCGGGGCCGATCCACGCGATTTTTGTCGCGATCGGCGGCGGTGGGCTGATTTCGGGCATCGGCGCCTACGTGAAAGCGGTGCGGCCGGATATCCGCATTATCGGCGTGCAGACGGTCGATTCGGATGCGATGGCGCGCAGCCTGAAGGCGGGCGAGCGCATCACCCTGCCCGACGTTGGCCTGTTCTCGGACGGCACCGCGGTGCGGCTGGTGGGCGAGGAAACCTTCCGCGTTGCCAGGCAAGTCGTGGACGAGATCATCCTGGTCGATACCGATGCGATTTGCGCGGCGATCCAGGACGTGTTCCAGGACACGCGCAGCATTTTGGAGCCGGCCGGCGCGCTGGCGGTGGCCGGGGCCAAGGCCTATGTCGAGCGCTCGCAGATGGGGCGCCAGCCGGTGAAGAACGAGACCCTGGTCGCGGTGGCCTGCGGCGCCAACATGAATTTCGACCGCCTGCGCTTCGTTGCCGAACGCGCCGAAGTGGGCGAGGCGCGCGAAGCGGTGTTTGCGGTGACGATTCCCGAGCAGCGCGGCAGCTTCCGGCGGTTTTGCTCGCTGGTCGGGCCACGGAATGTGACGGAGTTCACCTACCGTATCAGCGACGAGCGGGAGGCGCATGTGTTCGTGGGGGTGCAGGTGGGGAGCCGGGGCGAGTCCTCGCTGCTGGCGCGTACCTTCGAGCAGCACGATTTCCGGACGCTGGACTTGACGCATGACGAGTTGGCCAAGCTGCACATCCGTCACCTGGTGGGGGGCAAGAGCGCGCTGGCGCAGGATGAGTTGCTGTACCGGTTCGAGTTTCCCGAGCGGCCGGGGGCCTTGATGCGCTTTTTGGACAGCATGGCACCGAACTGGAATATTTCCTTGTTCCATTATCGGAACCAGGGTGGGGATGTGGGGCGGATTCTCGTGGGGCTGCAAGTGCCGGGTGGGGAGATGGATGAGTTCCGGCAGTTTTTGGCGACGCTGGGGTACCGGTATTGGGATGAGAGTGCTAATCCGGTGTACAAGTTGTTTTTGTGATTGTCGGGTGATGCGTTCAGGTGCATCGTCCCGTGCATGAGGACGTGGGGCTGTTGCCTGAGAAGTAATCGGTGTTCATGCACACCGATAACCCAACAGGCAACAGCCCCACACCCCTCCGCATACCCTCGCCAACGTCACCCGCTTCCACCAAAGCCCGCTCACCAAAAACCCACCCATCAGCAGAAAGGTGTACGATACGCCGCTTTCCCGCCGCCGGGCCGGCATCCGTACGCGCAGGCAACACATCAGCCGAGAAAACGCGCAGCACCGGCCCATCGAGACCAGATCATGACCAATACTCCCGATCAATCGCCACTTGGCAAATCCTCCGCCTACCAGACCGAATACGCGCCGGAACTCCTGTTCCCGATCCCGCGCCAGCAAAAGCGCGACGAGCTCGCCATTGCCGGCACCCTGCCCTTCTTTGGCATGGACATCTGGAACGCCTATGAATTGTCGTGGCTGAACATGCGCGGCAAGCCGCAGGTGGCGATTGCCACCATCAGCGCGCCGGCCGACTCGCCGAACATCGTCGAATCGAAGTCGTTCAAGCTGTATCTGAATTCCTTCAACCAGACCCGCGTGGCCGGTCCCGACGCCCTGCTCGCCCTGCTGCGCGAAGACCTGTCGAATGCCTTTGGCGCGCCGGTCCACATCACGCTCACCGAGCCGGAACAGTTCGGCAAGCTGAAGATGGGCGAACTCGACGGCCTGCTGCTGGACCGCCTGGACATCGACGTCGACGCCTATTCGCCGGCGCCGGAACTGCTCAAAGCCAATTTCAACGAAGCCCCGGTCGAGGAAACCCTGGTCTCGCACCTGCTGAAGTCGAATTGCCTGGTCACCGGCCAGCCGGACTGGGGCAGCGTGCAGATCCAGTACGTCGGCCCGCAGATCGACCAGGAAGGCCTGCTACGCTACCTGATCGGCTTCCGCGAGCACAATGAATTTCACGAGCAATGTGTGGAGCGCATCTTCATCGACGTGCTGCGCCAGTGCAAGCCGAGCAAGCTGTCGGTGTACGCGCGCTATACCCGTCGCGGCGGCCTCGACATCAACCCTTGGCGTGCCAATTTCAGCACGGGCCGTCCGCATAATCTGCGTGGCGCGCGCCAGTAACACTGTCGGTTTCAAACCACAGGATTCAACCGAAAAACAACAGCACAGGAAACCCTGCGGTTTTTCGGAATCGTCCCCAGATACGGGTAAAAGATGGTGAAACGTGGCGCATGCCCCGCTTTCACCCACGGGATCGGGTTTTTCATTGCGGAAATTGCGTAGGCTCTTGCGAAAGCGCAAATCGTGCTGTCGCTACCGCCTGCAGAGGGGTCGAATCCATCCTCTGACAGGGGTAGGATACCGACGCGAAATCGAATGTCACGGCCGTTAAAGCGGCCTATAATTCTGCACCGCAAGTTGCCTGCACAATCCACCCTGCTTTGTGCCGCACCACCAGAAGCGTGTTATGACCAACCTTAGCAAAATTCTTTCGCTTGAAAACGTCCAGCTCGACATCGAGGTGTCGAGCAAAAAACGCGCTTTCGAGCAAGCCGGCCTGATCTTCGAAAACAACTGCGGCATCGCGCGCTCGACCGTGACGGACAATCTGTTCGCCCGCGAACGCCTCGGTTCCACCGGCCTCGGCCATGGTGTGGCCGTGCCGCATGGCCGCGTGAAGGGCAGCAAGAGCCTGAAGAACCCGATCGCCGCCTTTGTCCGCCTGGCCTCGCCGATTCCTTTCGAGTCGCCGGACGGACGCCCGGTCAGCCTGCTGTTCTTCCTGTTGATTCCGGACCACGTGACCCAGCAGCACCTGGAAATCTTGTCCGAGATCGCGGAACTGTTTTCGGACGAAGCGATCCGCACCGCCCTGGCAAGCGACCCGGACCCACGTTCAGTACACGAACGCATTATCAACTGGCAACCAAGCTTGCAGGCACTGGGTTAAACTGAGGGGGTCCATTTTCCCCTCCCTCTCCCGCCATGCTGCAGACTCCGCTCACCATCCAAAGGCTGTACGACGATAACCGCGACAGCCTGCAACTCGGCTGGTTTGCCGGCTTTCCCGGCGGCGAGCGGCTGATTTCCGGCGACGTGGCCTCGGCCGCCGACCAGGTCGGCCACCTGAATTTGATCCACCCTGGCAGGATCCAGGTATTTGGACACCAGGAACTGAACTACTACCACCGTTTGAAGTCCAGCTCGCGCACCCACGTCATCGGCGAGCTGATCGGTGGCGGCCCGCCGGCGCTGATCATCGCGCAAGGCCTGGAAACCCCGCCCGACATCCTCGCCATCTGCGACGAGCAGAACATTCCTCTGTTTTCCACGCCCTTGCCTGCCGCCCAGGTGATCGACTTCCTGCGCGTCTATTTGTCCAAGAAACTGGCCCAGCGCGTGATCATGCACGGCGTCTTCATGGACGTGCTCGGCGTGGGCGTGCTGATTACCGGCGACTCCGGCCTGGGCAAGAGCGAGCTGGGACTGGAACTGATTTCGCGCTCGCACGGTTTGGTGGCCGACGATGCCGTGGAATTCTCGCGCATCGCCCCGAACATGATCGAAGGCCGCTGCCCGCCGCTGCTGCAGAATCTGCTGGAAGTGCGCGGCCTGGGCCTGCTCGACATCAAGGCGATCTTCGGCGAGACCGCGGTGCGCCGCAAGATGCGGCTGAAATTAATTGTTCATTTGGTCAAGCGCGGCGTGCTCGACGAAGAAGTCGAGCGCCTGCCCTTCCACTTCCCGACCGAGGAAGTGCTGGGCCTGCCGATCCGCAAGGTCGTGATTCCCGTTGCGGCGGGCCGCAACATCGCGGTGCTGCTGGAGGCCGCGGTGCGCAACACCATCCTGCAACTGCGCGGCATCGATACGCTGCAGGAGTTCATGGAACGGCAACGTCAAGCGATGAGCGGCGACTGACTCAAGCAGGAATCTCAGCAAGAAGCGCAAGCAAAACGCATCCGAACTGGCGCGATTTTCTCGTATGTACGCCGAACCCCGACATTTCGCGACATGGGCGAGGACACGGCTGTACCGTTGCGGTATCATCGCGCCATGCACATCGTACTCATTACCGGCATTTCCGGCTCGGGCAAATCGGTTGCCCTGAACGTCCTCGAAGACGCAGGTTACTACTGCGTCGACAACCTGCCGCCGGCCTTGCTGCCGCACCTGGTGAGAACGGTCGATGCCGAGCGCACTGCCAAGCTGGCGGTCGCCGTCGATGCGCGCAGCGCCGAGTCGCTGGCCGAACTGCCGATCAGCGTCCGTGCGCTGAAGGAAGAAGGCCATGAGGTCAAGGTCATGTTCCTGACCGCCAGCACGCACTCCCTGGTGGCGCGCTTCTCCGAAACCCGGCGCAGCCACCCGCTCTCGCACCAGCTGCGTCCTGGCGAAAATCCCGCTTCGCGCCGCACCCTGATCGAATGCATCGCCGAAGAACGCGAGCGCCTGGCGCCGATCGAGCAGCTCGGCCACGTGATCGATACCTCGGAAGCATCGGCCAATAAACTGCGCGGCTGGATCAAGGAACTGGCCGAGGTCAAGCATGCGCCGCTGACCCTGTTCTTCGAATCGTTTGCCTTCAAGGTCGGCGTGCCGCTCGATGCCGACTTCGTGTTCGACGTGCGCGCGATCCCGAATCCCTACTACGACATCGCGCTGCGCCCGCTGACCGGCAAGGACGCGCCGGTCATCGCCTTCCTCGACGCCCAGCCGAGCGCCACCGAGATGCTGGAAGACATCCGCGCTTTTGTCGAAAAATGGCTGCCTTCATTTAAAACCGATAACCGCAGCTACCTGACGGTGGCGGTTGGCTGCACCGGCGGCCAGCACCGCTCGGTGTACATGGCCGAGCGCCTGGCCGCCTATTTCGGCGACAGCGAACGCGTGGTGCTGCGCCACCGCGAGCAGTCGTAACGGTTCTTGTAAGGTGGGCCGGGCTGCGCAGGGCACCCCGTACCCACGCGCTTACGTGCGCATGCTTGCACCCGCGCCCGTGAAGTATCGCTCGTAACGCCTCGCCAGGCCACGATACGGGGTTCGCGCCCATCGGATCCCGCGCGAGCGAATAATCAGCGCCGCGTACACCAGGAACGCACGTAACCGCGTGGGCACAAGTGCCCACCCTACGAACTTGCACGGTATCGTGTTCAGTCATCGTGACGCATCCAGGTATATGTTGGCGGCGAGCGTTCAATCCAGGTGCCGCAGCGGATGCGCAGACGCCGGCCACACCGGCGCGAAGAAGCCGTCCACCATCTCGGCCGTCACATCGTCGAGCGATGCAGGCTTCCACTGCGGCGCATTGTCCTTGTCGATCACCAGCGCGCGCACGCCTTCCAGCACTTCGCCGTGCTCGAAGTTGCGGCGCACCAGCGAGCGTTCCATGCGCAAGCAATCGGCCACGCCCATGGCTGCGCCGCGCACCAGCATCTCGCGCGTCACGCACATCATCAGCGGCGAGCGCTGGCGCATTGCCTTCATGGCCTTTTGCGCGAAGGGATTCTCGTCGCGTTCCAACGATGCCATGATCGCCGCCACCGAAGCCGCGCCGAAGTGGGCGTCGATCGTGGCGCGCTGCGCCTGCAGTTCGCTCGCGCCGATGTCGCCCGCAAAGCCGGCGGCAAACGCACGGATCGCAGCAGGCAGCTGCGCGCCCGGCGTCGATGCGATCAAGGCAGTCAGTGCCCCCAGCTGCGTAGCCGGCACATACACGTCCGCCAGCCCGACATACAGCGCATCGGCCGCGCCGATGGTCAAGCCGGTCAGGCCAAGATAATTGCCCAGCTGTCCAGGCGCATGCGACAGGAAATGACTGCCGCCCACATCCGGGAACAGGCCGATGTTCACTTCCGGCATCGCCATCCTGGTGCGGTCGGTCACGATGCGCAGGCCGGTGTCCGGGCCGCCCTGGGCGATGCCCATGCCGCCGCCCATTACCACGCCATCCATGATCGCGATATACGGTTTCGGATAAAAATGGATCAGGTGGTTCAGCGCATATTCTTCGGTGAAGAAATCTTCGAGCAGCGCGCTGCCGCCCGTCGGCGTGGCGTGGCCGGCTTCGTGGAAGAAGCGGATGTCGCCGCCCGCGCACAGGGCTTTTTCGCTGCTGCTGGTGATCACCACGGCGTCGACCGACGCATCGTCGCGCCAGGCCAGCAGGGTTTCGGTGAGACGCCTGACCATGCCAAGGTCCAGCGAATTCAGGGCCTTGGGACGGTCGAGGATGATCAATCCGGTGCCGTTGGCGATGCGGGTCTGGACGTAGTCGGTCATGGTAGCGAATGGTCGAAAAAACATGCATTCTACCGAAGATCGCCAATGAAAAGGGCGCCCATCGGGCGCCCTCGTTCAGACGATGCTGGCCGGCCGATCAGGCTGCGGCTGCTTCTCCGTCTTCAGGAAGACGCTTGAGTGCGTCGCGACTATGACTCTTCATCATGTCCTTGTACTTCATCACTTGCCGGTGCAGCCTGTCCATCAACAGATCGATCGCAGCGTACAAATCTTGAGCCACACTCTCCACGTGCACGGTCTTTCCAGACACGCGCAAGTTAATCTCGGCCTTCTGCCTTTTTTCTTTTTCAGTGAGATTGTCGATCGCGAGGATCACGTGGGAATCGATCACTTGATCGAAGTGGCGGGTAATGCGCTCAAGCTTGTTTTGTACGTATTCACGGATGGCGGGAGTAACGTCGAGGTGGTGACCGCTGATAGTGAGATTCATACACACTCCTTTGAAGAGGTGGCGGCTGCCGCGCCGCGCAGGAAGCGCGAGGGTGCCGCCGTTACAAGGATTTGCGGAGACTGACTGGAGGAATTTTTAACGCCTCGCGGTATTTGGCAACCGTGCGGCGTGCGATGACCATTCCTTGTTCACCGAGCATTTCCGCGATCTTGCTGTCGGATAATGGGTTCCTGGGGTCTTCTGCTCCTGTCAGTTGCGCGATGAGAGCCCGGATCGCCGTCGAAGATGCTTCGCCCCCCGCTTCGGTGGCGACGTGGCTTCCGAAGAAATACTTCAGCTCAAACATGCCGTGCGGGGTCAGCATGAATTTCTGCGTAGTGACACGAGAGATGGTGCTCTCGTGTAGGCCTAGTGTATCAGCTATCTCGCGAAGCACAAGGGGCCGCATGGCAACCGCGCCATGGCTGAAAAAGTTGCGCTGGCGTTCCACAATTGCCTCGGAAACACGCAGGATGGTATCGAAGCGCTGGCGCATATTCTTGATCAGCCACTTCGCTTCCTGCAGCTGGGCGCTCATCTGCCCTTCGCCTTTGCCCTGCTTCAGCAAGGCCGCGTACATGTGGTTCACACGCAGGCGCGGCATCACCTCGTGGTTCAGGGTCACGCCCCAACCGGCCTTCGTTTTCCGGACAATAACGTCCGGAACCACGTAGTCCGAGGTGCTCGACGCAAACGCGGCGCCGGGGTGCGGATTGCACTGGCGGATCACGGCCTGCGCTTCGCGCAGGTCTTCGTCGTCGCAGTCGAGCGCCTTTTTCAGCTTGTTGAATTCGCGCTGGGCGAACCAGGTCAGATACCCTTCGACGATTTTCAATGCCATGCGCCGCGTCACCAGCGGCACGCCGGGCATGCGGCGGATCTGCAGCGCCAGGCACTCCGCAGCACTGCGCGCACCGACGCCGACAGGGTCGAGACTTTGAATCAGCGCCAGCGCGCAGCGCAGTTCGTCCATCTCGACTTCGAGTTCCTGCGGCAGGCGCGCGTGGATGTCGTCGAGCTGTTCCTCCAGGTAGCCGTTGTCGTCGATGGCGTCGATCACCAGTTCGGCCAGGGCGCGGTCGCGCGGGTTCACGTTGGTGACGCGCACCTGTTCCGACAAGTGCTCGCGCAGCGTGACGCCGACGGCTTCCAGCTGCGGCCGGCCGTCTTCGTCTTCGCCGCTGCCCGAGGCGCGGCCGGTGTCGCCCCAGTCGCCATCGTGTTCGGCATGCTCGTGCTGTTCGCCCGCGGCGTCGCCACCTTCGGGCGCGTCGGCGTTCGCAGGCGCGCCGTCTTCGTTCGATGGCGCGGCCGGTGCTTCGCCCTGGCCTGGTGCGCTGTTGATGGCGCCGTCGGCCAGCAGGCGCACCGAGTGGTCGAGCGGATCGTCGAGGCGCTCCAGCAAGGGATTGTCGGACAGGATCTGCTCGAGTTCCTGGTGCAGTTCGAGCGTGGACAGCTGCAGCAGGCGGATCGATTGCTGGAGCTGGGGCGTGAGAGCCAGGTGCTGCGATGTCCGGAGTTGCAGGGATTGTTTCATCGATTCGTACTGTTCAACTGCGGTTCAACTTCCGTTTCAACTAGCGTTCCGACGACTGGCTTACATGCGGAAATGCTCGCCCAGGTAGACGCGGCGCACCGACTCGTCGGCGATGATGTCGTCGGGACGGCCCGAAGCCAGCACGGCGCCCTGGTTGATGATGTAGGCGCGGTCGCAGATGCCGAGGGTTTCGCGTACATTGTGGTCGGTGATCAGGACGCCGATGCCGCGCTCCTTCAGGAAGCGCACGATGCGCTGGATCTCGATCACGGCGATCGGGTCGACGCCGGCAAACGGTTCGTCGAGCAGCACGAAGCGCGGGTTGGTGGCCAGCGCGCGTGCGATCTCCACGCGGCGCCGTTCGCCGCCCGAGAGCGACAGCGCCTGGTTCTCGCGCAGCTTCTCGATCTGCAGTTCGGCCAGCAGCGAATCGAGGCGCGCGTTGATGGCGTCTTTTGACAGCGCCTTGCCGTCGTCGTCGCGCTGCAGTTCCAGCACGGCGCGGATGTTGTCCTCGACCGTCAGCTTGCGAAACACCGAGGCTTCCTGCGGCAGGTACGACAAACCCAGCACCGCGCGCCGGTGGATCGGCAGGCTCGAGATGTCGGTGCCGTTGATCTCGATGGCGCCGGCGTCCGACGGCACCAGACCGACGATCATGTAGAACGAGGTGGTCTTGCCGGCGCCGTTCGGGCCCAGCAAACCGACGACTTCGCCGCAGCCCACTTCCAGCGACACGTCGCGCACCACCAGGCGCTTGCCGTAACTTTTCTGCAGCCCCCGCACGACCAGGGTGCTGCCTGCGCTTGCTCCCTTCATGCTCATTTCCCCGCCGGCGCTGGTGCCGCTGCGGGCGTGGTCCTGCGCGGCGCGATGATCAGGGTGCCGCGTCCGCCGCCTACCTTGCTTTCGCCGCTGGCGTCGTTGCGCACGGCCGCCACTTCCTTGCGGTTGTCGTAGGAGATGAAGGGGCCGTTCAGTTCATTCGTCAGGCGCCCGTCTTCCAGCTCGCGCACGGTCGCCTTCGAGAACAGCTTCACCAGTTCCTGGCGTTCGTCGTACTCGATGCGCTCGGCCTGGCCTTCGATCCACAGGTTGTTGCCGCCGTCGCGTTTCTGGCGGAAGGTGGCCACGTGTCCCGGACCCGAGGTGAGCGTGATGCTCATGTAGCCTTCCGGCGTTTCCTTGACCAGGGCGCGGTCCGACTTCATGGTGAGCGTGCCGCGCGTGAGGACCACGTTCCCGGTCAGGATGCGGGTCTGGGTGACTTCGTCGAAGTCGGCCGAATCGAAATTGACGACGGCCTCCTTCAGCGAGTCGGCACGTTCGGCCAGGGCCGGCAGCGACAGCAGCGAGAGGACAGCGGCGGCGAGGATTTTTTTCATATGGATAGCTGGTTCCTGGATTTTTGGGGTCAGCGCTGGCGCGGCGGATACACGATCTGGCCGCGGCCGAGGTGCAGCTTCTGGGTCGGGTTGTCGGCCACCAGGCCGGTGCTCTTCACCGTCGAGGCGCCCAGCGTCATGTCGACCGGACGGTCGGTCTTGACGATCTCTTCGTCGGCCAGCACGGTCAGCGCATCGGTGCGCGCGCGCAGCCCTTCCGAGCCTGGCGTGGCCGGGCGCACGATATCGACGTTGTCCATCAGTTCGACCCGGTTTTCCTGGTGGTGGATCTGGGCGCGGTCGGCATGCATGGTCATGCGCGGGCGGCCCGGCGCCATGCTCTCGACCACCGGCTTGCTCACTTCCGAGACGTCGGTCACCGGATGGTGGGCCAGGCGCGCGCCCGACATCACATAGCGCGGCTGGCCGGTCGGCGTCATGCGCACGAAGCTGAAGTTCTCGACGATATAGTCGGGTTCGTTGCCGGCATTCGCGGCGCTCGCATCGTCGTCGGCCTGCATCGCCTGCAGCAGCCAGAAGCTGCCGAAGGCGAAGAACACGGCGGTGAGCATCAGGGCCAGCAGGCGCCAGCGGTGCGAGGTGCGGCGGTTCGTAAGGGTCGTCATGCGTTCAGGCGAAATCAGGCGAAGTACGGCGCGAGCGCCTGTTCGTAGGTGCCCTGGGCGCGCATCACCAGGTCGCAGACTTCGCGCACGGCGCCGCGGCCGCCAGCGGCCCTGGTGACGTAATGCGCGCGGTACTGCACTTCCGGATGCCCGCTCGGCACGGTGACGGCAAAGCCGACCTTGCTCAGCAGCGGCATGTCGATCACGTCGTCGCCGATGTAGCCGCATTCCTCGGCCGTCACGCCGGTCTGCGCCAGCAGTTCGGCAAAGGCCACGCGCTTGTCGTGGAAGCCCTGCCAGACGTGGTTGATGCCCAGGTCCTTCGCGCGGGCGTTGACGATCGGCGACTTGCGCGCGCTGATGATGGCGGTCTGCACGCCGGTCTTTTGCAGCAGCTGGATGCCCAGGCCGTCGAGGACGTGGAAGGTCTTGGTGACTTCGCCGTCCGGGCCGTAGGTCAGGCTGCCGTCGGTCAGGATGCCGTCGACGTCGAAGATCATCACCTTGATGCGCG
This sequence comes from Massilia brevitalea, assembly GCF_030711405.1. Classification (GTDB taxonomy): domain Bacteria; phylum Pseudomonadota; class Gammaproteobacteria; order Burkholderiales; family Burkholderiaceae_D; genus Telluria; species Telluria brevitalea. The sequence continues at coordinate 28,919 of NZ_JAULSI010000030.1, forward strand.
CGGCGCGCTGCGTGTGTTCGAGAGGAGTGAGCATCAGATTACCTTTGCGCGGGTCAGGTCGTGGATATGCAGGGCGCCGACCAGCTTGCCCTCGCCATCGACCACCAGCATCTGGTTGATGCGGAATTCTTCCATGATCGCCACCGCATCGACCGCCAGCTGTTCCGGCTGCACGGTGCGCGGGTTGGCATGCATGACGTCGCGGATGACGATGTGCGAGAAGTCCTGCACGCGCTCGATCAGGCGGCGCAAATCGCCGTCGGTGAACGAGCCGATCGGGCGGCTGTCGGCGTCGACGATCGCGGTCATGCCCATGCCCTTCTGGCTCACCTCCAGCAGGGCCTGGGCCAGCGGGGTATCGGGGCCGACGGCCGGCACCGCGTCGCCGCTGCGCATCACGTCGCGCACATGGGTCAGCAGGCGGCGGCCGAGGGCGCCGCCCGGATGCGAGCGCGCGAAGTCTTCTTCGCGGAAGCCGCGGGCGTCGAGCAGGGCCACGGCCAGGGCGTCGCCCATGGCCAGCGTCACCGTGGTGCTGGCAGTCGGCGCCAGGTTCATCGGGCAGGCTTCCTTCGCCACCGAGATGTCGAGGTGCACGTCGGACAAGAGCGCCAGGCGCGACTGGGGCTTGCCGGTCATGGCGATCAGGGGCGTGCCCATGCGCTTGACGACCGGCAGGATGTCCATCAGTTCCGACGATTCGCCGGAATTCGAAATCGCAATGAAGACGTCCTGCGCCGTCACCATGCCGAGGTCGCCGTGGGCGGCTTCGCCCGGATGCACGAACATGGCAGGGGTGCCGGTCGAGGCCAGGGTGGCGGCAATCTTGCGCGCGATGTGGCCGGACTTGCCCATGCCCGACACCACCACGCGGCCGGTGCAGGCGTACAGCACGGCCACGGCGCGCACCATGGAATCGTCGGCGTCGAGGCGGTCGTGCAGGGCCTGGATGGCGTCGGCTTCGATGGCGAGGGTCTCGCGCGCCAGGGCCATTACCCGGCGCGACTGGTTCTCGTCAAAACTGTTCTGCATTGTTTTTTCATCGGTTACACTCATTCCGGAAGTATAAACGAATTGCGTAAGCAAAAAACTTGCCAGACGTATCGAACAACGTTCATCGCGCACAAAAATATATTTACGCATGGCATCCGGACTTGAACTGACCCTCCTCCTGCTCGGCAGCGCGGTGCTGGGCGTGGTGGCCTTCCGCTCGCTGCACCTGCCGCCCATGCTGGGCTACCTCGCCGTCGGCGTGCTGATCGGCCCGCACGCGCTGGGCCTGGCCGCCGAAACCGCCTCCACCCACGCGCTGGCCGAATTCGGCGTCGTCTTCCTGATGTTCTCGATCGGGCTGGAATTCTCGCTGGCCCAGCTGCGTGCGATGCGGCGCATCGTGTTCGGGCTGGGCATGGCCCAGGTGGTGCTGACGATCGCCGCCGCCATGCTCGGCGCCCTGCTGTTCTCGATGTGGATGCCGTCATTGGCCATCAGCTGGCAGGCCTCGTTTGCGCTGGGCGGCGCGCTGGCGATGTCGTCGACTGCCATCGTCGTCAAATTGCTCACCGAGCGCCTGGAACTGGAAAGCGAGCATGGACGGCGCATCATCGGCATCCTGCTGTTCCAGGACCTGGCCGTGGTGCCGCTGCTGATCCTGATTCCCTCGCTGGCGAAGAACCCGGAAGACCTGGCCGCGACCCTGGCCTGGGCCGGCGTGAAGGCCGCCCTGGTGCTGGCGCTGCTGCTGTTCTTTGGCCAGAAGCTGATGCGCAGCTGGTTCACGATTGTCGCCAAGCGCCGCTCGCAGGAGCTGTTCATGCTGAACCTCCTGCTGGTGACCCTGGGTGCGGCCTGGATCACCGAGCGTGCCGGGCTGTCGCTGGCCCTCGGCGCCTTTGTCGCCGGCATGCTGATCTCCGAGACCCAGTTCAAGCACCAGGTGGAAGAAGACATCAAGCCTTTCCGCGACGTGCTGCTCGGCCTGTTCTTCATCACCATCGGCATGCTGCTCAATTTACGGCTGGTGCTGGAGCACTGGTGGCTGGTGCTGGCTTTACTGGTGCTGCCGGTGCTGCTGAAATTCGCCTTGATCGCGCTGCTGGCCAAGGCCTTCGGTTCATCAACCGGCGTGTCGATGCGCACCGGTCTTGCGCTGGCGCAGGCCGGCGAATTCGGCTTCGTGTTGCTGAACCTCGCGTCCGGCTCGAAGCTGATCGACCCCTTCCTGATGCAGCTGGTGCTGGCCTCGATGGTGCTGTCGATGCTGGTGGCGCCGTTCGTGATTGCCCACTCGGACAAGATCGTGATGAAGATCGCGGCCAACGAATGGATGATGCAGTCGCTGCAATTGACGCAGCTGGCAAGCCGCACGATGGCGGCGCAGAAGCACGTGATCCTGGCCGGCTTCGGGCGCAGCGGGCAAAGCGTGGCCACCCTGCTCTCCGACGAAAAGCTGCCCTGGTATGCGCTCGACCTGGACCCGGAGCGGGTGCAGGAAGCGCAGGCGGCAGGGTCGAACGTGTCGTATGGCGATGCAGGAAGGCGCGAGGCCCTGATCGCGGCCGGCATCAACCGCGCCAGTGCGTTGGTCATCACCTTTGCCGACACGCGCGCGGCGCTGAAGGTGCTGCACCTGGTGCACGAGCTGGCGCCGTCGCTGCCGGTGATCGTGCGCAGCCACGACGATAGCGACCTGGAGGTGCTGCGCATGGCGGGCGCCACCGAAGTGGTGCCGGAAGCGCTGGAGAGCAGTTTGATGCTGGCCTCGCACGCGCTGGTGGTGGTGGGCGTGCCGCTGCGGCGCGTGGTGCACCGCGTGCAGAGCGCGCGCGACGAACGCTATGCCTCGATGCGCGGCTACTTCCACGGCGCCAGCGACGTCACCGACGACCCGGAACACATGTACGTGCGCCTGCATTCGGTGGTCCTGGGCGAGGGTGCCAAGGCGGCCGGGCGGCGCCTGGACGAACTCGGGCTGGACGAGCTGGGAGCCGAGGTGACCGGCATCCGCCGTGCGCGCATGCGCGTGGAGCCGGTGGCCGGGACGGTGCTGCAGGCGGAGGACGTGGTGGTGCTGCGCGGCTCGGCCGATGCGGTGACGCGGGCCGAGGGGCGCTTGCTGTAGGGTTCAGGAACCCAGCGATTCCCAGGTAGGGAGGCCGTGTTTCTTCTTGCTCCAGGCGAAGACGCTGGCCATCACCAGGCCGTAGATCAGGCCGCAGATCACCGTGGCCAATGCGGCGATGGCGGGATCGGTGCCTTCCTTGCGCCAGTTGAAGGTCCACATGATCAGGGCCCAGATGGGGCCGAACCACAGCCCGCAGAAGAAGGTGGTGCGCCAGAAGGTTTCGAAATGCAGGGGGCGGACCTGCATGCCGAGTCGGCGGAACAGGCGGATGTGCGCCGGCTCGGAGCTGGCCTGGGGGATGCCTTTGCGGTTCAGGACTGCAATGGCGCGTTGGCGGCGTTCGTCGAAGGTCATGTAGGGTGGGCACTCGTGCCCACGCGGTCGTACCGTTGCGAGCCGCGAAGCCATTCAAATAGTGAGCCGGTGACGATACGGGTTCGTGCGCTGCGCGTCAATGATCGATATGCAGGCGTGGTACCGCGTGGGCACAAGTGCCCACCCTACGAAGCCATTACCACGCGATTGCGGCCGGATTCTTTTGCCTGGTACAGCGCCACATCCGCCTGCCCCACCAGCTGCTGGGCCACGCTTTCGATCGGGTGCTCGCGGTCGGCATCCTCCAGCGCGGCCACGCCGATCGATACCGACACGTCGAGCAGCACGCCATCGCCCAGGTCGACCGGGGTATCGGCCACGCTGGAGCGGATGCGCTCGGCCACGAGCGCGGCGGCCGACAGGCTGGCGTCGACCAGCAGCACCACGAATTCCTCGCCGCCGTAGCGCGCCAGCGCGTCGGACAGGCGCAGCTCGGTATTGATGCGGGTCGCGACTTCGCGCAGGACTTCGTCGCCGGCCTGGTGCCCGATGCTGTCGTTCACCTGCTTGAAGCGGTCGACGTCGATGAACATGCAGGACACCGCATAGTCCTGGCGCCGCGCGCGGCCGATTTCTTCAAGCAGGCGCCGGTCGATGTAGCGGCGGTTGTAGACGCCGGTCAGCGGGTCGGTCAGGCCGATGTACTTCAGCATCTCGTTGCTGATCACGTTTTCCAGGCAGATCGCGATGATCGAGGCCATGTGCTCGATGAAGTCGGTCGCCATGGTGGCCGTGAAGCGCTGCGGGTCGCGGCTGCCCAGGTTCAGGCTGCCGATCAGGCGCTTGTTGCGCAGCAGCGGCACCATGGCCACGCTGCCCAGCTTGCTGCCGGCGTGCGGGAACATGCTGCGGTGGTTCATCAGGTCGAAAGCGCCCAGGCGCGGGCGCGGTTTTGCGCCGTCGATTCCGTGGTAGCCGAGTTCCACCGCATGCTCGACGAACAGCAGATCGGGCAGCGGCTCGAAGTCCACGCCCAGCTTGTGCATGACGGTGTAGATGTCGGCGTCGGCGTCGAGCAGCGCCAGCGTGACCGCGTCGAGTTCGGAAATCACGGGCAGCAGGCGGAAGATGGTGCCCACCAGTTCCTGGAAAGTCGAGGCGCCGACGATCTCGAGGTCGAAGGCCTGGTGCCGGCACATGATGTCGTGGTTACGCTCGGCCTGTTCGACCAGGTAGGCCATGTGCGCGCGCAGGGCTTCGTTTTCGGCAATCAGGTCGCGCGGCGTCGCGTCCGGCTGGTGCATGACATTCCTTTCAGCAATAGCCGTTACATTACGCGATACGTGCCCGCTTGAAAACGAAAAACCGGCGATTCCCCGCCGGCGCCACCCCTTGCGCTGCCTTAAAACGACAAAGCGATGTCGAGTTCCTGGCCAACCCGCAGCAGGCCGCCCTCGCCGTCCGCCACGATGCAGTTCATGCCGACGCAGACGGCGCCGTCGAGAATGGCCTTGCTGCGCCAGGATTGCAGGATGTCGAGTGGATCCGGGCCGGGGATGCCGGTGGCTTGGTCGATGGCCGGGATCGGGCAGCGCGCGCAGGGTTTGACGGGCTTGACCAGCACGTCGCCGATGCGCAGCGATTCGGTGTAATCCTCCTCGAACGGGTCGGTGCCGTCGACGACCAGGTTCGGGCGGAAGCGGTTCATCGGCAAGGCAGCGCGCCCGGCGGCCAGCATGCGCGTGTTGATCTCTTCGAGGGCGGAACTGCCGATCAGCAGCAGCGGATAGGCATCGGCAAAGCGCGCGCTCGATGGCGCGCCGCCGGTCCATGTGGTGCTGGTCGGCCGGTCCAGGCCGGGCAGGAAGCGCACCAGGCGGCAGGCGCCGCCCAGCACTTCGTCGAACCAGCTTGCCGCTGCGTCGCCGCAGTCGGCGGCGTCAATGAAATCGTCCCAGATCTGCACGCGCAGGCTGGCTGCATCCGCCTGCCGGGCCAGCGGCAGCTGCAGCGCCGGCATGCCGGGCGCCGTTACCATCAGCGAAGCACCATCGACACACGGGACGATGGTGGCCATGCGCGGATACTCGCGCTGCGTCAGGAACTGGCCAGCGGGCGTGACCAGCATCCACTCGCGGTCGTGCACGCCCTGCGCGGAAAGGCCGGAAACGCCGGCTGCCGCCTCCGTGACCGCCATGCCAGCGCAGGACTTGATCGGATACAGGATGAGCTGGGAAAGGATGGCCATGTGCCGGGTCGGTGCGTCTGTCAATGAAAAGGCCGACAGTATCGCACCAAACCTGGCAGACGTCAGGCGGCAGGCTTCGCCATCCGCATCTGGCCGGAATCGGCCGTCAGGTAGCCGACCGCGGAACCGAACTTGTCCTTGTAGTTGGCGCGCAGCAGCGGGTCGAGCGTGGTTTTCACCACGTTGTGGATGCCGCCCCAGTCGCCCGCGTGCTGGAAGTTGCTCATGATGTAGGTCCAGCCGTTGATGTCGTCGACCGCGTGCAGGCCGGTCGATTCGCCGCCGGCCGGGATCGACATGATGCGGGTGAGCTGGCGCGAATCCACGTTGTAGGCCCACAGGAAGTTGTTGACGTGCTGGCCGCTGTCTTCGCCGATGAACAGGGTGCGCATCTTTTCCGAGAATTTCAGGTTGTCCGGGTTGGCGATCCGGTTCGGGTTGCCGGTGTTGCCGAGGGCGTCGGCGGCGATGTCTTCGCCGGTCAGCAGGGCCTTGATATCGACCGGCATCCACTCGCTGGCAATCGCCGCGCCGCCCAGGTCTTTCTGGCCGCCCGCCAGGTTCAGCGCCATCACGGCGCCGGCGTTCAGCGCGGCCGGGATCGACACGCCATTGCCCGGTACGTTCAGGCGGTTGCCGGCGACCATCGAGGTCTGGCAGTTCTGCAGCGCCGAGTAGGCAACCTTGTTTGCCGCGTTGACGGTCGTGCCTTCCATCTTGGTGAAGCCCATCGAGGCGCCGACGAACGAGGCATAGCGGTGGGTCTCGAGGAAGGCGGCGGCCTTTTCCATGCCCGGCTTCAGCTTGATCCACTCGATGGCGCCGTTCGCGGCCACCTGCTTGAAGCTCGGGTCCTGCGGGTCGCTGGTGCGCACGTCCATGATGTCGGTGGCCTTCAGCGTCATGGCCAGCTGGCGGATCTCGGCGCTGGTGGCCGAGCCGAGCTTGATCCAGGTGAGCGGCGCGGCAGTCGTGGCGGCCGTGTTCAGCGAGAAGCCGGCGCCGACCTTGGCCACGTACAGGGTGCCCGAGGACAGGTCTTTTTCCTTGTCGGCGACGAACACGAAGTAGCCGCTGTTGGTGGCGTCGTCGCCCATCAGCACGGTGCGCTGGTCCGGCATCACCTGCACCAGCTCGTGCGAGATGCGGCCCATGCAGTAGTGCTTCTTGATCGAGGCGGTGCCGTCCGGGTTGACGGTCACTTCCGGCATGTGGCCGTAGTGGTAAGGGTTGGCTCCCGTTTCGCTGCCGTACAGGTTCTTGCTGAAGGCCTTGAACTGGGCGTCCGAGGCGGCGGTAAAGGCGTTCGGCTCGTACTCCTCGCTCGACAGGTGGGTGCCCCACGGCGACAGGCTGGCGCCGCAGGTGATCCACAGGCCTTCGACGCCGGAGGTATCGACGTTGTGGTATTTCACGAGCGTGAGCTTGCCGGTGGACTGGTCCTGGTCCAGGGTCAGCACGGCGATCGGCGACGGCAGGCGGCCGTACATGCTGGTGGCGCCGTCTTGCGCGTAGGTGGCGTATTCGAACTGCACCACGGCGAACACGGGCTTGCCCTTCACGCCCGGCACGCTGGCGTTCGGCACGGTCAGCAGCGAGGTGCCGTCCGGCGAATCCGAGAAGAACTGGCGCTCCTTGCCTGGCACCGTGGTGTCGATGATCGGCTGGTTGCGGATGTTGACGTAGCCGCCGGCGAGCACCGTGCCGCCGGCGCCGTTCGGGACCATGTCGCCAGTGATGAAGAAAGGCTTGTACGACAGCTTGAAGTCCATCTTGCTGGTGTCGCTGAAGTTGACCGTCATGGTCGAACCGACCGAGGTGGTGGCCATGGCGGCGGCATCGGCCAGGGTCGGCGCGGCCATGCCGCTGAACGAGACGCTGGCGAAGGTAGCGACCGACGAGGGCGGGTTGGCGCCGTACACGTCGTCGTTGTCGCCGCCGCAGCCGGCCAGCAGCGAGGTGGCGGCGAAACCGCTCAGTGGCAGCATTGGCGCGGCGCCGAGCAGGCGCAGCAGGCGGCGGCGGGACAGTTCAGGGGTCGAGGTCATGCGTCATCTCCAGTGGTGGTGGGCACGGCGAGTGCCGTGCTGATGGAGGCGCAGAATAGAGGAGCTGTGTTTCGTGTTGATGACAGGCCGATATGATTTGCAGTCGAAGAGAGGCAGGCCTGCTCAGCTCTGCCGGCAAGGCATGCGTGCGTGCTCCTTCGGTATCGATGTCGACCGGGAAAAAGTACGTACCGGACGATATGCTACTATCCACGCCAACACGGCCCCTCTCGGTAACTCTGCTCTCGCAGGGAAACTGCTGAGGGGTTTTTTATTGCCCCGACCTTGATGACTGATACAACCAATTTCAGCTAACCGTGCTCAAGACGAACCTCTGACAGATCGACATCGCACGAGCCAGCATTATTCTGATCAATCATCCACAGGCGGAAGGCTTTTGCCTGGCATTGCGGGCAATAGAGATACAAGGTTCGGCCGCTGCTCAGCTTCAGCGAGCCAGCACGATATTGCTGGATTGCCCAAGTGCCGATCACGCCGTTTTTGAAGGTAACCTTTCCGCTCGCGTGGCAGGGCGACCAGTCGAGCATGTGGAAGTAATCGTGTTCGGCAACTGTGCCGGCTTTGCAGATGTACTCACCGATTTCCTGTTCGCTGAGCTTGAAATTCGCGCACTGCTCCGCTGATTCCGCTGAAGCGGGAGATGCTGCGCCGTTGGCCAGGACAGTCACTGTGCTGATCGGCGGAAGATGGGTCTTGCGTATTTCCGGCTCAGTACATGCATCATCGTTCATCGTGAAGAACACATTTGCCGTCACGGCAAAGATGAGTACGGCGGCTACCATGATGCGCTCCTAGCCAAGCAGCCTTTCAAGATTGTTGAAATAAGCTCAGTCATGTCGAATCCCAGCCTCTGGTCATTTAACGCCGAAAAAGAAAAAGGGCTCGCTGGCATGAAACCACGAGCCCTAAGTCAAATGTTTCGGTATATCTAGACTATATCTCTACAGCCTCCCTGCTCAACAGGGCAATGAGTTGCTTGTCAGACGTTGAACAGGAAATCCACCCTAAAGCGCTTGCGAAATCACAGCACTCCGCATTTTTCGCTGATTTCATACCCGGTTTTCTGACACAAAGCACTTGTGCTATTCCTTCCTGAACGCAGCTCGGAGGACAAGTTGTACCGCAAGATTAGCAGGGCGAAAATGCAGTTCGGTTGGCTCAAAACAGCCTGGGAATGAGTCAAGCCGTGCTGGTACGCTGAGGCGAGCAAAACGACGAGATGCCCTTCACGCTGCAATGCAAGCAGGCACGCAAAATCCCCGCAACGTCGAGCTTTAAGATGCGATAGACCTATACCTGCCCTCCCACGCCCTTGAACTTCTCTACAAAAGCGGCGATTTTCTGGAACACGCTCTGCTTTTTGGCTAGGTACTGAGGATTTAGCGGGCTCATCTTAGGCAGAACGGCATTGAGTTCAGTGCCACTTTCACTAGCGAATTCACGTTTGAGTGAGGTAGTGATATAGCGTCGTGCTGCCTCCGCGTTCAGATTATTGGAGGCGATCAACTCTTGCGCCTCACGTTGCTGTTCCGCTTGAGCAAAGGTGAAGAAAGTGTCAATCACACTGGCCTTGTCACCGATCTGGTCCAGATCGGTCTGATTGATGAAGTCGACCAACAAGCTCTCTTTGGCGCGATTGCCTAGGCTTGCGCGAATCACGCGACGCACCTCATCCACCAGATCCGACTTGCTCTTAATTTTCTTGTTATGCTCGAAGATCAGCTCCAAGATGTAGTCCAGGTTGATTTCCTGCGATTTGAGCAGGTCCACCTCAAAGACCACGTCATCCCAGTCGATCGTGGACTGCTCTTTTTGGGCTCCTGCCTTCTCACGGCGTAGCCAGTCGCGCACGTCGTTATAGGTCGAGCGATAGTCCTGAACCTTCCGCTCGGGCGGGAGCGTGATGGCTTGCAGCGCGGTCATATCTTCATCACTCAGGTAGTGCTTGGCCTTGAACGCCTCAACTGCGGTAGGGTCGGCCAGATCGACGCTTTGCAACTCCTTCAAGCTGGCAAATTCGTCATAGTTGTGCAGCACGTTCTCTAAGCGCAAATACTCACCAAACAGCTTGGCGAAGGCCTTCTTGTCAGCCTCCTTCTCAATGGCGGCAGGGTTGGGGAAACGTGCTTCCAGTTCCTGTACCACATCCATGAAGCCTCGACGAGCCTCACCGGTGACCGCATCGGTGAAGCCTTCCATGTACTCCTTGTAGCTCTTCTCCAGTACTACGTTCTTGGTGTTCTTGTCACCGAACAGGGTGATGGCGTCGACGGTCGCTTGCTCCAGGTCGCGGAAGGTGACGATGTTGCCAAAGGTCTTGGTGGCGTCAAAGATGCGATTGGTACGGGAGTAGGCCTGCATCAGTCCGTGGAAGCGCAGGTTCTTGTCGACAAACAGCGTGTTGAGCGTGGGGGCATCAAAGCCAGTCAGGAACATGCCCACCACGATGAGCAGATCGATTTCCTTTGCTTTGACCTGCTTGGCCAAATCGCGGTAGTAGTTCTGGAAGCCGTTGCTGTCCACGCTGAAGTTGGTCTTGAACAGCGCGTTGTAGTCGGCGATTGCCGCGCTCAGGAACTCCTTGGCGCTGCTGTTCATGGCAGATACATCAAAGCTCTCGTCCTCGATGTCGCCGATCGCGTCCTGTTCCTCGTTGGCAGCGAACGAGAAAATGGTCGCCACTTTCAACGGCTTGTCGCTGCTCTTCTGCTGCTCCCTGAAGCACTCGTAATACAGCTTGGCAGCATCTACGCTGCTAACGGCAAACATGGCGTTGAAGCCCTTGTTGCCCGCATGCAGGCGGTGGGTCTTTTGCCGGAAGTTTTTCAGGATGTATTGGGTAATCTCGCGGATGCGATCCGGGTGCAGCAGGGCTCGTTTGTTCTCTGCCGCGCTTAGCTTCTTCTCGTCATTCTCAGTCTCGATGGCCTTGAACTGCGGGCGCACATCGTTGTAATCCACTTTGAACTTCAACACCTTCTCGTCGCGGATCGCATCGGTGATCACGTACGAGTGCAGCTCGCGGCCAAACACGCTGGCAGTGGTTTCGGCGCCCAAGGCGTTTTCTGGGAAGATTGGCGTGCCAGTGAAGCCGAACTGGCAGAATTTCTTGAACTTTTTCTTCAAGTTCTTCTGAGCCTCACCAAACTGACTGCGGTGGCACTCATCGAAGATGAACACCACTTGCTTGCCGTAGATGGGCAAGTTCGCCTCGCTCTTCATCAGGTTGTTGAGCTTCTGGATGGTGGTGACAACGATTTTGTTGTCGTCCTTCTCCAGGTTGCGCTTCAGGCCCGCAGTGCTGTCTGAGCCGTTTACGCTGTCCGGCGAGAAGCGTTGGTATTCCTTCATGGTCTGGTAGTCCAGATCCTTGCGGTCTACCACAAAGAACACCTTATCGATGAAGTCCAGCTCGGTGGCCAGGCGCGCTGCCTTGAAACTGGTCAGAGTCTTGCCGCTGCCAGTGGTGTGCCAGATGAATCCGCCGCTTTCCGTGTCGCTCCAGTTTTTGGCCTGATGGCTGCTATTGATCTTCCACAGAATGCGTTCTGTGGCAGCGATCTGGTAAGGCCGCATCACCAGCAGCGTGTTGCTGACGTCAAACACCGAGTAATGCAGCAGCACATTGAGCAACGCGTGTTTTTGGAAGAAGGTGGCTGTGAAGTCCTTCAAGTCTTTGATCAGCGTGTTGTCCGCCTTCGCCCAGTTCATAGTGAAGTCGAAGCTGTTCTTGTTGCGCTGTGTGGTGTTGGCAAAGTAGCGGCTGTCAGTGCCGTTGGAGATCACAAACAGCTGTAAATACTTGAACAATGAATGCTCGCTGTTGAAGCTTTCTTTGCTGTAGCGATGCACTTGGTTGAAGGCTTCCCGCATCGCCACGCCGCGCTTCTTCAACTCTACCTGTACAAGTGGCAGGCCATTAACCAGAATCGTCACGTCATAACGGTTGGCGTGACTGCCCGTTTGTTCAAACTGCTTGATCACCTGCACCTTGTTGCGGGTGATATTTTTCTTGTCCAGCACGTAAATGTTCTGGATTCGCCCGTCGTCAAAGACAAAATCGTGGATGTAGTCGTCGTGAATTTTGCGGGTCTTCTCGAAGATGCTATCACTGGGCTTGTCCAGCCAGGACTCGACGAATCGAAGCCATTCGCCTTCGGTGAACTCCACAGCGTTGAGCGCCTCCAGTTGGATGCGCACATTGGCCAGCAAGTCAGCGGGAGTCTTGATGGACGAGACGAACTCGTAGCCCTGATTGACCAGATCCTGGATGAATTCGCGCTCCAGGTCACTTTCGCTCTGGTAGCTCTCGGCGACCTTCCAATCGCAGGTGTACTGGTCCAGAACGATGAAATTCCTAGATTCGGCGATAACCTTGTAATCAATCATTCTCGACCTCTTGCTTTTTGAAGCGATAGGTTTCGCTTAAAAATGAAACCAGTTGAGCAAGCCTTTCCTTATCAGAGTCTTCGATGTCAGCCACTTCTTCACCTGCGTGCGCGGAATGACTAGACAGATTCAGGATTCTGTTTGCGAATGGGTCTGGGACACCATCCGCAGTCTTCTCAAGCAAGTCTTCCCATCGTAAATAGCCCAAGAATGTCGCCGTCTTTTCGAGTATGTTCCTCAAAAGGTTGAAGTGATATTTTTTAATCTGTCCATCTCTAACTGCGGATCGTAGCTCGGCCAGCAGGAATAAGTGGTAAGAGAAGGGCCGATCATTTGATGTGGGCAATTCAAATCCCCCATCCGCATTCTTTTTAAGAAGATATTTTTCGGATTGACCACGCTTATAAATCCATGAAGAAATTCCATCCGGATTCACTCTCCTCAAATCATTACCGAGTTCGTTGTGCAGAACATTGTAGAAGAGAGGGCTGTGTGTCGTTATAACAAACCTCAGTCCCTTGCCATCAGTGAACGAACTGCGTTTTATCAATCCAGCCAAATCGACCGCAAGTGCGATGAGATGACTATCATCCAACGAGGACACCGGGTCATCAATAAACACATACTCAAGATTGTTGAACTTGTCAGTAACTCTGTCACCTACGTTGGATTCATCCAATGTGGAAACGACTTGCTGGAGAAGAGTGAAGAAAACGCTCCATATAAAATTGCTCTCTTCGCCTTTGGATATCTTTATAGCCTTGTATTGCCCCTGCGCCACAGGGGGTTCGTCATTTGTAGAATCGGCGGTACGGTTGAATCGTTCAGGCAAACCGGCCGCCACCTGGAAAACAATTTCAAAGAAGGCTGGAACGATTATTTCTACCTCTTTTCCACTAAAATCCTTTATTTTTTTCTTATACTCCTCGTTGAAGACAGGGTTGGCATTGCTACCCGTATATCGCTGGAAGTTTGCAACAATGTTTCCATCTTCGCCCAACTCTTTAAGTAAGGCAATGAGCCAGTCTGTGAATGTATTCGGCTGAATTTTCAGCTTTGGCTCAGAGTCCGCCTCCAAATCGTTATCCCAATAGAACAAGTCTTCAGTAAATGCGCTGTAGTAAAGTATCTTATTGCGTGAAAGCTCTGCTTCGTCATCGTTCCGCCCCTCGTTATTCTTAGGGGCAACAAACTCCTTGAACGCACGGGACAGTCGTGTTTTTCCTGATCCATTGAAGGCATAGATCAGTTGCACTTTCTTATCGGCATCGTTTAGTTGCTTGGCGATGTCTTCCAGTGTTTTGCTCACTTTATACCCCCTCTGCCTTTGGATTCGGGAAGCTCAGCAGCAGATTGCGGTAATGCTCGTATTGCTTCTGGCGTAACTGGATTTCGCGAGGCAAACCGTCACTGGTAGAGCTAGTCAAGGCATCGAATTTATCCAAGATGTCGACGATTCTCTTTTTCTCCTTTGGAGGCGGATCCGGGATGCGAATGCTTTCGAGGCTCTTCTTATTCAGTTTTGGCTGCGCCGCCCCGGAGATATAGGGCGTGAGGTCGATACTATTCAAGTAATATTCAACGTACTTGCGCTCAGCGTATGTTTTGAATTTCAGTACGTGAGCATGATTATTCACCCAGCTCTTTCCACTGATACTAAATGCGATTGGGGTGTTTCGCGCCAACAAATTCGCCCCATCTTCGGAAACAAGCAAAAGGTCGCAATCAAAGATGTAGTCTTTGACATAGTCAACGATTCCCGACGCTCCGTAATATGGAATATCACCTGGCTCTCTTAGTCCACTCGTGATTGGCTTTCGCATTGAATCGAGATTTTCTGCAAGAACCCCAAGCGCCTTCCACTCCACATATCCCTCTTCAAAACTTAACAACTGATCACGATAGTAATTGTATTGTTTTTTACGAGTGGTCAGCTCGGCGGTCAGCTCGGCGGTCAGTTTGGTGAATGCGTCCAGGATGCGGACGATTTTGGCTTGAATTTTCAGCGAAGTTTGGGGGGCGTATGGGCAGGGGATGGGGATGGGGAAATTCTCTAAGGTTGACAACACGATATATGTCATTGCCGCGCTGTTCGTTTTTTCCTCAAGATATTTTTTCAAACTATGAGTAAGTACAAAATACAAATATCTAACGCTTACATTTTTGGCAAAATTTGTTAGCACATAAGTACGCTGGTAAGCCTCGAACTTGCCAGTATAATGTTTTACTTCGCCAACGTTAGCATTTCCTGCTATTAGCAATGCTTCTGTGTCCCAACGATATCTGTCGATTCTGCTTGTTTCCTTGGCCGTTGTAAAAAACATAAATGAACCATCTTCAACCGCTGCATTTGCATTTAATTTTCCCGTTTCGATTCTGCAGACGTCTCCAAGTAGCTTCCACTCTACAGTCACACCATCTAACAACTTGTCCAAGAAGTTCACGCTGCTCATACCTCCTGCTCCTCACCTTCAATTTCAGCGACGATGGCATCAATGTCTTTGCGCAGCTGGTCAATCTTCGCAACCGTTGTTTTCAGCTCGGCGTTTAGCTGGACGATCTCTACCACCTCGCGGTTGTCTTTGGTTTCAACATAGCTGCTAACCGACAGGTTGTATTCCTTAGCAACCACTTCCTCTAACGGAACTGATTTGGCAAAGTGATTAACGTTCTCCTTGCTGTCGAACACTGCCATGATTTGCTTGATATGCGCATCCAACAGCACGTTGTTATTGGTTTCTTTCTTGAATAGCCCGCTGGCATCGATGAACTGTGTGGTGGTGTCTTTTTTGTTTTTGGCTAGTACCAGAATGTTCACGGCGATGGTGGTGCCATAAAAGAGGTTGGGCGCGAGCGAGATAACGGTTTCAACGTAATTGTTGTCGACCAGATACTGGCGGATTTTCTGCTCGGCCCCGCCCCGATAGAAGATGCCGGGGAAGCAGACAATCGCAGCGCGGCCTTTGTTGGAAAGGTAGCTGAGCGCATGCAGCACAAAGGCAAAGTCGGCCTTCGATTTGGGCGCGAGCACACCGGCCGGAGCAAAGCGCTCATCGTTGATCAGCGTGGGGTCGTCGGAGCCTGTCCATTTCACGGAGTACGGCGGATTGGAGACGATGGCGTCAAAAGGTTTATCTTCGCCAAAATGCGGTTCGATCAAAGTGTTGCCCAGCTGAATGTTGAACTTGTCGTAGTTCACGTTGTGTAAGAACATGTTCATCCGCGCCAAGTTGTACGTGGTGTGGTTGATTTCTTGTCCAAAGAAGCCGTCTTCGATCAGGTGCTGATCGAAGTGCTTCTTGCCCTGCAGTAGCAGCGAGCCCGAGCCACAGGCGGGGTCATAAATCTTGTTGACGCTGGTTTGCTTGTGCATTGCAAGCTGTGCGATCAGCTTGGACACATGCTGCGGCGTGAAAAACTCGCCGCCCGACTTGCCGGCGTTCGCCGCATAATTCGAAATTAGGAATTCGTAGGCGTCACCGAACAAATCGATGTGGCTGGCGTCGAAACTGCCGAAGTCCAGCTCAGCCACGCGTTTGAGCACTTTGGACAGGCGATCGTTCTTGTCTTTGACGGTGTTGCCCAGACGATTGCTGGTGGTGTCGAAATCCGCAAACAGGCCTTTGATGTCGCGCTCGGAGGGGTAGCCGTTGGCGGATGCTTCAATGGCGGTAAAAATGGTGGCTAGATCAGTATTTAAGCTCTCGTTGGCGTTGGCGCCAGCAGCCACCTTTGCAAATAGCTGGCTGGGGTAGATGAAATAGCCCTTGGTCTTGATGGCGTCGTCTTTGATTTCTGGGGTGATGACACTGTCGGGCAGATCTGCGTAGTTGATGCCGTCATCGCCGCCTTCGATGTATGCCGCAAAGTTTTCGCTGATGAAGCGATAGAACAGGGTGCCGAGCACGTATTGCTTGAAATCCCAGCCGTCGACAGCGCCACGTACATCGTTAGCGATTTGCCAGATTCGGCGTTGCAGTTCGGCGCGTTGTTGAATACTTGTCATCGTCAAAAATCCAGTTTTAGTTCGTTGACCTGGGCTCAAGCGTGAGGCACGAGCCCAAGAATATTGGGTTGCTGCGGCAAGGTGATTTCGTTTATCTTCCGGCTTTTATCGCTTGGGGGTGATAGAAGCCCTTCATTTATGGGACTGATGCCTACGTATCGCCCAGCTCCTATCGCCCATCTATCGACGACAGAGCTTGAATTTGCAGTAGCAAAAAAGTTAAGATTCCCACAGGAAAAGACTCCATTATGACAGTTGTTTTCGTCGCCCGACAGCAGTGGAAAGCCAGATATCAACAACACATCTTGGAGAACCGGTCATGCACCCGACAGTCGACGCCAGTACTCTCATCGTGGTCCCCTGCTGCTGCGCCAAGGCTAGCGGTGGCACCAATGTCGCCATGCAGGGCCCATTGGCCACGAGCCTATCTGATACCGCGTACACTCAGCTTCGCGGGGCCCGTCGCTCTGTGCTGGCTGGGATACAAAGCGAACCAGCCCTGCTGACTGATGCCTTCACCAAGAATCGCACGCTGGCCAATGGCCCGGACTTCGGCGACCATGCCAATTCTGGTCGCTATCTGCATGCCCTCGAACGCTACACCGGCAACCTGTATGCCGTACCTGGCTGAATCGCCACGACTATCGTAGACACTCCTGAGCCATAATATCGGGCACAAGGAGAAGATATGAGCGGTAAGCGGTACACAGAGGAATTCAAGATTGCAGCGGTCAAGCAGGTGGCGCAGGGCGGTCACCCAGCGACCGAAGTAGCGGCGCGGCTCGCGATAAGCATTCATAGCCTCTACGCCTGGACGAAGCGCTACGGCGTGCCTGAGGCGGAGCGCAAGGCTGTCGATGCCCAGTCCGACGAGATGCGGCGCCTGAAGGCCGAGCTCAAGCGCGTCACGGAGGAGCGTGACATATTGAAAAAGGCCGCGGTGTACTTTGCCAAGACGTCCGGGCAAGGTACGCCTTAATTGCTGAGTTACAGAACCAATTCCCGGTGCGCCGGTTGTGCAAAGTGCTCGAGGTGCATCCGAGCGGCTTCTATGCCTGGCGCCTGAACCCTGAAAGCAAGCGCGCCAGGGAAGACAAGCGCCTTCTGGTTCCCATGAAGGAATCGTGGCTGGAAAGCGGCAGCGTGTACGGCTACCGCAAGGTCAGCGACGACCTGCGCGAGCTCGGTGAGCAATGCGGCATCAATCGCGTCCACCGTCTGATGAGGTCGGCCGGGATTCGTTCGCAAACAGGCTACGCCAAGCGGAAATACAAACGCGGCGGCGCACCTTCGCTGGTGGCGCCAAACCATCTGCAGCGCCAGTTCGACGTGCAGGAACCGAATCGGGTCTGGGTGACCGATATCACGTACATCCGCACTTATGAAGGCTGGCTTTATCTGGTGGTTGTACTGGACCTGTTTTCGCGTCAGGTGGTTGGCTGGTCGATGAGTTCTCGAATCGATCGCGAGCTGGCGATGAATGCGCTCTTAATGGCAGTCTGGCGACGGCAACCCAAGAATACGGTGATGGTGCATTCCGATCAGGGCAGCCAGTTCAGCAGCTACGACTGGCGCGACTTCCTGGGCCAGCATAACCTGACGCAAAGCATGAGCCGACGAGGAAACTGCCACGATAACGCCGTCGCCGAGAGCTTCTTCCAGCTCTTAAAAAGGGAATGAATCCGACGCAAGACTCACGGCACCGGGGACGAAGCAAAACAGGATGTCTTCGATTATATCGAGATGTTTTAGAATCCAAAGCGCCAGCACAGCTCCAGCAATGACTTGTCGCCGGTCGAGTATGAAAAGCAGTATTACAAGCGGCTCGCGAGCGTCTAGGAAACTCGTGGCGATTCAACCAGCGTTGTTCGCCGAATCCTTCAGCGAACAGCCGCAGGCGGCTTAAGACAAGCGTGCCCGTTATTGACAGTACACCTCAGACACCCTGTTTGACCAACGCGCGTGCCTTAGCACGTTCGTCGCGAGCCTATGCCAAAGTAAAGCTACTGCCGGCACGTCTTGCTTGGGCTTCCTCTGGAGTTTCGCCACGCGGGGCTACGGTGTAGTCGCCCACCGCGAACATGCTTTCCTTAACGGTCTCACCCTCGCGCAACTCGAAACGATAACGCCAAGCCTTCACGCCATTTGGTTTCACCTCCAGATACAGCCCTTTGCCGTCTAGGAGTTTGTAGGGCTTCTCCTGGGTTTAGCGTTGCGGCATTGGGTGTCGGTCAACATCACTATCTCCTAGTTGATCCATACCCGGTTTTGCGCTTAAGAGATTTAGGTACGTACCCGGTATCGTACCCGGTGCTCCGCAGGATGGCAACGGACTGTTCCGGACAGGAACGGATAAAAAAAGCCCCGGCATCCTAGGGGAGCCGGGGCCTTCGTTGTCCGCCGGAATCCGCCAGATTCCGACCTCATGCTTAGACGTTAAACAAGAAGTTCAACACATCCCCATCCTTGACCACATACTCCTTGCCCTCGGCGCGCATCTTGCCCGCTTCCTTCGCGCCCGACTCGCCCTTGTAGGCGATGTAGTCGTCGAAGCCGATGGTCTGCGCGCGGATGAAGCCGCGTTCGAAGTCGGTGTGGATCACGCCGGCCGCCTGCGGGGCGGTGGCGCCGACCTTCACGGTCCAGGCGCGCACTTCTTTCACGCCGGCGGTGAAGTAGGTCTGCAGGCCGAGCAGCTTGTACGCTGCGCGGATCAGGCGGTCCAGGCCCGGCTCTTCCATGCCCATGTCGCCCAGGAAGGCGGCCTTGTCGGCGTCGTCGAGGTCGGCGATTTCGGCTTCGATGGCGGCGGAGATCGCGACGATCGGCGCGTTCTGCTTGGCAGCAAAAGCGGTCAACTGGTCCAGCAGCGGGTTGTTGGTGAAGCCGGTGTCGGACACATTGGCCACGTACATCGCCGGCTTGGCCGTGATCAGGTGCAGTTCGCGGATGGCGGCCATCTCGTCGGCGTCCAGGCCAAGGGTGCGCACCGGCTGGCCTTCGTTCAGGTGCGGCAGCATGCGCTCGCACAGGGCAACCAGCTTGGCCGCGTCCTTGTCGCCCGAGCGGGCTTTCTTGTTTTCGCGGTGGATCGCCTTTTCGACGGCGCCCAGGTCGGCCAGGGCCAGTTCGGTCTGGATGACTTCGATGTCGTCGATCGGGCTGACCTTGCCGGCCACGTGGATGACGTTGTCGTCTTCGAAGCAGCGCACCACGTTGACGATGGCGTCGGTCTCGCGGATGTGCGACAGGAACTGGTTGCCCAGGCCCTCGCCTTTCGACGCGCCGGCCACCAGGCCCGCGATGTCGACGAATTCGACGATGGCCGGGACGACGCGTTCCGGCTTGACGATGTCGGCCAGCTGGGCCATGCGCGGATCCGGCACCTCGACCACGCCGACGTTCGGCTCGATGGTGCAGAACGGGTAGTTTTCAGCCGGGATGCCGGCCTTGGTCAGCGCGTTGAACAGGGTGGACTTGCCGACGTTGGGCAGGCCGACGATGCCGCATTGGAGACTCATGGGAATTCTTTCTCTCGATGATGATGAGCTGTAATGCCACAGCTCGGAAACCCTGCATTGTAACCCGGTCAGCGCGCGAGTGCCGCAAAAACAGGCGCGCAAGACATGTCTCGACCTGTCTGGTGCAACAGGTATGGCTGGCTGAAATCGCGGCGAAATCCCATGGGACGGGAGCGCCAGGGGGCCTGGTCGCGAGCCGCTGTCAAATCGCGCGCAGGCGCGCCGGATCGGGCCGTTCGACAAAGGCGGCCAGTTCGTCGCGCAAGCGGCCTCCTTCGGACATCGCCGTGTTCCAGGCCTGCACCCGTGCATCGTGGTTCAGGCCATGGAACTTGAAGTCGGACCGGTCCGGTAGCTTGGCGCGCGGGAGCGTCTTCAAAAAATCCTGCGAC
This sequence comes from Massilia brevitalea, assembly GCF_030711405.1. Taxonomy (GTDB): domain Bacteria; phylum Pseudomonadota; class Gammaproteobacteria; order Burkholderiales; family Burkholderiaceae_D; genus Telluria; species Telluria brevitalea. Next base: position 48,983 of record NZ_JAULSI010000030.1, read on the forward strand.
GGCGAGACGATCAGCACGTTGTCGAGCCAGCCGCGGTTCGGGCCGCGGGCGCAGCGGCGCCACGGTAAAGCCTTGTCCAGCCAGCCCGGCACGATGTGCTCGTTGAAGTGCGGGTACAGCACGATGCCGTCGGGGTCCTGCTGTTCCACGCGCGCATACGGCAGCGCCAGGTTGTAGTCGATGATGCCGCCGTCCCAGTAATAGCCTTCCGGCACGCCGTTGATCTGCGTGACCGGCTGCATGATCAAGGGCAGTGTGCCCGAGGCCAGCAGGCTGGCGGCCAGGTTCTCGCGCGTGAGGGCGGCGAAGTGGGTGGTGAAGGCGTCGAATTGGTTGCGCAGCCAGGGCGCGCCGTCGCGGGCGTCGCCGATCACCACGCGCTCGAGCAGGCCGCCCAGGCGTTCACGCGAGGCGAAGTTGGTCAGGGCCGCTTGCGCGAAGCCGCGCATCTCGGCGCGCCGGTGCGTGGGCGCAGCCAGGCCGCCCTTGCCGCGTACGGCCAGCAGGTGCAGGCGGTGGGTTGGGTGCATGACGATGTCGTCTTCGTGGCCGCTGACGAATACGCGCAGCAGTTCCTGCACTACCTCGTTGATCTGCTGCGGGCTGGGCTTGGTGCTGGTGTAGCGCTGGCCGGCGTACAGTTCGCCCAGGCGGGCAAAGGCGCGTACCGGGTCGCGCTGGCAGGCGGCGGCCATGCGCCAGGCGCCGATCGAGGAGCCGATCAGGGTGCGTTCGCGCGGGCTGGACGGCAGCCATTCGCCAAAGACGTATTGGTCGAGGTCGCGGAAGACCAGGCCTTTCGGGCCGCCGGCGGCGGCGGGGACGATGGCGATGTCGGCGGCGCGCAGGCCGTGGCTGCGGATGCGGGCCAGCGCACGGGGGCCGGCGTGGAAGTTGAGGGCGCTCATCAAGCGATTATCGCAGGGTGGGCGCGATCATGTCCGGGAACGACGTGTTGGCACGCAGGCGTTGTACCGCATGCGGGAGGTTCGGCCTCCAGATAGTGTGCGAGCGAACCGTTGCCGCACGTGGTGCAAGGAGGCGCTCGTACCGCGTGGGCACTTCGTGTTTGAGGCCCCCGGCCTCAAACACCCCACCGTACGGGAGACGCAGCAGTGATGATTGTTTATGCGGTATGCAACTGCATCGTTGCGGCGTCGAGCTTGCCTTCGACGGCGAGCGGGATGATGCGCAGGGCCTTGTCGATCGACTCCTCGATCAGGCTTTGCTCTTCGCGGCGCGGGCGGTGCAGCACGAAGTCGGCGACGTTCTGCTGCAGGTTCAGGCTGCGCGGGTGGCCGATGCCGAGGCGCAGGCGCCAGTAGTCTTGCGTGCCGAGGGCGGCGGTGATGTCCTTCAGGCCGTTGTGGCCGCCGGAGGAGCCGCCCTTCTTGAGTTTGGCGACGCCGGGCAGCAGGTCGAGTTCGTCGTGCACGACCAGCACTTCGTCGGCGTTGATCTTGAAGAAGCGCGCCAGCGCGCCGACCGACTGGCCGGAACGGTTCATGAAGGTCAGCGGTTCGAGCAGCCAGACTTCCTTGCCCGAGATGGACGTTTTCGCCAGCATGGCGTTGTAGCGGCTTTCGCGCTGCAGGCGGCAGCCGGGCAGGCTGTTGGCAAGGTTGTCGACCAGCCAGAAGCCGGCGTTGTGGCGGGTTTGTTCGTATTCCGGGCCAGGGTTGCCGAGGCCGACGATGAGGCGGATGGACATAGCGGTCGCGTCAGGAAAAAGAGGATTATCGCCGAAACAGTGCCGGGCGAGAAAACAAAAACCCGCCGGGCGCGAGCCGCAGCGGGTTTTTTTCATGCACTGCGCCACCCGAAGGCAGCACCGAAGAATTACTTGGCTTCTTCGGTTTCGGCAGCAGCTGCACCACGTGGCACCGAGGTGGTGACGATGGTCAGGTTCTGGCCGTGGGTCAGCGCGGTCACGCCTTCTGGCAGTTTCAGGTCGTCGGTGTGGACCGAGCCGCCGCTTTCCAGGGCGCCCAGGTCGACTTCGATGAACTCTGGCAGTTGGCCTGGCAGGCAGGCAACTTCCAGTTCGTTCAGCACGTGCGAGATGATCGCGCCGCTCAGCTTGACGGCTGGCGAGGTTTCAGCGTTGACGAAGTGCAGGGCAACCTTGGTGTGGATTGGCTGCGAAGCGTCGACGCGCTGGAAGTCAGCGTGCAGGACCAGTTGCTTGTATGCGTGCATCTGGAAGTCGCGCAGCAGGACTTTCTGGGCCTGGCCTTCGATTTCGAGGTCCAGCACGGAACCGTGGAAAGCTTCTTTCTTGAGCGCGTGGTACAGGGCGTTGCCGTCCAGGGCGATCAGTTGTGGGGCAGCGGTGCCGCCGTAGATGATGCCTGGGGTCTGGCCAGCCTTGCGCAGGCGGCGGCTCGCTCCGGTGCCCTGCAGGGTGCGGTTGAATGCAACTACTTTCATGTGAAACTCCATAAGTGTGGGATCGCATGCGGGATAAGTTCCCACCCGATTTCCCGGTTGTGCCCGCCCCCGCGACCAGGGGCTGGCATGGCTGAGCACTGACTGCGTGCTCAAGAAAATTCGATTTTGCTTACAGTACAACGGCGCGCCGGGCTTGAAGCCGGGCGCGCCGCGCAATGATGCTTGTCTTGCTTAGTCGACGAACAGCGACATCACCGAGTCGCCCTTGACGATACGCTTGAAGGTCTCGGCCAGCAGCGGAGCACAAGTCAGCTGGCGGATCTTCGGGCAGGCGGCGGCGGCGGCCGACAGCGGGATGGTGTCGGTGACCACCAGTTCGTCCAGCGGCGAGTTCGAGATGCGGTCGATTGCAGGACCCGACAGGACCGGGTGGGTGCAATACGCCACGACCTTCTTGGCGCCGCGTTCCTTCAGGACTTCGGCGGCTTTCGTCAGCGTGCCTGCGGTGTCGACCATGTCGTCCATGATCACGCAGTTGCGGCCTTCGACTTCACCGATGATGTTCATGACTTCCGACACGTTCGCCTTTGGACGGCGCTTGTCGATGATCGCCAGGTCGCATCCGAGGCGCTTGGCCAGCGCACGGGCGCGGACCACGCCGCCGACGTCCGGCGACACGACCAGCAAGTCGTCGTAGTTCTGCTTCTGCAGGTCGCCCAGCAGCAGCGGCGACGCGTAGATGTTATCGACTGGAATGTCGAAGAAGCCCTGGATCTGGTCGGCGTGCAGGTCCATGATCAGGACGCGCTCGACGCCGGCTTCTTCCAGCATGTTGGCAACGACCTTGGCCGAGATCGCGACACGCGCCGAGCGCGGGCGGCGGTCCTGGCGGGCATAGCCGAAATAAGGAATGGCAGCGGTGATGCGGCCGGCCGATGCGCGTTTGAGCGCGTCGACCATCAGCATGATTTCCATCAGGCTGTCGTTGGTAGGAGCGCAGGTCGATTGCAGCACGAAGACGTCTTTACCGCGGACGTTTTCATTGATTTCGACCATGACTTCGCCGTCCGAGAATTTCGAGACGACTGCTTTACCGAGAGGAATACCGAGGCTTTTTGCGACCCCTTCTGCTAGCGCCGGATTAGCGTTGCCGGTAAAAACCATCAGGTTTTCGTAAGCCATGGGAGTCCTGAGAGAAGAGCGTTGATACTTTTGAAAAACAATCAGCCGGCTATACCGGCTGATTATGCTTTAAGAGCCGTACCGATTAGGTCGGTACCGCCGATTTCATCCGCCGGACACGTTCGTATCGACAGCCGGATAAAACGAATGGCAGGGGAACAAGGATTCGAACCTTGGTATGCCGGAATCAAAATCCGGTGCCTTAACCAGCTTGGCGATTCCCCTACGCAACTTACAGCTTGCCGCTTTGCTTGACTATTCTAACCGTCATTCGCTGCGACAGGCAAAATTTTATTCTACAACATACTGTTTTGCAAGAGCTTTTTTATCGAATGTCGCGCCAGCGATTTTGCTTTCCACGCTTTCCACTTGTCGGGCACCTGGCCCAGCACATGGTTCGCTTCAGCTTCGCCAGGCAGCGCAACAAATACGCAAGCCCCGGAACCCGTCATCCTGGCCGCGCCATATTGGCTCAACCATTCGATCGCTTCCCCTACCGCTGGAAACAACCTGACAGCAACTCCTTGCAAATCATTTCTTCCGAATCCGCTAATGTTTTGCGCTTCAGGGAAGTCCGTTATTCTGACGGGTTTGCTATCCCTTGTCAAATCCTGCGCGCTAAAAATTGCAGGGGTCGGTACCGAGACGCCTGGTTCGATCACCACGTACCAGCAATCCGGCCCCTGTACAGGCTGCATGGCTTCGCCGATACCTTCTACAAAGGCGGTTTCGCCGTACACGAAAAAGGGAATGTCGGCGCCCAGGGGCAAGCCGATTGCCATCAGCTCTTCATCGCTGAACCCGCCCTGCCACAAATGGTTGGCCGCCATCAGCGCGGTGGCCGCATCCGAGGAACCGCCGCCCAGGCCGCCGCCCATGGGCAGCACCTTGTCCAGGCGCACGTCGATGCCGGGCACGGCGCGGCCGTGGCGTTCCCGGAAAGCGCTTGCCAGGCGCTGCAGCGCGCGCACGACCAGGTCGGCGTCATGAGGCACGCCCGGCACGTCATTGACGCGGCGGATCGCGCCATCGCTGCGCAGGTCGAAATGCAGGGTGTCGCCGCGGTCGATCAGCTGGAAGACGCTTTGCAGCAGGTGATAGCCATCGGCGCGGCGGCCGACGACGTGCAGGAACAGGTTCAGCTTGGCCGGGGCCGGGCAATCGTGCAGCGAATTCATGGAGCAACAGGGTTGATGAAGATGCGGATTTCCAGTTCGCCGGAGGCCGTCGTGCGTGCGGCGTCGATGCGCTTGGGCATCGGGCGGGCCGCCGTGTCGTCCTGCCAGGCCGCGAAGCGCAGGCGCCAGCCGTCGCGCGTGTAGACGCTGTTGTTGGCGGGCGAAGCGGCGAAGCGCTTGCCGTCGGCGCCGATCGCATAACCCTGCAGCCAGTCGCGCAGGCCGGCCACCGGCAGCGACCAGCCCAGCGCCTGGGCGGTGAGCGTGTCGATGTCTTGCGCCACCAGCGGTTCGCGCCCGGCCTGGGTCAGCGTGGCCTGCTGCGGCGTGACGCTGATCGCAGCGAGCTGGCTGAACGACGAGGACAGTGCGACGTCGACGCGGCCAGGCTGCTGCGACCAGGTGAAGTTACCGGTCAGCGAGTCCGGCTGGCCTTCCTTCAGGTAGTTCACCGACAGGCGGCCGCTCAGTTCGATGGTCTCGCGGTAATCGGCCACGGTGGATTGGGACAGCGGCGCGCTGGCGCAGCCGGCAAGGGCAGCAAGGGTAGCCACTGCGGCAAACAGGGATAGGCGTCGGGTGATCGGCATCGGTCAGGATAGAAGGTGAAAAACAAACGGCGGAACAGGTCCGCCGCCGCTTGTGAGTATTCTTGAATTATTTCACAGGGACAGGCGCAGGCGCGCCAGCGTGCTGCGCAGGGTGTCGTTCTGCGGGTCCTTGGCGCGCGCTTCCAGCCACAGCTTCTGGGCATCGGCACGCTTGCCCTGCTGCCACAGCACTTCGCCGAGGTGGACCGCGATTTCCGGATCGCGGCGCAGGCTGTAGGCGCGGCGCAGGTGGCCCTCGGCGGCATCGAGGTTGCCGAGGCGGTAATGGACCCAGCCCATGCTGTCCATGATGAAGGGGTCTTCCGGCGCCATGGCCATCGCCTTTTCGATCAGCGCGCGCGCTTCGTCGAGGCGGATGTTGCGCTCGGCCAGCGAGTAGCCGAGGGCGTTGTAGGCATGGTGGTTGTCCGGCGCCAGTCGCATCACTTCGCGCAGGGCGGTTTCCATGTCGTCGACGTGGCCAGTCTTTTCGGCCAGCAGCGCATAGTCGTAGAGCAGGTCCGGATTGCCTGGGAAGCGCCTGGTGGCGGCCCCCATCAGCGTATAGGCCTGCTCGGCCTGGCCGGCGTCGCGCAGCACCTGCGCTTCGGCCGCCAGCACCTGGGCCTGGGCCATCGGCTCGCCGGGCTTCAGCGACGCCAGCAAACGGCGCGCGGCCGCCACGTCGCCGCTTTTCCCGAGCAGCTGGGCGCGGCGCAACTGGGCGCCGAACAGGGTCTTTTCGTCGCCTTCGGGCAGCTTGTCGAGCCAGCCGACGGCGGCCTGCAGATCGCCGCGCTCCTCGGCCAGCTGCGACAGGATCAGCAAGGCCTTCGACGGGTCGCGCTCATCGTCGGGATTGCGGCCCAGTACTTCCACGAAGCGCGAAAAATAACGCTCGGCAGCCGGCGGATCGTTCAGCTGGGTCGACAGCACGCCCAGCGCGTACAGGGTCGTGACATTGTCCGGCTGCTGGCTGTCGAGCAGCAGGAACTGGCGCCGCGCTTCCTCGTACTGCTTGTCGTTGACCAGGATGCGGGCATGGGCGGCGCGCACTTCGCGCGCCTTTGGATTGGCGGCGAGGAACTGCTGCAGGCGCGCCGTGGCCTGCGCTTCGTTTTCGCTCGATTGCGCCAGGGTCAGCATGGCGATTTCGGAATCCGGCTTCAGGGCCAGGGCGGCCTGCGCCTCGCGCGCACCCTCTTCCCGGGCGCCGCGCGCCAGCGCCGCCTGGGCCAGCACCACGTGGCCCTCGACCGTATCGCGGTAAGGGGCCACCAGGCGCGCCAGCATGGCGTTCGCCGCTTCCTTGTCCTTGGCGCGCGACAGCAGCTGCTGCACCTGGTACAGCACCACGCCGCGCACCGCGGGCGGCGAGCCGGCCAGGCGCTTGCTGAAGATTTCTTCTGCGTCGGAGATATTGTCCGACAGGATAACCATCCCCAGATAGTATTGCGTCGCTTCGTCGGACTCCGGATCGAGCTTGCGCCATTCGCGCACGGCCGCCAGGGTATCGTCGGGCTGGCGTGCGGCCAGGGCCATTTCGGCGGCGCGGCGCGCCAGGCGCGGGTCGCGGGTCTGCTGGGCCAGGGCCAGCATGGTGATGTAAGGACCTTGCCAGTCGCCATTGCGGAAGGCGAACTCGGCGCGCAGCAGCTGGTTCAGCAGGGTGCTGCTGAGTTCGACCTTGGGCAAGCGCGCCAGTTGCGCCGCTTTCTCGGCCTCCGCAGCTGCTTCGGCAGCGGCCTCGGCTGCCTGCTGCCCGGCGTCCGCATCCGCGGCAGACGTGGCGGGCGTGGCCTGTGCAGTCGCCCCGGCAGGCGCGCCGGACTGCGGCTGTGGCGCCACAGCGCATGCCGCCAGCACACCGGAGAGAGTTACAATGACGAAAGCGTTTTTCAAAGCATGTCCATATAGGGAAGGATGTCCCGATTCTACGCCCAAGCCCCGCAACGCGTGCGCGCCCGCAACACGAATTTACAAGTATTTGTCAGATTTTCATGCCTGAACTCCCGGAAGTAGAAGTCACCCGGCGCGGTGTCGCGCCCCACCTGGAAGGCCGCGTGGTCGAGGAAGTCGTGTTCCGCCGCGAGGGCCTGCGCTGGCCCTTCCCTGCCCATATCGCCGCGACCCTGGTCGGCCAGCGCATCGAGCATGTCAAGCGGCGCGGCAAGTATCTGCTGCTGGGCTTTGCCAGCGGCACGCTGATCGTCCACCTCGGCATGTCGGGCCATTTGCGCGTGCTGCCGCCCGGTATCGAGCTGAAGAAACACGACCACTTCGACCTCGTCGTGTCCGATGGCAGCCAGAAGCAGGTGCTGCGCCTGCACGACCCGCGCCGCTTCGGCGCCGTGCTCTGGCATGCGGTCGACGACGGCGAACTGGAACAGCACATCCTGCTGCGCGGCCTCGGTGTGGAACCGCTGGAAGACCAGTTCTCGGCCGAGCTGCTGTACCGCGCCACGCGCAAGCGCAGCGCGCCGATCAAGCAGGTGCTGCTGGCCGGCGACATCGTGGTTGGCGTGGGCAACATCTACGCCTGCGAAAGCCTGTTCCGCGCCGGCATCAACCCGAAGACGCCGGCCGGGCGCATCAGCCGCGCGCGCTACGAAAAACTGGCCGAGGCGATCCGCGAGATCCTGGCCGCCGCCATCGTGCAGGGCGGCAGCACGCTGCGTGACTTTATTGCAGTAAATGGGCAGTCTGGATATTTCCAGCAGACCTATTTCGTCTATGATCGGGCTGGAGTGCCGTGCAGAAACTGTGGCACCCCGATCCGACAAATCAAGCAGGGCCAGCGCTCCACCTTTTATTGCGCCACCTGCCAGCGGTAAATTCTGAAAAGCGGGTGAAGAGATGCAACAAATACAAGAATACGGCGCCTGGCGCGCCGCCATTGCGCGTGCGCTGGATGCTTACCGGACCACGCTGCAAGCCCTGGAACTGGGCGACGCGGCGACGCTGGCGCGCGTTGGCCAGGCCCAGGCGCGGGTGCGCGACGACCGCCTGTCGGTGGCCTTTGTCGCCGAGTTCTCGCGCGGCAAATCCGAGCTGATCAACGCGATCTTCTTCGCCGACTACGGCAAGCGCATCCTGCCCTCGGCCGCCGGCCGCACCACCATGTGCCCGACCGAGCTGCTGTACGACGCTGCCCTGCCGCCCTGCATCCGCCTGCTGCCGATCGCCACCCGCGCCAGCAATCTGTCGACCGCCGACTACCGCGAGGACCCGGCCGCCTGGACCGTGATCGCGCTCGACCTCGACGCCCCCGACAGCATGAGCGCCGCCTTCCGCCAGGTGAGCCTGACGCGCCGCGTGCCCAGCGAGCAAGCCCAGGGCTACGGCCTGTACGACCCGCTCGACCCGGACCACGCCGACGCCCTGGGGCCGGACGGCACGGTCGAGATCTCGCAGTGGCGCCACGCCATCATCAACCTGCCGCACCCGCTGCTCAAGCAGGGCCTCGTGATCCTCGACACGCCGGGCCTGAACGCGATCGGCACCGAGCCGGAACTGACGCTGAACCTGATCCCGAACGCGCATGCGGTGCTGTTCGTGCTGGCCGCCGAGACCGGCGTTACGCGCAGCGACATCGACGTCTGGCGCACCCACATCGGCGCCGGCCCGGGGCGCCTGGTGGTGCTGAACAAGATCGACGCCATGTGGGACCCGCTGAAGGACGACGCCGGCAACGAGGCAGAAATTACGCGCCAGCAGCACGGCGTGGCCCAGCAGCTCGGGCTCGACATCGGCCAGGTGTTCCCGGTATCGGCCCAGCAGGCGCTGGTCGGGCGCATCCACGGCGACATGGACCTGTTCGAGCGCAGCCGCGTTGGCGCGCTGGAAGCGGCCCTGCTGCACAGCCTGATCCCGCAAAAGAAAACGATTCTGGCGCGCCAGCTGCGCGACGACCTGGCCACACTCGAAACCGCCCTCGGCGCGGCACTCGGCGCACGCACGCGCGACCTGGTCGAGCAGCTGCAGGAACTGAAAAGCCTGCGCGGCAAGAACCAGGCCGTGCTGGCGCTGATGATGCGCCGCATCGAGGCCGAGCGGAAGGACTTCGACGCCGGCCTCATGCGCCTGCAGGAAGCGCGCACGCGCTTTGCTGCCCTCTCGACCCAGCTCTATACCCTGCTGGGCGTGGACGGCGTGGCGCGCCAGGCCGAAAGCGTGCGCCTGGCGCTGCAGGCGGCGCGCTTCGCCACCGGCATGCGTGCGCCGGTGCGGGCCTTCTTCGACGAAGCGCGCGCGGCGCTCGACGCCTCGGAAGCCAAGGTCGGCGAGATCGCCGCCACCACCGAAGCCATGGTGCGCAGCTTCGCGGCCGAACACGGCCTGACGCTGTCGCCGCCGCCTTCGCTGACCCTGGCGCGCTACCGCGAGGAGATCGACGCCATCGAAGCGCTCTACCTGAAGCAGTTCGGCACCGCGACCCTGCTCATGACCAGCCGCGCGACGCTGATGGAGCGCTTCTTCGACTCCATCGCCTCGCGCGTGCGGCGCGTGTTCCGCGCCGCGAATGCCGACGTCGAGGCCTGGCTGAAGGTGATCATGGCGCCGCTCGAAACCCAGATCCGCCAGCACAAGGAACAGCTGCGCCACCGCCTGGCCTCGATCCAGCGCATCCACGACGCCACCGACAGCCTGGAGCAGAAGATCGCGGCTTTCGAGGCACGCCAGGGCGAGCTGGAACGCCAGCGCCGCCAGGTGCAGGACCTGGGCGCGGCCGTGTGCACGGCGCTCGACGAGCCGGCACTGCTGGAGGCGGCGTAATGCGTGTAAAGGAATTTTCCCAGTTCGATACGCTGGCCGACCCGACGTTCTCGGAAGCGGTCATCACCTGGCAGCGCGCGCACGGACGCCATACCCTGCCCTGGCAGAACACGCGCGACGCCTACCGCGTGTGGCTGTCGGAGATCATGCTGCAGCAGACGCAAGTGGCCGCAGTGCTCGGCTATTACGCGCGCTTCCTGGAGCGTTTTCCGACGGTGCAGGATTTGGCCTCAGCGCCGGTCGAGGACGTGATGGCCTGTTGGAGCGGCCTCGGTTACTACACCCGCGCACGCAACCTGCACGCCTGCGCGCGGCGCGTGGTGGCTGAATATGGCGGCGTGTTTCCGAGCGATCCTTTGCTGCTGGCGGACTTGCCGGGGATCGGGCGCTCCACCGCTGCGGCGATCACGGCGTTCTCGAACGGCACCCGCTCGGCGATCCTGGACGGGAACGTGAAGCGCGTGTTTGCGCGCGTGTTCGGGGTCGAGCAGTATCCGGGCGAGAAACGGGTCGAGGAAGCGCTGTGGCGGCGTGCGGATGCGTTGCTGCCTCTTGATGGAATCGAGGCCTACACGCAGGGGCTGATGGATTTGGGGGCGACGCTGTGCACGCGCTCCCGGCCTGACTGTGGGCGTTGTCCGCTGCAGGCGCGCTGCGTGGCGTATGCCACCGGACGCACGGCGGAGCTGCCGGTGCGCAAGCCGAAAAAGACGTCGCCAGAGAAAAGGGCGGATCTGCTGGTGGTCGTGTTCGATGGCGAGGTGCTGCTCGAGCAGCGGCCGGGGAGCGGGATCTGGGGCGGGTTGTTGTCGCTGCCCGAGGTCGAGGGGCATGTGGCGCTGGGGGATGCGATGCCCGCTTCGTTTGCGCCTTCGTCGTCCGTGATGGCGGGTGCGCTGGCGCGGTTTGGCGAGCTCGACGAGGTGCAGGCGCTGCTGCCGCTGGTGCATGTGTTCACGCATTACAAGCTGCATATTTTCCCGCACAAGGTGACGCCGCTTGCGCGGCCTGCGGCGCCGGCGGGGTTTGTGTGGTGGAAGCTGGCGGCGGTCGAGGAGGCGGCGTTGCCGGCGCCGGTGAAGAAGCTGTTGCTGGAGTTGGGGCGGCCCAGCCTGTTCTGATTCGTAGGGTAGGTACTCGTACCCACCTTCTACGTGCGCCTACCGCGTGTGTGTTTTATCATCGTCATGGTGGGTACGAGTACCCACCCTACAGCGTATCGAGCGAAAAGATCCGCCGGTGCTCGCGGATCGCATACCGGTCCGTCATGCCCGCAATGTAATCCGCAATCTTGCGCGCCTGCTTGAAGGTATCGCCCGCGGCCACCTGGTAATCCGGCGGCAGCAGCACCGGGTCCGTCATGAAGGCGTCGAACAATTCGCGCACGATGCGGCTTGCCTTCACACGCATGCGGTTCACCTGGAAGTGCCGGTACAAATTCGCATACAGGAAGCGCTTCAGCGCCGTGGTTTCAAGACGCATCGCGTCCGAGAAGCGGATCAGCGGCGGCGCCTTGCGCACGTCCTCGATGTCGCGCGGCGCCGCCTCAGCCAGGCGCGCCGCCGAGGTCTCGACCAGGTCGGCCGTCATCGCCGTGATCATCAGGCGGATCGTCTCGTACAGCGCGCGCCGCCCCGGCAGGCCCGGGTACTGCGCCTCCACCGCGTGGCGGTGGCGCGCGAACAGGTCCACTTCTTCCATCTGCGCCATCGTCAGCAGCCCGGAACGCAGGCCGTCGTCGATGTCGTGGTTGTTGTAGGCGATTTCGTCGGCCAGGTTGGTCAGCTGCGCTTCCAGGCTGGGCTGGGTCTTGTCGATGAAGCGCTGGCCGAGTTCGCCCAGCTGGCGTGCGTTGTTCAGCGAGCAGTGCTTCAGGATGCCTTCGCGCGTTTCGAACGTCAGGTTCAGGCCGTCGAAGGCGCCGTAGTGCTCTTCGAGGTGGTCGACCACGCGCAGGCTCTGCAAATTGTGCTCGAAGCCGCCGTAATCCTTCATGCAGTCGTTCAGCACGTCCTGGCCCACGTGGCCGAAGGGCGTGTGGCCGAGGTCGTGCGCCAGCGCCGTGGCTTCGACCAGGTCTTCGTTCAGGCGCAGGCTGCGCGCCAGGGTGCGGCCGATCTGCGCCACCTCGATCGAGTGCGTCAGACGCGTGCGGAACAGGTCTCCCTCGTGGTTCAGGAAGACCTGGGTCTTGTACTCCAGGCGCCGGAACGCGGTGGAGTGGATGATGCGGTCGCGGTCGCGCTGGAACTCGCTGCGCGAACCGGGCGCCGGTTCGTCGAACTTGCGTCCGCGCGACTGCGAGGAGTGCGCGGCGTAAGGGGCCAGGTTGCAGTCGAAGTCGATCATGCGCGCCTCCTTATCGCTGCTCGTCTTGCACGATGCCGGCTGCCAGCGTGGCCTGCAGCAGGTCCTGCGGCACGCTCGCGATGCTCGGGCTGCCCAGGGGCTTGAGCAGGATGAACTTGATCGCCCCGCCCTCGTTCTTCTTGTCGACTTCCATCAGCTCGATCCAGCGCGCTTGTCCCAGGTCCGGCGCCACGACCGGCAGGCCGGCCGCCGCCACCAGTGCGCGCAGGCGCGCGCAGCTGGCGTCGTCGATCAGGCCCAGGCGGCGCGACAAATCGGCCGCCATCACCATGCCGCAGCCGACCGCTTCGCCGTGCAGCCATGCGCCGTAGCCGAGGCCGGCCTCGATCGCGTGGCCGAAGGTATGGCCGAAGTTCAGCACCGCGCGCAGGCCGCCTTCGCGTTCGTCCTTGCGCACCACGTCGGCCTTGATTTCGCAGGAACGGGCAATGGCATGCGCCAGCGCGTCCGGCTCGCGCGCCACCAGGCGTGCGATGTTCGCTTCGATCCAGTCGAAGAATTCGCCGTCCAGGATGGCGCCGTGCTTGATCACTTCGGCCAGGCCGGCCGCCAGCTCGCGCGGCGGCAGCGTGTCCAGGGTAGCGGTATCGGCCAGCACCGCGCGCGGCTGGTAGAAGGCGCCGATCATGTTCTTGCCGAGCGGGTGGTTGATGCCGGTCTTGCCGCCCACCGAGGAATCGACCTGGGCCAGCAGCGTGGTCGGGATCTGCACAAACGGCACGCCGCGCATGTAGCTGGCCGCCGCGAAGCCGGTCAGGTCGCCGATCACGCCGCCGCCCAGCGCCACCAGGGTGGTCTTGCGGTCGCACTTGTTGGCCAGCAGGGCGTCGAAGATGGCCATCAGCGAGCCCCATCCCTTGTGTTCCTCGCCGTCGGGCAGGACGATCTCGACGACCTCCTTGCCGGCCGCGCGCAGCGGCGCCGCCACCCCCTCGAGATAGAGCGGGGCCACGGTGGTGTTGGTGACGATGGCCGCCTTGTTGCCGCCGACATGGCGCACGAGCGCCGCCGGATCGGCCAGCAGGCCGGGGCCGATCGAGATGGGGTAGCTGCGATCGCCGAGGTCGACGTTCAGGGTAAGTTGTGTTGCGTTGTGTTCCGGGTGGGTCATCGATGCCGCCTTCGCGCGCCGGGCGCGCCCGGCTTCGAGCGCGTCCAGCTGTTCTAGGATAGTCTGGGCCATCGATTGTACGTTAGGACGGCCGGTATCGATGACGAGGTGCGCGATCTCGCGGTACAGCGGCTCGCGCTGGGCCAGCAATTGCTCGAGCTTGCGGCGCGGGTCGGCCGTCTGCAGCAGCGGACGGTTCTTGTCGTGCGCGGTGCGCTGCAGGATGCTGCCGATGCTGGCGCGCAGGTAGACCACGGTGCCGCGCTCGGCCAGCAGCGCGCGGCTGGCGGGGTCGAGGATGGCGCCGCCGCCGGTGGCCAGCACGATGCCGTCCTGGGCGGTGAGCTCGCGGATCATCTCGGCCTCGCGCCGGCGGAAGCTGCCCTCGCCCTCGATCTCGAAGATCCACGGGATCGAGGCGCCGGTGCGCGCCTCGATCGCATGGTCGGAATCGACGAAGCGCTTGCCCAGCCGGCGCGCAAGCAGCCGGCCGATGGTGGTCTTGCCGGACCCCATCAGGCCGACCAGGAAGATGTTGTTACTGTACGCCTCGGGCACGATAGTGGGCTCGCCTAAAAAGACAAACGGCCAGTTCAAGCCTGGCCGTTTGTTGTTACGGTCACCCGCTGCGGTTACCCGCTTATGGGCAGCTGAACGTCAGTTTAAACGGAATCGTGGTGACAACGTTACCTGGCGACGTCACGGTGACGTTGAAGGTGGCCGTTACCGGGGCCGTGCAGCTGGCCGCGTTCGGGTTCGAGATCGAGAACGTGTGGCTCGAACCCTGGGCCGGCGTGTCGCGTGTAATGCTGGTTCCCGTGATGTCGTCGCCCGCAGCGGTGTGCGGATAGATGTTCGGCACGGTCGCCGGCACGATGGCCGCGGACGCCGCGTTGACCGCGTTGCTCACTTCGATCCGGGTGCCAAACGGCAGCGGATTCAGGTTCTCGTCGTTCAGTTGCAGCACGAACACCTTCGAATCCGCCGCGCGCACGGTGCCGAGGTCGGTCACGCCGTTGCCCAGCGGGTTGCCGTTCATGTATACCTTGGTTGCGCCGGAACCGCCGAAGAACAGGCCGATCTTGCTGAAGATGGTGTTGGTGCCGTCGCTGCTGCTGGCGCAGACCGTCGCCAGGCCGGCGCGCGCACTGTCATCGCTGCGCAGGGCGCTGCTGCCGGTGTTGCAAGGCGTCGCCGGCTGGTTCTTCTCGTGGCTGCGCGGATCCTGGGTACGGAAGTCGACCGAGCAGCCGCCGTTGACGGTGCTGCAGCCGCCCTTGTCGGACGAGCCGATCGAGCCCATGTTGGTCTGGAACACGACCGGGGTGCCGTCCGGGACCGGGTTGCCGAAGCTGTCGGCGATCATCACCTGCACGCGGGTGGCCGGACTGGTCGGGCTGCTGTCCTTGTTCAGGCCCTCGAGGTTGTAGTTCTCGGCGGTGAGCGAGAAGGCGCGCTGCACCGGCAGGCCGGTAGTGACGACGATCGAGTCCGAGGTGGTCGAGATATCGTCGGGACGGGTGGCGCTGGCGGTGTTCGGCAGCGTCGCAAAGACGCGGAACGAGGTCGCGACCGAGCCCGAATTGACCGTGGTGATGACTTCGCCGTTCTCGTCGGTGGTGTCGGTGGACTTGTTCAGGGTGACCGACGCCGGGTCCGACACGCGGAATGTCACTTCGCGGCGCGGCAGTGGGCTGCCGAAGATATCGAAGACGCGGAATTTCAGGGTCGCCGTCTCGGTGCGGTTGATACCGCCCTGCCCCCGGATCACGATCGACTTCTCGACCGGGTCGGCCGAGACGAACTGCACCGACGCGGCCGGCGGCGGCGCGATCTTCAGGGGCACGGTAGCCGGCACCGAGACGCCGTCGGCGGTAACGGTGATGACGTCGTCGTTGGCGCAGCCCTTGTCGCGGTAGACCGTCTTGGCCACGCCGTTGTTGGTGGCGACGGTGGCGGCCAGGGTCGCCTTGCCGGCGATGACGCAGGCCGAGGTAAAGTTGACGTTCACCTGGTTCGGATAAGGCGCGCCGCCGGCCAGTACCGGAACCGTGATGTCGGTCGAGTTATAGGCCTGGATCTGGGGTGCGCCGGTGGTCACGGTGCCGAAGCTGAGCGTGGTCGCGCCGACCTGGAAGTTGCGTTCGCCGACGATGGTGGCGCCGTTCACGCTGGCGGTGGCGGTGAGCTTGCCGGCGCCGCCGGCGGCCAGGCTGGCTGCGCGCAGGCTGATGCGGGCCACGCCCTGGTCGTCGGTCAGCGCGGTGCCGGCCGACGGCGAGAAGATGGCCAGGCTGGCGTCGGTGGCGAAGGTGACCATCGCCTCCTTTACCGGGTTGCCGCTGGCATCCTTGACCGTGGCCTGCACGGTCAGGGGCGTGGCGCCGCTCAGCGAATTGCTGGCCTGGCCGCCGGTGCTGGCCAGGGCCAGGCTGACGGTCGGCGCCGCGGGCACCGTTGGCGTGGTCGGCGTGGTCGGCGCGGTGCCGCCGCTGGCGCCGCCCGGTGCGGCTACCGAGCCGGGATTGCCGCCGCCGCAGGCGCTCAGGGCCGCCGCGGCGACCAGGGTCAGGGCCGCCAGGCGCAGGGACGCCGCGGACGAAGAAGAGTTCGGGAAGTGCTGCATCGTAGGTCCAGTTTTTCTCGATTGTTGGTTGTTGGTCACTCATGCAGCCGGCATACGGCCCGGCTTTTGAAACGACACAGCGACACGTGTCCTACGTGCCGCTGCGGTACTGCATCCAATGCCGGCAGCCTTGCTGCTGCCGCTCGGCTCAGCGCGTCACCGCCGCGCGCTCGGCCACGATCTTCGGCGTGATGAAGACCAGCAGTTCGGTCTTCGTGCTCTCGCGGCCGCGCGTCTTGAACAGATAGCCCAGCACCGGCACGTCGCCCAGCAGCGGCACCTTGCTCTCGTTGCTGCGCTCGGTCTGCTGGTAGATCCCGCCCAGCACCACCGTGCCGCCGTTCTCGACCATTACCTTGGTCTTCACGTGCTGGGTATTGATGGCGAAGCCGGCGCGGGTTTCCTCGCCCTTCGAATCCTTGCTCACATCCACTTCCAGCACCACGTTGCCGTCCGGGGTGATCTGCGGGATCACTTCCAGGCGCAGGTTGGCTTTCTTGAATTCGATCGAGGTCGCGCCGCTCGACGACGCCACCTGGTACGGCAGCTCGATGCCCTGCTCGATCACGGCCACCATCTTGTCTTCGGTGACCACGCGCGGGCTGGAGATGATCTTGCCCTTGCCGTCGGCTTCCAGCGCCGACAGCTCCAGGTTCAGGAAGCGGTTGTCGGACGAGGAGAACAGGCTGAAGGCCAGGCTCGGCGCGTTGATGCCGCCGATCGCCGCCGCCGGCAGATTCACCAGGGTCGAGTTGTCGAAGCTGCTGCCGCTGGACTGGCCGGTGACCACGCCGGCGCCGGCCAGGGTGCCGCTCAGGGCCAGGCGGTTGCTGCCGCCCACGCCGTAGCCGGCATCGCCGCCGGCGGCGTTGCGCGCATCGTTGAAGCCGATCTTGGCGCCCAGGTTGCGCGAGAAGCCGTCGTTCGCTTCCACCAGGCGCGCCTCGATCAGCACCTGCTTCGAAGCGATGTCGGTCTTCTGGATCAGCATCCGGATGTCCTCGATTTTTGCGGCGATGTCGGTCACGAACAGCTGGTTGGTGCGCGGGTCGATGATGGCGCTGCCGCGCTTGGACAACACGCGGTTGCGGTCGCTGCCGCCGGCGGCGCCGGTGCCGGCGTCGAGGCCGAACACGGTGCGGAAGGACTCGGCCTTCTGGTAGTTCAGCTGGAAGATCTCGGAGCGCAGCGGCTCCAGGTCGGAAATCTGCGCGCGCTGCTCGAGCTCGAGCTTTTCCTTGGTCAGCAGTTCTTCCTTCGGCGCGATCCACAGCACGGTGCCGTTCTTGCGCATGTCCAGGCCTTTCGACTGCAGGATGACGTCGAGCGCCTGGTCCCAGGGCACATCCTTCAGGCGCAGGGTCAGGCTGCCGCTCACGGTGTCGGCGGCGATGATGTTCAGGCCCGAGATGTCGGCCACCGCCTGCAGCGCGGCGCGCACCTCGATGTTCTGGAAGTCGAAGCTGATCTTCTCGCCGCGGAAGCCCTGCGGGCCGCCCAGCTTGTTCGGGTCTTCCTTCACGGCGCGCACGTCGACCACCAGCTGGGTTTCGCTCTGGTAGACCGATTGTTCCCACTGGCCTTGCGCTTCGATCACCATGCGCACGTTGCTGCCTTGCGCGGTGGTGGTGACGTTCGACACCGGCGTGCCGAAATCGGTGACGTCAAGGCGGCGGCGCAGCGCTTCCGGCAGCGCGGTGTTCAGGAAGTCGACCTGGACCCGGTTGCCGAGCTGGCGCACGTCGACCGCGGTCTGGCTGTTCGCCAGGTCGACCACGACACGGCCTTCGCCGTTGCTGCCGCGGCGGAAGTCGAGGTTGCGCAGCTGCGGACGGCTGGCCGCACGGGTATCGGCCACTGCCGCCATTTGCACAGGTTGCGACGCAGCCGCGCCGGCGCCGGCGCCATCCACCGTCACCAGGATCGACTTGCCGCTGATGGCGGCGCTGTAGCTCACGGTGCGCTTCAGGTTCAGCACCAGGCGCGTGCGTTCGCCGGCCTGGATCACGTTCACGCTGCGCAGGTCGCCCAGGTTGACGTCATGGGTGCTCTTGCCGCTGGCGTTCGCGGTGGCGCCGAAGTCGAGGGCGACGCGGGCCGGGTTCGTGATCGCGAAGCCGAGCGGCAGCTTGGCCGGGGCCTCGCGCATGGCGATGTTCAGCACCACGTTGGCGCCCTGCTGGTTGGCGCTGATCGACTCGATGGCGTTCGCAGGCGCCTGGGCGCGGGCCATGCCAACGCCCAGCAGCACGCTCGCCATCAACGCCATCAGTGCCGCGCTCGAGCGCAACAGCCAGCCCGGCAGGAAGCGCGCCGCGCCGCTGTTCATTGCTAATTGGGTCATTTCCCAGTCTCCTTACTTTCCTGCAACTCCAGCTTCGATATGCGCTCGACCCAATCGCCGCTAGCGTCCTGTACCATTTCCTTGATTTCCACTGCCGCCGGCGTGACGCGCGTCACCAGGCCGAAGTTCTGGCCCAGGTGCTGTCCGGCGCGCACGCGGTAGATGCTGCTCTCGATGCGCAGCAGCGCAAAGCTGGCACCGCCCTTCTGCATCATGCCGACCATCGTCATCGTGTCCAGCGGGTAGGCTTCGAGCGCCTCGCGCTGCCGGTTCAAATCCGGCTGCAGCGCGCTGCGCGCCTGGGCCAGCAGGCCGGCCTCGGCCATCTTGGCCGGGCTGAACGGGTCCACCGCGCCCCCCTGGTCGTAGGCGAAGGGAATGAATTCCTTCGAGGCCGGCAGCGGTTTTACCTTCGGCCTGGTTTCGCTTTTCACCTGGTCCATCCAGCTGCGCACTTCGCGCACATCGCTGTCGCCGCAACCGGCCAGCAGCAGGGCCGGCACGATCACCAGCATGCCTTGGCTCATCTTCATTTCGCGGCCCCTTTCGCCTTCTTGCTGCCTTTGGCGCCGGCTTTGCCGCCCTTGCCGCCGGCCTTTGCCTTCAGGCGCGCGGCCCGTTGCTCGGACAGCTCCTCGGGGTCGAGGTAGCGGAAGGTCTTGGCGATGGCTTCCAGCGTCAGGCTGCCGTCCTTGTTGGTCTCGAGCGACATGTTATTCAGCGTCACGATGCGCGGCATGTGCGCCATGTCGGCGGCGAACGCGCCGAGGTCGTGGTAGCTGCCGCTGATGCGGATATCGATCGGCTGCTCGGCGTAATAGTCGCGCACCACCGGCTGGTTCGGGCGGAACAGCTCGAACGCCAGGCCGCGGCCGACGCCGGCCTGGTTGATGTCCGACAGCAGCGCCGCCATCTCGGCCTTGCTCGGCAACTGCTTCTCCAGGCGCTCGACCGACTGGTCGACCTGGACTTTCTGCGCCTGCAGCGCCTCCAGGTTGACCGCCTGCGCGATCTTCTTCTGGTAGGCGGTGCGCAGCTTGGCTTCCTGGGCCGCGCCGGCTTCCTGGGCCTCGAACTGGCCCTGCCAGTAGACGAAGTAACCGAACACGATGGCCAGCGCCATCATGCCGGCCGCGCACAGCAAACGCGGCGCCAGCGGCCACTGGCCGGGCGGACGCCCCTGCAGGCCCTCGAACTGGGCCCCCAGGTCGGCGCTCCATTGTTTCAGGTCGATGTTCATGGGGTGGCTCCATCCTTTGCCGCCAGGGCCGATGTCGCCAGGCCTTTCTTGTTGCCGCCTTCGCTGCCTTCTCCACCTTCGCCGCCTTCGGCTTCCTCGGCTTCGCGCGGGCGCTTGATGTTCACCGCCAGCGTGAACTCGACGGCCTTGCGCGCCAGCTTGTTCTGGGTCACGGTGGCCGCCTTTACCTCGGTCAGGTCGGGCTGCTCCAGCCAGGGCGACTGGCCGGACAAATTGCGCAGCATCTCGGCCACGCGCTCCTGCGACTGGGCGTAGCCGTTCAGGGTCACGCGCTGGCCGTCCTGCTTCACCGATTTCAGGAACACGCCGTCCGGGGTCTGGCGCACCAGTTCGTCCAGCAAATACACCGGCTGGTTGCGGTCGCCCTGCAAATCCTCGACCGCCTGCTGGCGCGACTTCAGCGCCTCGATTTCTTCCTTCAGGTTGGCGATGTCCTTGATCTTCTTGTCGAGCTTTGCGTTCTCGTTCTTCAGCGCCAGGTTGCGCTGTTCCTGGATCGCGATGCGGCTGGCGTTCCAGCCGCCCACCAGCAGCACGATGGCGCCGCCCAGCAGGGCGCCGAGCACCAGCATGGCGGCAAAGGCCTTTTGCTTCTGCTTGCGTTTCGCTTCCCGGTGCGGGAGCAGGTTAATCCGGATCATCCGAACCTCCGCAGGGCCAGGCCGCAGGCAACCAGGCAGGCCGGGCCTTCCTGGCGCAGCTGTTGTTCGCGCAGGCCGGGGGCCAGCAGCATACCGTCGAAAGGCATTACCGGCGCGGTCGGGATGCGGGTGCGCCCGCCGATCAGTTCCACCAGGCCCGGCAACAGCGCATTGCCGCCGGCGAGCCAGATCTGGTCGATGCGGGTGTAGGGCGTGGAGGTGTAGAAGAACTGGATCGCGCGCGTGACTTCGAGCGCGGCGCTTTCCAGGAAGGGCGCCAGCAGATCGGCGCGGAAGTTCTCCGGCAAGTCGCCCGCTTTTTTTCGCGCCTCGGCTTCTTCATAGCTCAAGCCATAGGTGCGCACGACGTCCTGGGTCAGCGTGTGGCCGCCGAAGGGCTGTTCGCGTTCATACACGGTGTCGCCGTCGAGCAGCACCGAGACCTGCGTCATGCTGGCGCCGATCTGGAACAGCGCCACGATCTTGTCCTTGCCGCCGCCGTGGGCCCGTTCCAGGGCCGCGCGTGCGGCATACGATTCGATGTCCATCACGGTGGCCACCAGGCCGGCCGCTTCGGCCAGCGCCACGCGGTCCTCGACCTTTTCGCGGCGCGCCGCGGCCAGCATGACTTCCATGTCGTCCGGCGAGTTGGCGGCCGGGCCGACCACGTCGAAATCCAGGCTCACTTCATCGAGCGCGAACGGGATGTACTGGCTGGCCTCGGACTCGACCTGCACTTCGAGCTGGTCTTCGCCCATGCCGGCCGGCAGGATGATTTTCTTGGTGATGACAGCGGCCGGCGGCATGCCCAGCGCGACGTTGCGGGCGCGGGTGCCGCTCTTTTTCCAGATGCGGCGCACGGCCTCGGCCACCTGGTCGAAATTTTCGATATTCCCATCGACCACGGCGCCGCGCGGCAGGGCTTCGAAGGCATGGCGCTCGAGGCGCAGCGTGCCCTTGCCGGCGTCGGCCAGCTCCACCAGGCGCAATCCCGACGTGCTGATGTCGAGGCCGGCCAAAGGCGGGCTGGCCTTGCCGAACAGCGAACCTAGGTTGATCACGAGCGTACTCCCTCACTGCTGTCTGCCGGAGCAGAATGATATTTGAACGCCCGCGTGGGGGAAAGAATTGGTTGAGAAGCCTGCATAAAAAGGCTATTTATTGCACATATATGAGGCATCACGTTAAATCGTAGCAATAAGGGTGCAGACCGACAAGATATTTCTGCACAGGAACACTAGAATCCGGCGCGCGCATGCCACACTCGTTACACGCTTGGAAACAGGCTTTGTCGGACTGCCATCAACCACACTCCTCTGTTCAGTTCGTACCGTCACAAAAGCCCCTGTCTTATAATGAGATGGATCAACAATGTGAACGCCATGAAATCCAAAACCGATTCCAAGTCTTCTCCGAACAAGTTCGGCGCCAAGCGCCTGGTGCTGTGGGCCATCGGCGGTCTCGCCGGCCTGGCCCTGACCGGCGTGCTGCTGGTGGTCTTTGCGCTGGCCATGGCCTACCCGAATTTGCCGGCCCTCGACACCATCACCGATTACCGGCCGAAGATGCCGCTGCGGATCTTCACGGCCGATAACGTCCTCATCGGCGAGTTCGGCGAGGAACGCCGCACCCTGGTGCGCTTCAAGGACATTCCCGACGTCATGAAGAAGGCGGTGCTGTCGATCGAGGACGACCGTTTCTACCAGCACGGCGGCGTCGACTACATGGGCGTGCTGCGCGCGACCCTGCACAACGCCACCAGCAGCTCGCGCCAGGGCGCCTCGACCATCACCCAGCAGGTGGCAAGGAACTTCTTCCTGTCGAGCGAACAGACCCTCAAGCGCAAGGCCTACGAGGCGCTGCTGGCCTGGAAGATCGAGAAGAACCTCACCAAGGACCAGATCCTCGAGGTCTACATGAACCAGATCTACCTGGGCCAGCGCGCCTTCGGCTTCCAGTCGGCAGCCCAGATCTACTTCGGCAAGGACCTGAAGGACATCAGCGTGGCCGAAGCGGCGATGCTGGCCGGCCTGCCGAAAGCGCCATCGGCCTACAACCCGGTCGTGAACCCGACCCGCGCCCGCACGCGCCAGCAGTACATCCTGCAGCGCATGCATTCGCTGGGCTACATCAGCGACGCCCAGTTCGAGACCGCCAAGGCCGAGGAACTGAAGATCAAGTCGGACAGCACCGCCTTTGGCGTGCACGCCGAGTACGTGGCCGAGATGGCGCGCCAGCTGGTGTACGAGCAGTTCAAGGAAGACACCTATACGCGCGGCCTGAACGTGTTCACCACCATCACCAAGGCCGACCAGGACGCCGCCTACCTGGCCGTGCGCCGTGGCGTGATGGACTACGAGCGCCGTCATCCTTACCGCGGCCCGGAATCCTATATCGAAATCCCGGGCAACAAGACCGAAGCCGACGAAGCCATCGAGGCCGAACTGGCCGAGAAGCCCGACAGCGACGACATCGTGGCCGCCGTGGTGCTGCAGGCTGCGCCGTCGCAGGTGACGGCGGTGCTGGCATCCGGCGAAGAAATCAAGATCAGCGGCCAGGGCCTGTCGTTCGCATCGAGCTGGCTGTCCGCCAAGGCGGCGCCGAACCGCCGCATCCGCCGCGGCGCGCTGATCCGCGTGATGCAGGACGGGACCTCGGCCTGGAAGATCACGCAGATGCCGGAAGTGGAGTCGGCCTTTGTGGCGGCCAGCACCGAGGATGGCGCGATCAAGGCGCTGGTGGGCGGCTTCGACTACAACCGCAACAAGTTCAACCACGTGACGCAAGCCTGGCGCCAGCCGGGTTCCTCGTTCAAGCCGTTCATCTACTCGGCTTCGCTGGAGCGCGGCCTGTCGCCGTCGACGCTGGTGAACGATGCGCCGATTTCCTTCGACGCCGGCCAGACCGGCGGCCAGGCCTGGGAGCCGAAGAACTACGACGCCCGCTACGAAGGCCCGATGACGATGCGCCGCGGCCTGACGAAATCGAAGAACATGATCTCGATCCGCATCCTGAACCGCATCGGCGCCCGCTACGGCCAGGAATACGCGACCCGCTTCGGCTTCGACGCCGAACGGAATCCCCCTTATTTGACCTTGGCCCTGGGTGCCGGCGCCACCACGCCGCTGCAGATGGCCGGCGCCTACGCCGTGTTCGCCAACGGCGGCTACCGCGTCAGCCCCTACCTGATCTCGAAGGTGACCGACAGCGCGGGCAAGGTGTTGTCGGAAGCGCGGCCGGAACGCGCGGGTGTGGAGGCGAACCGCGTGATCGATGCACGCAATGCCTTCCTGATGGACTCGATGCTGAAGGACGTGGCGCGCTACGGCACCGCCGCCAAAGCCTCGGCCACGCTGAAGCGCACCGACATCGCCGGCAAGACCGGCACCACCAACGACTCGATCGACGCCTGGTTCGCCGGCTACCAGCCGAAGCTGGTGGGCATCGCCTGGATGGGCTACGACCAGCCCAAGAACCTGGGCAACAAGGAAACCGGCGGCGGCCTGGCCCTGCCGATCTGGATCGGCTACATGCAAAGCGCCTTGAAAGGCGTGCCGGTGGAAGAGCGCGAAGTGCCGCCGGGGTTGATCATGGCGGAAGGCGATTACTACTATGCGGAGAACCCGCCGGGCACGGGCGTGCAGTCGCTCGACGTCGGGGCACCGCCGCCGCCGGCGCAGCAGAAGGCGCAGGACGCGGTGAGGAACGAGCTGTTCTAACGCAGTTTTGAATGAAAGAATATTTCATCCAAGACGCATCGGTGAAATATTCTTTCACGTAGGGTGGGCACTTGTGCCCACGCGGTCGTACCGTGGCCTACTACAACATCACCGCCATGCGCCCGATACCGCATCGAACCACATATCGACAATCAACCGGGGCACCGCGTGGGCACGAGTGCCCACCCTACAACTATCGGCACGGATCGCTTGCTATTCGTAATGCCGTAGGGTGGGCACTTGTGCCCACGCGGTCGTACCGTGGCCTACCACAACATCACCGCCATGCGCCCGATACCGCCTCGAACCACATATCGACAATCAACCGGGGTACCGCGTGGGCAGTAGGGCTGGCTAAATGCCAGCACTACAGATGCCCACCCTACAAAACCTGCGCTGACTATCCCAATTTCACGGGCGCCCCACCCTGCTGCGTCGCCAGGTCCGACAGCGNGACAATCAACCGGGGTACCGCGTGGGCAGTAGGGCTGGCTAAATGCCAGCACTACAGATGCCCACCCTACAAAACCTGCGCTGACTATCCCAATTTCACGGGCGCCCCACCCTGCTGCGTCGCCAGGTCCGACAGCGCCGTGAAGAACTCGCTGTCATCGCGGGTATTCCTCCACTCGTCCCCCACGCGCTTGTAGTGGTAGCCCCCGGCCCGCGCCGCCACCCACATCTCCTTCAGCGGCGCCTGGCTGTTGACGATGATCTTCGACCCGTTGGCGATGAATTCGATCTCCAACACATTGCCGCTGCGCTTGCATTCGACGTCGACTACGTCCTGGTCGTTCAGGTCGTCGAAGCAGGTTTCGATACGGTCCAGCGTCGATTCGGCCAGGTCCAAAAATTCGGTTTCGGTCATGCTACACTCCAAGGTCTTGATCAAACCGTGATTCTAATCGTGAAGTCACTCAACGTGCTCTTTCCCTCTGCCGCGCTGCTCGCGCTTGCCGTCACCTTGACCGGCTGCGGCCAGACCGGCCCGCTCTACATGCCGACGCCGCCAGCCAAGCCGGCCAACGCCACGCTGGGCGCCACGCCGCTCGCCACACCCGCACCTGCCCCGACCTCGGCTCCAGGCTCGGCGCCGGTGCAGACGACGGCACCAGCGCCAGGCGCAGGCACGGCGCTGCCATCGCCGACCAGCGTCCCTCCTCAACAATAAGATCCCGCTCCCAGATTCATGTCGCATTTTTCGTACCAAGACGGCGTCCTGCACGCCGAACGCACCGCCCTGTCCCGCGTCGCCGAGGAATTCGGCACCCCGACCTATGTCTATTCGAAGTCGGCCCTGCTGGAAAACTTCGCCGCCTACGCCGACGCCTGCCAGGGCCGCGACGCCCTGGTCTGCTACGCGATGAAAGCCAATTCCAACCTGGCGATCCTGGACCTGCTGGCCCGTGCGGGCGCGGGCTTCGACATCGTCTCGGGCGGCGAACTGCTGCGCGTGATCGCCGCCGGCGGCAGCCCGGGCAAGGTGATCTTCTCGGGCGTCGGCAAGACCGTCGATGAGATGCGCCTGGCGCTGGAACACGGCATCCTCTGCTTCAACGTCGAATCGATCCCGGAACTGCACCGCCTGAACGAGGTGGCCGGCAGCATGGGCAAGCGCGCGCCGGTGTCGCTGCGCGTGAACCCGAACGTCGACGCCAAGACCCACCCGTATATCGCGACCGGCCTGAAGGCCAACAAGTTCGGCGTGGCCTTCGACGACGCGCTTGATACCTACCGTACCGCCGCGGGCCTGCCGCACCTGGACGTGGTCGGCATCGACTGCCACATCGGCTCGCAGCTGCTCGACGACGCCCCGCTGCTCGAAGCGCTGGACAAGCTGATCGAATTGATCGATACGCTCGACACCGAAGGCATCCACATCCATCACCTGGACATCGGCGGCGGCATCGGCGTCGACTACGGCGCGGCGGGCGACGCGCCGCCGGTGCCGGTGGGCGACTACCTGGGCCGCCTGTTCGCCCGCATCGACGCCTGGCGCGCCGCGCGCCACGACGGCCGTGCAGTGAAGGTGATCTTCGAGCCGGGCCGCTCGATCGTCGCCAGCACCGGCGTGCTGCTGACCCGCGTGGAATTCCTGAAACCGGGCGTCGAAAAGAACTTCTGCATCATCGACGCCGCCATGAACGACATGATGCGCCCGACCCTGTACGGCGCCTGGATGGACATGAAGGCGGTTGCGCCGCGCAGCGGCGACGTGGCGGAACTGTACGACGTGGTCGGCCCGGTGTGCGAATCGGGCGACTGGCTGGCGCGCGAACGCGCACTGGCCGTGCAGCCGGGCGACCTGCTGGCGATGATGAGCGCCGGCGCCTACGGCATGACCATGGCCTCGAACTACAACACCCGCGGCCGCGCCGCCGAGGTGATCGTCGATGGCGAGCAGATGCACCTGGTGCGCCGCCGCGAAGAGCCGGCCGAACTGTATGCGCTGGAGTCGATGCTGAAATAAGCGGCGTGAGGCATGAAAAAAAGCGCTGCCCCTGGACGGGTAAGCGCCTTTTCTTTTGTGCGGCCGCGTGATGAAAGCCCGGGTGGGCGAGCGGTCATGGGGCTGTTGCCTGTGCCGTTCGTAGCGTTCAACATCCGCGTGGGCACGAGTGCCCACCCTACAAGACACGCTGCGTATCCAGGTTTCGTATGATCTCGCTGTTGGCGGTAACCGTATCTATGGACTCCACCCGTTTTGCAAGAAGAAGAT
>NZ_JAULSI010000031.1 GCF_030711405.1 Massilia brevitalea
CCTGCTGCCCTTCCTGGACCGGGACGTCTTGCTCGTGACCGACGCGAACGCCGCCTACCGTGCTTTCGCCCGTGCGCACGGCATTGCGCACCAGTTCGTGAATGTCCGTACCGGCGAACGCACGCGCATGGGCGCCTCCGGACTAATCCATGTGCAGAACGTGAACGCCTATCACCAGCGCCTGCGCGAATGGTTGTTGCCGTGTCACGGCGTCGCGTCGCACTACCTGCCGAACTACCTGGGCTGGCGCCGCATGCTCGATGGCGGGAACATCACTTCTGCCGATCAATTGTTTCGCCTTGCAATCGGACCCATCCACAGCCAACGGTGACAGCGCCTTTTTATTTGCGCGTGATGCTCTTGACCGTCTGGTCGATGGTGTCACGATCATCCTCGAAGCGAATCTTCACCGGATACCATTCCTGGCCCGGCGCCAGCCAGACTTCGACGCTGTCGCCGCGGCCGTCGCGCGGCTCGCGCTTGACGTGGATGGTGTCGAGCTCGCCCATGCCGGTGCGGATTTTTTCCTGCTTGACCACCTTGAAGGTCCAGGGCTCGGCATCGCGCCGCCCGGCCACGATGAAGGTCCATTCGCTGCCCGGCTTGAACTTCGCCACGCCGGCCGCACGTGCCACCGAAGCCAATTGCCACGTGACCGAGGCGCGGTCCTGCTCGCCGCCTTTCATGACGTAAGGCAGCTTGACGCCGGTAAAGCTGATCACTTTCTCGTCGCGCACGAAGGTCGTGGTGGTCGCTTCCTTGCGGTAGCGCTTTTCGGTAAAGGTGTCCGGCGCCAGGCCGTAATCGTCGACCGCACCCTGGCTGCGGTATTCGTTCAGCTTGCCGAGCAGCTGTACTTTGGCCTCGACGTTGACGTCGTACTTGCCGTCGCCCGCGCGCCAGGTGATCAGGGCGTCGCCCTTCAGGCCGATGCTTTTCTGCTGGGCGTTCAGGTCGTAGGCCAGGTCGGCCGAGGGCGGCAATTCGACTGCGCGCTTGGCTGGTGCGGCGGGAGCGGCAATGGCTGTCGCGGCGCCCAGCGCCAGCAGGCCCGCCATCGCGGAACGCATGATTAGATTGCTTCTCATTATTACTTTCCTGTATCGCTTAAAGCTATATTATTCACCGTTTGCGTAGTCACTGCACCGTTGGCCTCCGTATTGCGAATCCGCACCGGATACCAGCCATGCGCCGGCGCCAGCCAGACGTCCAGGCGCGAGCGGTAGGAGCCCTCTTTCGGCGGACGCGACAGATGCCAGGTTTGCAGCTTGCCGAGCTTGGTGTCGATTTCTTCCTGGCCCACCACGACGAAGCGGAATACGGCGGCGTCGCGGTCTTCGCCGACCGGCATGTCTATGTTGCCGCTCAATTGTCCAACATCCCCGCGCGCGATGGCGGCCAGTTGCAATGGGACACTGGCCTTGTCCTGGGCGCCGGCCACCAGCGGGAAGCTTTTTTGCGAGGCCGAGAAGCTGATCTTGTTGCCGCCCCAGTCGAAATGGGTGGCGGTGAGCGCCCGGCCGCGGCGCTTCTCCGTCATCTTGATCGGCGCAAAGCCGGTCGCGGCCACGGCGCCGTCGCTGGTGAGCACGGCAAGATTTACGCGCGTAAACACGACACGGATGCCCGCCTCGAAATTGATGTGGTAGGTATCGTCGCGGTAGCTCCAGTCGAGCTGGGCCTCGCCGCTCCACTGGGTGCCATCCTTGTCGGTGCGCGCCACGTCCATCGTCATCTTCGCCGGCGGCGGCATGTCGACCTTGTAGCGGCGCGGTTCCGGCGCGGGTTCGGGAACGGGCGCAGGTTCGGGCGTGGGTTCGGGCGCAGGCGTTGCGGCCAGCGCCGGCGCCGCCTCGCCTGCGGCCGGCATGCCTTCCCCCGTACCGCCCGTGCCCGGGACAACCGGCGGACCGATGGCGTCGTCGGCCAGCACCGGGCCGGGCTCAGGCAGCGGCGTGGGCGGCAGTTCGGGCAAGGGCGGCGGCGGCAGCGGGGCCGGCTGGGGCAGCGGCGCGGCGTCGGGCGGGGGCGGCGTGGCCGGTTCCGGCAACAGGCGGGTCTGCACCATGTCCATTGCCGCCGGTGCGATCGTGCGCGGCACGCCGACGTGGCCGCCCATCCAGGCAAACAGCAGCGCGTGCAGCAGCACGATCAGCGTGCCCAGCACCAGCGCGCGGCGCCGTCCGGCAATGTAGGAAGCGATACCCATGGGCCATAGTGTACCCGGCCACGTGCGCGCCTGCTGTCCAGCTGCTCGCGCCAGCCTTTGAAGCCACCTCCTTTATCTGCTACGCTAGGCCCACAACCAAAGGAGACCAAGCATGCTCAAACCACCATCGCAGACCGTGCCCGGCATGACGGATACGCTCGAGTTCGTAAAGAATCTGTGGGGCGGCATGAACGTTCCCGGCATGGGCATGCCCGGCATGGGCATGCCCGGCATGGGCGCCGGCGGCCTCGGCGGCGGCCTGTCCACGGACGAGCTCGACAAGCGGATCACCGACCTGAAGGCCGTGGAAAGCTGGCTGAACCTGAACCTGTCGATGCTGCGCACCTCGATCCAGGCCATGGAAGTGCAGCGCGGCACCATCGCTGCATTGAAATCGATGAGCGACAGCATGACCCAGGCGCTCAGCGGCCAGGGTGGCCAGGGTGGCCAGGGTGGCGACCAGACGGCCTCGCTGCCGCCCTTCTCCGCCTTCTTCACCGCCAGTGGCGCGCCCGAGCCGGGCAGCAATACCCCGGGCGCCGGCGCCGACCCGGCCGCCGGGCCCGCTGCCAGCGCAGGCGGCGCAAGTGGTGCGGAAGCCGCGATGCCTGCCGCCGTCGCATGGTGGAATTTGCTGCAGGACCAGTTCCGCCAGGCTGTTGCAAGTGCGATGCCGCCAGATGGCGCTGCATCCACCGCGGCCCCGGAAGCGCCAGCCGCCAGGGAGCAGCCTGTGAAAGAACCCACCGACATGGGCGCCCGCACAACCCGCACGAAAGCCGATAAAAGTTAAGTCTTCCGGCAATACTGTTTGCCGTTCGCCCGCCATTTGATTTGACGGGCATCACAAGCGCCCCAGCCATGCTGAACTGATCAGTACGGCTGGGGCGCTTGACATTCCATGCTTTCCCATCCGCACCTACTTTGCGGGAGGCAAGACATGGCCCATCTCGATTTTTCCCAATTGACGGCCGAGCAGGTCGGCGACCTGCGCCGCAAGCTCGAAAGCGCCGGCTGCACCGTGCCGCCCTGTGCGTCCACCCTGGAGGAACTGGCGGGCGCCATTGCCGCCTTCCGCAAGGCGCAGGGCATTGCCGCCGGCGGCCCGCTCGACGAAGCCACCTGGCGCCGCCTCGATGCGGTCAGCGGCAGCGTATTCAGCGAAGTCTTCCAGAACGAACTCGACCTGCTGCGTCCGCGCCCGGATGGCGATGCCGCGCAAGTCATGCCGGCCTCCAGCTGCGCACTGCTGCAGCGCTCGCACAACGGCACCCTGGCCGGCCTGGCGCTCTCGGGCGGCGGCGTGCGCAGCGCCACCTTCAACCTCGGCGCCCTGCAGGCGCTGGCCGAACTGCGCCTGCTGCGCGACTTCGATTACCTGTCGACCGTATCCGGCGGCGGCTTCATCGGCGGCTGGCTGTCGAAATGCATTCGCGAGCGGCGCGGCGACGTGCGCCAGGTGGAGGCCATGCTGACGCAGGGAACCGCAAGCCAGGCGGTGACGTGCGAGCCGACCGAAATCCAGTTCCTGCGCCAGTACAGCAACTACCTGTCCCCGAAAAGCGGCACCTTCAGCGCCGACACCTGGACCCTGATCGGCACCTATGTGCGCAACACCTGCCTGAACCTGGCGATGCTGGTGGCCTGGCTCTGCGCCCTTCTCGTGCTGCCGCGCTTCGCGGTCTGGGGCGTGCACCGCATCATCGGCCCGAACGGGCGCTGGGCCGCCTGGTCGGATGCCGCCTGGCTGCTCGGCATCGCCCTGTTCCTGGTGTCCGTGTTCTGCATTGCGCTCTCCATTTCCAGCAAACCGGAAAGCTCGCGCGGGCTGCGCCGCTTTCCGCTCGAGCAGGGCGCGGTCCTGGTGTGCATCAATTTGCCGCTGCTGGCGGCGGGCTTCCTGGTCAGCATCGGGCTGTGGCGCTACGGCGGCGCGGTGCCGGCGCTCTGGAACGACGGGCTGCCGGCGCGCTTTGCCGGCTGGGGCCTGGCCTGGCTGCTGGTGCCGGGCCTGGTGTATTTTATCGTCTGGGCCTGCGGCTGGTACCTCGCGCACGACCGCACCAGTCCCTACCGGAATGCCGGCTACGTCATCTGCCTGGCCGGCGCGGGCGCGGTGCTGGCGGTATCGCTGGAGGCGGCGCTGGCCTTTGCTCCGTCCACCGTGGTCCAGCTGATGCCGCTCGCCAGCGCACGCATGCTGGCCTGGCCGGCAATCCCGATGCTGACGGTGGCGCTGCTGATCGGCGCCGCGGCGCTGGCGCTGGAGCGGCGCCTGGGGCGCTGCCGCTTTCCGGCCGACGTCTCGCGCGCCGAACTGCTGGAAGGCTTCAGCCACTTCGCCTGCGCCATCGGCGCGCTGGCGGTCGGCACCCTGCTGCTGCTGGCCGGCCTGGCCCTGCTGCCCGACCCGCAGCAGCATCCGATCCTGAACAACGCCATCGCCCTCTCCACCTTCGGCATGCCTTTGATGATGACGCTGTTCTCGGTGACGATGACGCTGATGATCGGCCTGATCGGCCGCCTGTACAGCGACGCCAGCCGCGAATGGTGGAGCCGCCAGGGCGCCTGGTCGTCGATCTTCTCGATCGGCTGGGTGATCATGTTCGGCGTCGCCTTCTTTGCCGCACCCCTGCTGCACTGGGCCTGGCTGACCTACGAGCCGATCGCGAATGCCGGCACCGCCGCCGGCTGGCTGGTGATGACCATCATCGGGCTGAAGGCGGGCAGCGGCAGCGCCACCGGTGCACCGGGCAGCAACTGCGCCAAGCGCGAACTGGCGGCGCGCCTGGCGCCCTACTTCTTTACCATCGGCGTGTTCATGCTGCTCTCGACCCTGGTGCAGGCCTGCGTCGCCATGCCCGACGTGCGCTGCCCCAGGCCCATATCGCTGCCCTGCGTGTACGCGGCCCACGCGAACGCCACCCTGGCCACCGATGGCGCCACGCTGCTGCTGGCGTTCGCGCTCTTCCTCGGCGCCGCGCTGCTGCTCGGCTGGCGCGTCGACATCAACAAGTTCTCGCTCTACATGCTGTACCGGAACCGCCTGGTGCGCGCCTACTTCGGCGCCAGCAGCGGCACGCGCAAGCCGCACCCCTTCACCGGCTTCGACCCGGAAGACGACCCGCAGCTGGCCGACATGGCCGACCAGCGCCCCTACCACATCGTGAACACGGCGCTGAACCTGGTCAGCGGCGAAGAGCTGGCCTGGCAGACGCGCAAGGCCGCCTGCTTTGCCTTCACGCCGCGCTACTGCGGCTTCGAGATGCCGCTGATGCCGGCGCAGGGACCGAAGCAGGGCCTGCGCGACGCCCAGCGCGGCGCCTACCGCCCGACGCGCGAATACGCCTCGAAGTCCGGCGCCGGCGACGACGACGCCAAGGTACGCCTCGGCATGGCGGTGGCGATGTCGGGCGCCGCGGCCAGCCCGAACATGGGCACCCACTCGTCGCCGCCACTGAATTTTCTGATGACGATGTTTAACGTGCGCCTCGGGCGCTGGTGTCCGAACCCGCGCAAGGCGGTGTGGACGCATTCCTCGCCGGGCATCGGCCTGTTCGCGTTGATCTCCGAGCTGTTCGGGATGACGAATGCGGACGCGAACTACGTCTACCTGTCCGACGGCGGCCACTTCGAGAACCTCGGCATCTATGAACTGGTGCGCCGGCGCTGCCGCCTGATCGTGGCGGTGGACGTGGCCAGCGACCGCGGCATGGCCTTCGAGGACCTCGGCAACGCCATCCGCAAGTGCGCCACCGACCTGCACGTGAACGTGGAGATCGACGTCTCGAAGATGGACCTGCTGCCCTCGACCAGTTTGTGCGGCGCCAGCTGCGCAGTGGGCACGGTGCGCTACAGCCACGTGGATGCGGGCGGCGTGGACGGAACGCTCCTGTACATCAAGCCGGCCATCGTGGGCTCGGAGAATGCCGATGTGCTCAACTACCGCAAGGCGCATCCCGATTATCCGCACCAGAGCACGGCGGACCAGTGGTTCGACGAGGCCCAGTTCGAGAGTTACCGGGCGCTGGGGTACCACATCACCAAGGCGGCGCTGGCCGGGTCGGCGGCGGCCTCGGAGCAGGCGGATGGGTCGCACGATGTGGCGAAGCTGTGTGCGCATTTGATGGCGGCGCATGGGTTGGTGGCGGTGCCGGCGCCCGCGCCGGTGCCGCCGACGCCGGGCAGTCGCGACGAGTTCCGGTAACGTCGATATGGCATCCGGCCTTAACCGTACGGTGGGCACTCCGTGCCCACGCGGAACGACGCGTCGCGTTGATGCTGGATGTCGCCGTACATAACGCGTATTCGCGGCGCTTCCAAATGCGTCTCGCCGGCGTATCGACCGATGTTGACGTTTGGGGGCGAATCATCACGGCTGCTGGCTACGGACACGCACGTACCCGCGTGGGCACGGAGTGCCCACCGTACGGGTTACGCCGCAGGTTCCGGCGGCTCCGATTCAGGCTGTGGCGCCACGACTTCCTCCACCTTCGGCACCAGCGCCGCCAATTGCTCCATCAACTGCGCAAACCGCTGCTGCCCCGGCTGCAGCTGGTCCACGTGCGCCAGCACCTCGTGCGCCTCGGCGGCCATCAGTTCGTCGTAGCCCTTTTCCTTCATGTGCGACACCAGCACCTGCGCCGCGTTGAACAGGATCCGCTGGTTGTTCGGCAGCTTGTTGCGCGCAGTGCGCATCCACGTCACCGCTTCGCCCAGCTTGCCGGTCTTCCAGAGCAGCACGCCCTGGTTCATCAGATCCGACGCTTCCTTCTTCGCCGCGCGGATCAGCTCAGCGCCCTCCTCGCCCATGCGCGCCTTGTCGAAAATCGCCTGCACCTCGTCGAGCAGCACCGCATTGTCGTGGTTGTTGCGCGCCACGTAGCACAGCAATTCGACCGGCGCATCCTTGACGCCGACCGCGAACAGCAAGGTCGCCATCTCCAGGCAGGTCGGCACGTCGGGCCGCTCGGGACGCGCATTCAGTTGCGTCTCCAGCTCGTCGCCGGCCTTGCGCGCATGGCGGTAATCGCCGCTTTCGTGGTACACCAGCCCCTCGGTGATCTTGGCGCGCAGCGGCATGTCGGGATGCTCGGCGCCGAACTCGCGCTGCGCCACCCCGAGCAGCACCAGCGCCTCCTTCGGATCGTTCTTCAAGCCGCACACACGCGCCAGCCCGAAGTAGGCGTCGGGCGTCCTGCGCACCGAGTACTCGCCGATCGCGATGCACTTGCGGAAGGCCTTCTCCGCCATCGCCACGTTCCCCAGCTTCAGGCAGACCTTGCCGAGATTGCGCTGGCGCGGCACCGAGTTCGGCGACAGCTTGGTCGCCCGTTCGAGAATGGTGCAGGCCTCCTCGTACTTGCCCATGTGCTGGTAGACCTGTGCCAGCTGGTCATAGGCATCGATGTAGTAGCGGTTTTCCGCGATCACGCCCAGGAACATCTGGCGCGCCTGTTCGAGTTCGCCGTTCACCATGCGGATCTTCGCCAGGCCGGAACGCGCCCACTGGTATTCGCGCCCGGCCAGTACGCGTTCGTAGGCTTCGCGCGCCTTTTCCGGCTCGCCGCTCTTTTCCATCAGGCGCGCCTTCATGCGCAGCAGCTCGGTCTCGTGCACGCGGCTGGCGGCAATCTGCTCGTCGCACAGGCGCGCCGCGCGCAGGTAGTCCTTTTCGGCGTAGGCCTGGTCGATCGGGCGGAACACCTGCTTGCGGTGCCAGGCGCGGTTCAGGCGCGTGAGCAGCACGCCTTCGGTGATCGGCTTGACCAGGTAGGCGTCGGGCTGGTGCTCGGCCGCGCCCATCACCGATTCCACGCTTTTCTCGGCCGAGACCATCATCCACACGCTCGACGGCAAGAGAAAATTGCGCACGCGCGCCTCTTCCAGCACCTGCTGGCCGTTCTTGCCGTCGCCGAGATTGAAGTCGCACAGCACCACGTCGTAGCGCGTCTTGGCCAGCAAGGCGATCGCCTCGCCGCCGCTTGCGGCCTGGTCGATGTTGCGCGCGCCCAGGCTGCGCAAACTTTCGCGCAGCAGCTGGCGCACGCCGATGAAATCGTCGACCACCAAATAATTTTTGCCGGCCCAGTCGATCTGCTCGGCCTTGCGCTCCAGCGGGCTGTTCATGGCAGGGTCAGGATGAAGCAGCCGCCGCCGAGCAGGCCGCCGTTTTCCAGGCGCACCGCACCATGGCGGCCGCGGTGGCGGTGCATGCGCGCCACTTCGCGCGCGAAGTACAGGCCCAGGCCGGCGCTGTTGGTGCGGAAGTCGACGCCGCTGGACACGCCGCTCATCGCCGCGGCGCCGGCATCCAACAGGGCTTGCGGATAGCCGCCGCCATTGTCCTCGACGCGGATTTCCAGCACCGTGCCATCATCGTGCACGATCTGGCGCAGCGCCAGGCGAATCCGGTCGCGCGTGTAGTTGACGGCGTTGTTCACGGCATGCGAGACCACGCCGATGATCAGGTCTTCGTCCAGGTGCCAGATCAGGTCCGGATCGACGTCGACCTCGAAGGCGATGGCGCGCGATTGCAGCAGCACGCGGCCCAGCGCCGCTACCTGCTCGGCCAGTTCGATGGCGGGAATGGGCTGCACGTCGAAGGGATATTCGGGCTGGCCGACCTGCTTGTACAAGGCCAGCAGCTGCATCAGGTTGTCGTTCAGGCGGCGCGTCTGGTACAGCATCTGCGCCATTTGCGCGACCTGGGGATCGGCGGTGCTGGTCTGCGGAGAAGTGCCATCGAGCAGGCGTTCGAGGGTTCCCGAGAGCACGCTGATCGAGTTCTTCATGTCGTGCGCGGTCGAGGCCAGGAACAGGGCAAGCTGCTGGGAGTGTTGGGTGTCGTCCATCGCCGGCGCCCTCCTTCCGGCGCAGAAAAGTTGCCACAGGCCAATTATACGCACAGATGTCGGCGCATCCGGCTCGTGCACATGCGGTTTATTTTGACGCAAGCGGCTGAGAGCGTCCAACGAAGCTCTTTCTTGTTCCAATACCAACAAAGTCGTACACTGAGCCGTTCCGACCATCCGCAGTCGGTCAAGACAGGACAGTAACCCATGTTCACTGATACCCGCCCAGGAGACACGCCATGAAAATCGCAAGAGCGCTCGTGGTCGCCGCCGTCTTCATCTCTTCATGCGGCGTCGTGATTCATATCGGGGCTTTGTTTGCCGGTCTGCCCTGGCTCACATTCTTCAATGCACCGACGACTGTCGTCGAGTCGTATAAGTCTGGCACTTGGCTGGCGCCTGCAAGCTGTCTCGCTATTGCAAGCCTCATGTGCACATGCGCTTATTGGTCCGCCTCGACCCTGGCAAATCGCAAGTCCTTGCGCCCCCCTGTCACACGGCCGCGTACGGACTTGCTGACCAATTAAAGACTTGCGCTGCCGGCTACATCACGACCTTGCCCCATGCAACGTAATCCGGAGCATCGAACCATGACGAAGTTTCTTGTTTCCTTCCCAGCCAGTGCGATGGACGTTCCTGCCGAAGAGATGGCCGCCGTCAGCGAGGCATCGCGTGCGGTCATTCGCGACGCCAAGGCCGCCGGGGTGTACGTATTTGGCGGTGGACTGAATAGCGAGGCCGCGTCGGTGATGGTTGCTGCCGACGGAAGCTGCACGGCCGAGACCTATCCGCAGACCAGGGAACTCGATGGCGGCTTCTGCGTGCTCGAACTCCCGTCACGGGTCCTGGCAGTCGAGTGGGCCGCCAGGATCGCCACGGCCTGCCGCTGCTCGCAAGAGCTGCGCGAGTTCTACTACGATCCCGAAAGCTGATTTGCCCGCCCTCGTTCCTCAAGCTTGTATCACGAGCGCCAGCGCCATCCCGGCATCGCCGTTCAGTCGCCGTTTGCCGAGTCCAGCGGCAGGCAAACCCACGGCTCATACATGATCACCGCATCGAGCAGCACGCCCGGCTGGAAACAGACCTCGCCCCGCGTCATCATACTTTCCGGTACCTCCGCGGTATAGGTGTCGTCTTCGGCAAGCTGGGCATACCGGGTGCGATAGCCGGACGCATCGCCGGCCTTGCCGGGCCGGTAACGCACCAGCGGTATGGCGTGCTGCGGGATGGGCAGGTCGAATCGCAGCGCAATGAGGTATTCCCCGTCCTGCTCGACCACGCTGCCGCGCGGCCGCGGCAGTTCTGCAATCCGGCGCGCATGGGTCGACTCCAGCCGCTTCAGGCGGCGCGCATAATCGTCCAGCACGAGATCGAGGTCGAAGCGGGCCAACTGGAACGCCGTCTGCCACAAGACATAGCCCTCGAGATCGCGCGGGAAATCCTCGCTGGCCATGGCCCGCAGCAGCGTCCTGGGGGCGGTGGCGCCGTAGCGGTGCACCAGGACGTCGACCAGGATCGCGCCCAGCGGATACTTGAGATTCTCGTCGACCGCGCCGATGAAAGCGGCTTGGTCGGTCAGCTGGCCCGGCGTGACCAGCCGGCGTGCCGAGACGATGGCCGCCGCCAGCTCCTGCTGCTCATTCACGCCTGCCTGCTTGTCGAGTTTGTTTTCGATCCACGCGGCCAGGCCTTCGTTCAAGACCATCATGTGATCCAGCTGCTGCGCACGGGCGCCGCCGGCCAGGCGCCTGGCGAACACGTGGGCCGTTTCGTGCGCCAGGACAGACGTTGCGCTCTCGCCGTTCACGCTCATGCGGATGCGGTCGAGATAGGCGGTGCCGGCATGGTTCTCGATGGTGCCGGACAAATCGACGTCGATCGGCGCCCCGCCTTCGATGCCGAGCAGGGCGGCAACTGCGGCGAAAGTACGATCGGCCTCGTCGATCAGGGGGCGTACCCGCGCACTGCTCAGGGCCGGATAGCTGAAGCTGTAGTGCTCCGTCGTGGCATGGGCGCTTGCAATCGGCGCGAATTCGAGGGCGTCCGCCCGATTGCCGGCACCATGCCCCGCCCTGTCTTCCTTGCCGCGCTCGACCAGCCGCGAGAAGCCTGCCACTGCCGCCGCCACCATCAGCGCAATACCAAGCCTGGCGAGCCAGCGCCGCAGCATGCCGCTCCCCTGCATCGGCACGCGCAACTTGCCGGCGCTGCAAAACAAGGCAAAGGCGAGTGAAGCGAACAGCACCGCCGCCCCCAGTTGGGTCCAGATGGTGGCCATCGGCAGTTGCCAGGCGTTCCCGGTGAAGCGCAAGCTCAGCAGGTCGGCGGTGTTCAGGACCGCTGCCGACGGCATCGGGTCTTGCAGCAGCCTGATGCCGATCGCGCACAGCGCCAGTACCAGCCAGGCCACATACCGCAGGAACCCGAGCAGCATCCCGGCCGTCAGCGCCACCAGCGTGACCAGGCAGCACAGGCCGAACATCGTCAGCAGCAAGGATGGCTGCAATGCGTAATCGAGCGAGCCGCGC
Source organism: Massilia brevitalea (assembly GCF_030711405.1). Taxonomy (GTDB): domain Bacteria; phylum Pseudomonadota; class Gammaproteobacteria; order Burkholderiales; family Burkholderiaceae_D; genus Telluria; species Telluria brevitalea. The sequence goes on from NZ_JAULSI010000031.1 coordinate 11,592, forward strand.
GTGGCCACGTGCAGGGCCGCGTTCAACAGCAGTGCGCCGGCGGGGAAGACCATCAACACCAGCATCGCCGCCTGCATTTTCGCCGCGAAGATCGTCCGGCGCCGTAATGGCAGGCCATCGAGAAAACCCAGGGTGCCGTCGTCGATCTCGCGCACGAGCAAATTGACGCCCATGGCAAAGCCCAGCAGGATCGGCAATATCGCCAGCTCGTCGGACAAGGACTGCAGGCGGTCGGGGAAGGAGCGCGTGCCGAACGGAACCAGCAAGGCATCGACGAGATCGACCAGCAAGACCGCGAACACGACAAACAGGAAGGGGCGCAGGCTGCGCAGCTCCTTGCGCAACAGTACGCGCGTCATTTCACCTCCCAGCGCTGCGCCGCCAGCCTGACGCTGCAGCCGAGCAGCGCGTCGCGCCGTTCCACCGCCGTGAACAGGCGCGTGCCGCGTGCAAACGAGGCCGGCAGCACCCCGGCGCGCGTGCTGTCGACCCGGGCCAGCGCCTCGGGCCGGATTTCTCCCTCCCAGGGCCCCAGCACGTGGTACAGGATGGAGAACGGCGGCACGTCGCCAGCCGACGGCCCGACGCGGTAATGCACTTCGAATGCCTTTCCTGCCATGCGCTGCGCGGTGAATTGCGCCTTCGGCATGGCGATCCGGTCGAGCGTGCCGGCCATGCGCGCCTGCTCGGCGCCGAACAGGCGCTCGAACTGTTGGGTCAACATGGCCTGGTCCGGCGCGCCGGCCCCTGCCAGCAGCCGGGCGAAGCCGGGATCGAACAGCGAAGCGCGCGCGTCGCCCGGCGGACGTTCGGCCAGCACCGATTGGGCCAGCGCCCGGAAACGGGGCTCTCCGGTTTGCTGCGCCAGCGACGAGACCATCCGCCATGCCAGCGCATCGGCCAGGCAGGGGCCAAGTTCCTCGCGCACGCTCAGCCACGCGTGCACAGCGCGCCCGGCGCTGCCGGGACGGGCCTGCAACAGGCGCGCCGCAAAGGCCGCACGCAGCGCCAGCTTCTCCCGTTGCTGCGGCAAGTCGCGTGCGACCAGCCATTGCGCAAAGCCGTCCAGCAGCCAGCGGCGGTCTTCCGCGGCGGCGCGCTCGCGCGAATGCCATTCCATCCACGACGCCAATGCATACGCCCGGAAGCCTTCGCTGTCGAAGGCGCTGTTGGTGAACGCCGCGCGCACCACTACCCCATCGGCATTCGGCAACACGGCGCGCTGGAAGGCGTCGCCATCGAGCGCGTCGTCAGGCAGCGCCGTCAGTGCGGGAAGACCGGGCAGGGCCAGGAAATCCTGCATGCGCGCCAGGTCGGACGACAGCGCATCGGCCAGGTGCTGGGCGGCGCCTGCGGAACCGCCGACACCCACCGCAACCGGCGGGCCGCTTGCGCTGCGCATCGCGTGCACCAGTTCGAAGGGCGGCTTCGGCTTGCGCCCATCGATCACGGTAAATCCCACGATCAGCGCCAGGAAGCTGATGGTGACGGCGGATTTTTCGCGCGCGCGCATACGGCGCGACAAGGCCACCACCAGCGAGCCCTCGGCGGACAGCGCCAGCGCGAACGTCGCCGCAACCAGCCCCGCGGCAATGGCGCAGGTGCCCAGCACTGCCGACGCGGGCAGCGCCAGCCGTTCATACACCATCGACTCCGCGACCAGGTAGAACGGCGGCCAGTTCTGGACGGCCGCCTGGCCGGCAGCGTTGACCGCCACCACGCACACGAACAGCAAGCCCCAGATGACGTAACGGTAACGGCCGGTCAATCCGACCGCAAAGGCCAGTGCGTAGCTGAACAGGACGAAACTGGCACTGCGGATGGCAACCATGGCGACGTAGTGCGGCGTGAGCAGGGTCTTGCCGCGCGCAACGAGCAGGGCCGCGCCCAGGCACGCGGCCATGGCCAGCAACAAGAGCGCGGCCCCCAGCAGCCATTTGACGGCCAGCACCTGGGTTCGGCTGACCGGCAGGGTCTCCAGGAACAGTTGGGTACGCCCCATGTATTCGCGGACTACCAGGCGATTGGCCAGGACCAGCGCCATCAGGGGCGCCATCGTCACGACGATCTTCTGGTAGGCCACCATGGGGCTGCCCATCATCCCCGCGCCCCATAGCGTTACCGCCTGGGCCAGCCCCAGCAACAGCACCATGGCCAGCAGCACCCAGCGGTGCTCGCGCAACTCCTTGTAGAGCAAGGCGTGCATCAGGCAGGCACGCTGTCGGTGCGGGCGTAGGCCAGGAAAATGTCTTCCAGCGAAAGTGCCTCGACCACCGTGCCCGGCGGCCACCCGGCCTGCTCCCACAGTACCGGTTCGGCTTGCCAGATATCGCCACGCAGCCGTACGAATCCTTCGCCAGGCATGAGGGCGGCATCGCCGGCTATCCTGCGCACCCGCGTGCGCAGGGCGCCGACTTCGCCTTCGAAGCGGCAGGTGCCCGCCTGCACAATGCCGACGCGCTGCGCCAGCTGCTCCACCTCGCCCACCAGGTGCGACGAAAACATCACCGTCGTGCCCTGCTCGCGCTGCAAGGACTGCAACTGGTCGTTGAACTCGCGCCGCGCCACCGGGTCGAGACCGGCGGTGGGTTCGTCCAGCAGCAGCAGTTCGGGCCGCGGCGCCAGCGCCAGGGCCAGGCCCAGCTTGGTACGCGTGCCACCCGACATCTCCGACGCGCGCCGGTCTTGCGGCACGTCGAGCATGCGCAACAGGCGCTGGAATTCGGGTGCGTCCCAGGTCGGATAGAAGCTGCCGACAAAGGCGCCCAACTGGCCGGCCGTCATCCAGGGATAGAAATTCGGCTCCTGGCAGACGTAGCCGATGCGCTGCTTGAGCCCGGTCGGCATGCGTTTCACGGAACGGCCCAGGACGGTAATGCTGCCCTTGTCCGCACGCAGCAGGCCCATCAACAGTTTCAGGGTGGTGGTCTTGCCGGCGCCGTTACGACCGAGGAAGCCGAACATTTCGCCTTGCCGTACGGTGAGATTCAGACCGTCGAGGGCCTGGACCTTGCCATAACGGTGGGTGACGGAGTCAAGCTCGACAGCGTTCATGTTGTTAGCTGGAAATGAAATGATCTGGCGTATTATAGTGTTGCAGATTGGTATTTTGGCAATTTTTTGTGCCGAGAATCAGGTCTCGGAGCGCCTGTCATGTACTCGCCCGCACACGCACCTGACTGGCGGTGCGCTCACCTGCTGAAGCTAAGCCAGGAAATCCTGCGAGGCAGACTGAGGTGCCCGGCTGTTGCGGCGCGCACGCAATACAAAGCGCGCCGGATCGAGCGCATCGGCCAGGCTGGCCTCCAGCGGCAGCGGTTCGTTTTCCAGGCGCGCAGCCAGCAACTCTGCGCACAGCGGCGCCCAGATCAGGCCGCGCGAGGCGTAACCGAGCAGGCTATGCAGGCCGGGATGACGCGGCACGTCGCGCAGGCGCTCGGTGCTGCCGGCGGCCTCGAAATCGGGCAGCGCGCCGACCAGCGGCAGGCGGTCCGGCGCTACGCAACGGAAGCCGACGCGGCCCTGCAGCGGCGCATCCCTGCCCGCCGCCGGGTTCGAGACCAGCGCCTGCAGGCGTTCGATGTTTTCCTGCTGGCTGGCCGCGCGCAAGGCCGGGTCGGCATCGAGATCGTAAGTGGCGCCGGCGCAGGCCAGGCCGTTTGCGGCCGGGGTCAGGTAGGCTTCACGGCACAGCACATAGGGCAGCGACGGCAGCGTGGACGCATCCAGGTGGGTGACCTGGCCACGCAAGGCAGACAGCGGCAACCGCGACGCCTGCGGGAAGGCGCCGGAGGCCGCTCCGCCCGCCAGCACCACGGTCGGCGCCTGGGCGATGATGGCGCCATCCTCCGCTCGCACCAACCACGCATCGTCAACGCCATCATCGCCACGTTCCAGCGTCACACTGCCGACGCCGAAACGCGCCGTCAAACGGTCGCCGCATGCCGCCATCATCGCCGCGCACACGCTGCCGGGCCGCGCCCAGCCGCCCTGGCGGAACAGCCAGGCGCCATCCGGCGCCGGCAGGCCAAGCAAGGCTTCCGCCTCCGGCGACTCCAGCCACTCGGCAAACTCCGGCGACATTGAACCTGCCGCCGCGATGGCGCGCGATGCATCGGCGTGGCCGGCGTCGCGCGCCAGCTGCATCACGCCGCAGGCCGCGCCTTCGATCGCACGGCCGATGCCGCCGATGTTGTCCCAGTAGCGCAGCGCGTACAGGTAGGCGGCGCGCGTCAGGCGCGTCGGGATATTGTCGTCTTTCGAGAGCAGCGGCATGAAGATGCCGGCCAGGTTGCCCGAGGCTTCCATCGCCGCCTGCGGATGGCGTTCGACCAGGGTCACTTGCCAGCCGCGTGCGCACAGGCGCTGGGCGGCAGCGCAGCCGGCCAGGCCGGCGCCGATCACGATGGCATGGCGCGGCGGCACGGCCGGCACAGGCTGGCGTGGCTTGCGGCTGGCGAAGCGCGCACCGTTCTTATCGTCGTCGAACACGAAGCCCTGCGCTGCCAGCGCGGCCGCCTGCTCGTCGTCGAGCGCATCGGCAGCCAGGACCGCGTCGCTTGCCACCAGCCGCGCCAGTGCGCGCGCGAAGCCGGCTCCCTGCACCGCGTGGATATATGCGAAGTCGATCCTTGCCGAGAGCTGGGACAGCGCGGTTTCCAGCGGCGCACACAGCAGGTCGAGCGTGACGGCATCGTCATCCTGCGGCACGCGGTGAAAACCCGGCAGCAGGTTATTGGACAGCGCCACGATGTGCAGGCGTGCGGGCCGTGCCGGATCGCGGCGCCAGGCCTCGACCAGCGCCGCCACCCGGCTGCCATCGCCATACTGCGTATCGAACACCGTGTAGCGTTCGCGCCCCTCCCAGAACGAAGACGGCGTCACTTCGCGCCTGCGTACCGGAAGCAGTGCGGCGCGTGGTCGTCGACCATGCCGATGCCCTGCATGTAGGCGTAGACGATGGTCGAGCCGACGAACTTGAAGCCGCGTTTCGACAGGTCTTTCGAGAGTCGGTCCGACAGCGCCGTCTTGGTCGGGCGCGTGCCGTCGCTCCAGTCGCCGACGATCGGCTTGCCGTCGACATAGGCCCACAGGTAGCTGTCCAGGGTCTGGCCTTCGGCGCGCAAGGCCAGGTAGGCCTTGGCATTCGAAATCGTCGCAGCGACTTTCAGGCGGTTGCGCACGATGCCGGGATTGGCCAGCAGCTCGGCCACCTTGGCGTCGTCGTAGCGGGCAATCTTGTCGGCATCCCAGCCGTCGAAGGCGGCGCGGTAGCTGTCGCGCTTGTTCAGCACCGTTTCCCAGGACAGGCCAGCCTGGGCGCCTTCGAGATTGAGCATCTCGAACAGGCGGTTCTCGTCATGGCAGGGCGTGCCCCACTCGTGGTCGTGGTAGTCGAGGTAGCGTGGATTGGCCGGATTGGCCCAGCTGCAGCGTGGGATCGTCATGCCTGGAAGTATAAGCCAGGGTTAGCCATCGAAGCGAAAGGAGGAATCGTCCTCCTGAAACGAAAAGAGCACGCGGACCCGCAGGCCACGTGCTCTTGCAAGCTTCACCGGCCGTCGCGGCCGGCCGAAGCGCTTACTTGCCCGAGGTCGTACCCGACTTGGCCATCGCGTTCTGCTCGGCGGCCTTCAGGTGCTGCTCGACGGTCGGGATCATCTTGCCGGCCAGCGCCTTGACGTCGGCATCCTTGGCTGCCTTTTCATGCTTCTTCAGCATGGCCAGGGTGTCCTTGTGGGCCTTGACGCCGCCGGTCTTCATGTACTCGCGGTCAAAGGCATCGCCGGTCATTTTTTCCAGCTTGGCGGCCATGGCCTTGTGCTTGGCGTCGAGTTCGGTCGGCAGGGTCACGCCTTTCGATTGCGCCAGGGTCTGCACTTCCTGCAGGCCTTTGCCGTGATCGTCGATCATTTGCTGGGCGAAGGTTTTCACTTCGGCGTTCTGGCTCTTGCTTTGTGCCAGCTTGCCGGCTTCGACTTCCGCCATGTTGGCCATGGCCATGTCGGTGATGGCCTTGGTGTCGGCCTTGGCCAGCTTCGAGCTGGCGGTGGCGCCGGCCGCGCCCGAGGCGCCCTGCTGCATCGACGACGACTGGGTGGTCATGCCGGCGTCCGAGGTGCCGGTGCTGCCGCTCATGCCGTGTGCGCCGTGCGAGGACGAGCTGCTCGTTGCCTGGCCGGCGGTGCTGGAACCGACCTGGCTGCTGCGGTCTTCCATGCCCTGGCTGTTGGTGTTGCTGACAGCGCCGTCAGCGGCCGATTTGCCGGTCATGTTGGTGCCGGTTTGCGCGCCCTGGGCCTGCAGCCCGGTTGCGGTTTGTGCGTGGACGCCATAGCTTGCGAACATGGCTGCTGCGGCCGATACGGCGAGCAGTCCTTTCAGTGCTTTGTTTTTTTGCATGATGCTCTCCTGGGGTTGGGGAAGGCGCCGGCATCCTGTCTCCCGTGCCGGTTCCTGTTCAATGTGACATCGGCATATCCGAAGCGCGCCGCACCGCGTTGGCAGTAACGGAACGACAACGAAATTCGAGCCAAGCCGCAGTGTATCGCCGCGTTGACGAACCCAGCGCGCGTTAGCCTCTTGGCAATATTTTGTATCTTGATCCATCGACGCAACAGGTCGTTGAACCCTGCGCGAGATCAATTTCGGCAATCCTTGCGAACCTACAGTGAACGCTTTCCTCAAACAGCGGAGCTGACCAATGGTAATGCGCGCCGTAATCTGCAAAAGTGACCCGACCTCGCACGGGGGTGAAGTCCTGGAAGGCAATCCACGTGCGACCGCGAACGGCCATCCGATCGCCTTGAAAGGGCATATGACGCGCTGCCCGCAGTGCCAAGGCGATTTCCCCATCGTGGACGGCCGGGGCTTCCACAGCTTCGCCGGGATCGGCACAGCGGTCGAGGGCATGACAGCCGCATGCGGCGCCGTCCTGATCGCCAAGGCTGCGAAAGGCTTCATGATGATCGACGACCGGTCCGAGGCCGAAGCATCGATAGTCGCATCCGCAGCGCAGGCCGTCGCGCCGAACGCCGGTTCCTTTCGCGCCGTGGACGAGCCCACCGGCAAACCGGTGCCCGGTATGCCCTACCGTATCGAACTGCCCGATGGTTCCGTCTTGCGCGGCGTGACGGATGCCGACGGCTGCACGGAGCGCGTGACTGGCCATGACCCTGCCACCGTCAGGCTGCACTGGGAATCCGACCAGTCGGCCGAGGTCAAGTAAAGGCGGCGCAACCCCGATGACCGGTCCGGCGCCAGACGCAAGCTGCACCCTTTCCCCGGAAGGCGCCGTCACGACGGTCCTGGTCGGGGCGAAATGCAGGCTCACCTACGAATTCGACACCAAGGCAACCCATGCCGGCTTGGTCCTGCCCTATGTGGTGAGCCTCGACGGCCAGGTGCTGCCGGAGCACGTACAGAAGCCGGGCGCACTGCGCGACAAGCGCAAGATCGAGCTGGTCGTGAATCCCGGCAGCAAGGTCGCGCTGTTCCTGAACAGCGACGTGCACCCGAACCACCGCAGGAATCCGGTGTACGCGGTACAGGTCGGCAACAACGACGTGCACGTAAAGATCACCGAGCGAACGGGGCGCATCGGCCATGAACAGGCTACGCTGAAACAGCCAGCCTGCCGCTCGACCTCAACGCCCGGCAAGCGGCTGGAAGTGTACGAAGCGGCCCTCACCGGCGACATCTGGATGCAGGTCTCGCACCTGTACACCGCCGCCGAAACCGACGCGCTGCTGCCGCCCGACACTACCCCGACCGTTCGGGCCGCCGTGCGCAGCATCTATGTCGGCCTGGCGCGTCCGGAACTAATCGTGCACTTCCCTGCGAGCGATGCGGCGCCGAAACTGACGCTCAGGGTGGAGTTTCGCGCGGAGATGCAGGAGAACGTACGCCTCAACACCACGCATTGTCCCTGGCTGACCGGCATCCTGCCGCGCACCCATCCGTGCGCCTTTGCCGCGCTGCTGAGCGAGGCGCATGCCGCCGGCCTCACGTCGGTCGCCGTGACATCGGGATGGCGACCCAGCTTCGGCTCGATCGCCCACCGTGCCGGCCTGGGGCTCGACATCACTTATCTCGAAGGCGGCGAGAAGCGGGTGTTCCTGAACCGGGCGTTCCTGATCAAGGCGGGAGCGCCGCGCAATGGCAATGTCAGCGAGCGCGAGAAGACCTTGTGGAAGGATTATCAGGAGGTGAAGATGGTGCTGGCCACAGCGGAAAAGGAACTCAAGGCGGCGCAGGGCCGCCTGAAGAAAAACCGCGATCCTGAGAGGGGGGCTGAGCTAGCGAGGGAGGTGGCCACTTATGAGAATCGTATCGATAGCTTGAAAAAGCGTGAAATTGTGGCAAGCAAGACCTGGAACGACGAACGCGATCGCAATGAACCCGGCCTCATCCGCAAGTTGCGTGACCAGCTGGGCCGAAACAAGTCAGTGAAGCAGCTGTTCGATCCGTGGTACATGGATGCCAACACAGGAGACGACATCCCGCCGGCTCCCAATGAGCAGCGCGAAACAAATCAGAACGAACGGACCCATAACAACCATCTTCACATCACCGTCCTGGAGCCGAAGATATTATGAGGCATTACTTACTTGTCATGCTCTTGGCTGCACTTACCCTGTCCGCCCTGCCTGCACAGGCGGCAGGTGCGCCTTCCAGATCGCGAGTCTGGCTTGAGCGGCCGTGGGAGATCCGCTATATCTTGTTCGCTGAACAAGCACGGAGATTGCGTTCCGAAATCAGCGTGTCGCGACAAATCAATGCGGAGAAGGAAGCGCCCGGGAAGGAGAAAATTTACCTGCACGCAGCGGCGCTATTCAAGCCCACGGCCATGCTCGATGTGCCTGGAGAGGAGCCGGTCGCCGTCGTGCTGCTCGCATTCGATCACGCCGGCCACATCGTCAATCAGCAAGGTGCTCTCGGTAGCATGTCAGCGAAAAGGAATATGCTAAATGACCTTGTTTTGGCTAGAGACGATGCCCCTGGTGCGAGGCCATTTTATTTCGCCGACTGGGCGCAAGGCATTCCGGGTGATGTCACCTTCTCGCCGGCTGTGTGCAGCTCCGACGACAGGCGCCGCTACGAAACCGGCTGGGACAGCGACAGCTACACCGGCAGTTTCGGCTGCCGCGAATGGACCTCCCAGCTCTACGCGCGCGACCAGCCCTACATCGACATCACGTCCTACTCCTCCCATGGCACCTTCATCGGTGAACTGGTCGGCTGGTCGCGTTTCGAGGACCCTCCTAAGCCGGTCATCGGACGCCACGGCAAGACCTGGCTCTGCCTGCACGAATGCCCTGCCGGCGAAAAGCCCGGGGTTATCCCGAACATCAAGGCGTGGACCAAGAAACACGGCTACCCGATGCCCGAGCGCCCACGCAAGCAGCCGCTCTATCCGAATGCGGATTACGCGGACGACCTCAACGAATGAAGGCCGCTGCGCCGGCCATCAGCGGAAGCTCAGCGCCGCCGTCAAGTCTCCCGGCCCGCGCGCGCCACGCGACGCAAACGCCGCGTCGCGCGCCGCCAGGCCTTCCAGCAACGGCAGGCCGTGCAGGCGCGTGATCAGGCGCATGATCGAGGTCGTGTCGTAGTAGTTGTGGTCCACCGCGCCCTTCTTCGCATGCGGCGACACCACGATGGCCGGAATGCGCGAGCCCGGACCCCAGCGGTCGCCCTGCGGCGGCGCCACGTGGTCCCACCAGCCGCCGTTTTCGTCGAAGGTAATCACCACCACCATGTCCTTCCACTGCGGCGACTTCTTCAGGTGCTCGATCACGTTGGCCACGTGGGCGTCGCCCGACTCGATGTCGGAATAACCGGCGTGCAGGTTCAGGTTACCCTGCGGCTTGTAGAAGGAGACGGCCGGCAGCTTGCCCGCCACCACATCGGCGATGAAGCGGTTCGAGATCGGGCTGTCGCCCAGGCCGCCGTCGCGCAGGTGTTCTTCGCGCGCCTGCGTGCCCGGCGCGAACTGCTTGAAGTAATTGAAAGGCTGGTGGTGGTGCTGGAAGTTCGGGCGCTGGCCGGCGCCGCGGCCGTCGATCGCCGCTTGCCAGGCGCCGCCATACCAGGCCCAGCTGACGTTCGCGCGCGACAGCAGGTCGCCAATGGTGTCGTAGCTTTGCGGCGGCAGCACCGACGGGTCGCTGGCGTCGGCCACATTCGTGTCGCCTCCCGGCGCCGGACGCACCCAGCTTGGCTGGTAAGGCGGCGCCATGGTGTTCACGGCATAACCATCCGGCGTGATCGCACCGGAGTGGACGAACTTCGGTTTGCCGTCGAGCGCACTCTTCGGCGAATCCGGGGCGACGGCCAGGCGCGTGCCCTGCGGGCCGTCTGCCAGCACCGCGATTTTCTTTTTCGCCGGCGTTTCGGCGGCGTTGAAGAATTCCGGCGTGCGGCCGCTGATCAGGAACTGGTGGTTCAGGTAAGAGCCGCCAAACGCCGCCATGAAGAAGTTATCGCACAGGGTAAATTCGCGCGCGATCTGCCACAGGCCCAGGTGCTTGTCGGTCTCGCCGTAATGGCCCATCACCAGCGCGCCGGAGTCGCCCCAGGCCACAAAGCCGTCGTTCTTGCCGCCGTTGATCTGCATCTGGTTGTGATAAAAATTGTGCACCAGGTCGCGCGTGACCAGGCCTTCCGGCAGCGGCTTGCCGTCGCCGTCGACCAGCTTCCACGGGCCGTTCGGCAGGTTGGCGATCTTGTCTTCGCCGATCAGGTATTCCTTGCCGCCGATGTCCTGGCGGCCCGGCACCATGCCGCCCCAGATTTTCGGCAGCGTCGGCAGCACTGAGCCGTCGCGGTCCTTCTGCGGCGCGCTGGCCGGCAGCGGCGCGGCCAGGCCGGGGAAGTTGGCGAACAGGTTATTGAAGCTGCGGTTCTCAAGGTAGATCACGACCACGTTCTTGACGTTCGCCTTCAGCTTGGCGTCGAGCGAGGCCGGCTTGGTTGCATCCTTGGCAGCGCGCTTGGCTGGTGCGGCCTGCGCAGCTGGCAGGCTGCCGGCAATTCCGGCTGCGGCGGCAGCCTGGAAGATGCGGCGGCGGCCCGGGCTGGCGGGCTGGTCGTTGTCAATATCGTGGTCTTGCATTGCTGCTCCTGTGCTCGGCTAACCGGAAACGATGATTATCGTTTCTTTCTTTCCCGAGGGGAACCCAGAGATCGCCGCCAGCCAGCCGTATGGACGTGAGATAACAACATCCGGCCGCAAGCAAACAGGATGCATGTATGGCAGCATGGCTGGGTTAATCGCCAACGGAGTGTGCATGGACATCGCCCTGAAACGCCAGCTCGAACAACTCGCCGACTTCGGCAACCAGAACGACGCCGCCGTCGGCAAGAACGGCACGCGCATGCTGAACATCACGCCGGATACCGGCGAATTCCTGTCCGTGCTGGTGCGCGCGACGGGTGCGCGCCGCGTGCTGGAAATCGGCACCTCGAACGCCTACTCGACGCTGTGGCTGGCCGATGCCGCACGCGCCATCGGCGGCGCCGTGACGACCATCGAACGCTCCGCCGACAAGGTGGCGATGGCGCGCGAGAACATCGTCACGGCCGGCCTGGACGGCGTCATCACGCAGGTCGAAGGCGACGCCGGCGCCTGGCTGGCGCAGGCGCCGGACGCCTCGGCCGACCTGGTCTTCCTCGATTCGGCGCGCAGCCTGTATCTGGACTGGTGGCCGGACCTGCGCCGCGTGCTGCGCGCGGGCGGCCTGCTGGTGGTCGACAACGCGACCTCGCATGCGCACGAGATGGCGGACTTCGTCGCCGCGGTCAAGGAGGACGACGCCTTCGGCACCAGCCTGGTCCCGGTCGGCAAGGGAGAATTCCTGGCCGTAAAGGCCTGACTACGTCAGCCTGATTTTCAGGACTTGACAGTGTGCGCAGCAGCCTGCGCGGCGGGCCGCAGCGCCGCCACCGCCTCGACCAGCAGGTTTGGTGTGACCGGCTTGACCAGGTAATCGGTGAAGCCGTTGGCGCAGGCGCGGTCGCGGTCTTCCTTGCGCGCAAAGGCGGACAAGGCCAGCGCCGGCATCAGGCACAGCCCGATGTCGTCGAGCGCACGCACGCGGCCGATGAATTCGAAGCCATCCATGCCCGGCATGCCGATGTCGCTGATCAGGAGGTGCGGGCGCTCGGTGCGCAGCAGGGCGAGCGCCTCGTGCGGCGTGCGCGCCACGGCCACGTGGGCGCCGGCCGCGGCCAGGATGGTGCCCAGCACCTCGAGCGAATCGGGATCGTCGTCCAGCGCCAGCACGCGCATGCCGGACAAATCGGGCAGGGCCGCTGCATCGGGGTGTTCGCAGTCGCCGCCGGATGCGGCCGGCGCCAGGCGCCAGTCGGGCAGCGCGGGCTGCAGCGGCAGGCGCACGGTGAAGCTGGCGCCCTGCCCTTCGCCGGCACTGTCGACCATCACCGTGCCGCCGTGCAGCTCCACCAGCTGGCGCACGATCGACAGGCCCAGGCCCAGGCCGCCGTGCTGGCGCGTGGTCGAGGTGTCGGCCTGGCGGAAGCGGTCGAATACGTGCGGCAGGAAGTCGGCATGGATGCCGGGACCGTTGTCGCGCATCCGGATCGCCATCTGCTCGCCTTCGCGCCACAGCGCCACCTCCACCAGGCCGCCGCTTGGGGTGAACTTGACCGCGTTCGACACCAGGTTCCACAGCACCTGCTGCATGCGGCCGCTGTCAGCCAGCACCGGGCCGGCTTCCTCGTCGAGTTCGGCCTCGATGCGGATGCGCTTGGCCATCGCGGTAGGACGCAGCGATTCGACCACGGCGCCGACGAATTCGGCCGGCTTCACCGGCTGCAGGTCGAGGCGCACCTTGCCCGACAGGATGCGGCTCATGTCCAGCAAATCGTCGATCAGCTGCACCTGCACGCGCGCATTGCGCTCGATGGTGTCGAGTCCCTTGCGCAGCATCTCCTGGCTTGGCGCCTGCTTCTGCGCCAGCAGCTGCGACCAGCCGAGGATGGCGTTCAGCGGCGTGCGCAACTCGTGCGACACGGTGGACAGGAATTCGTCTTTCAGCTGGTTGATGCGCTCGGCCTCGACGCGGGCCTCGACTTCCTGCAGGTACAGGGCCTTGCGCTCCTCGGCCACGGCCAGCGAGGCGTCCAGCGAGGCGTCCAGGCTGGCGGCGCGCGCCTGCAGGCGCGCATCGAGCACCGAGAACAGCAAGGCTACGACCAGCAGGCCGACGATGACGGCGGCGACGATCAGCGCCAGGTTCTGCTGGCTGATCAGGCCGGTGGCCGCGCGGCACACGCTGCCCTCGGGGAAGCCGGCGGCGGCCATGCCGGTGTAGTGCATGCCAGCGACCGCAAAGCCCATCACCACGGCCGCCGCCGATTGCGCGACCCAGGCGCCGGCCGTGCCCTGGCGCAGGCGAAAGCCGATCCACAGCGCGCCGGCGGCGGAACCGACGGCGATCAGCACCGACAGCGCGAACAGCCAGGGGTCGTACGCGATGGCCGGCGACATGCGCATCGCCGCCATGCCGGTGTAGTGCATGGCGGCGATGCCGACGCCCATCAGCAGCGCGCTCGACGCCAGCTCGCGCGGACGCAGCAGCGGCGCGCGCAGCTGCCACAGCGCCATGCCGGACACCAGCACCGGCAGCAGCAGCGACAGGAGCGTGAGCGGCACGTCGTAGCCCAGCGGGATCGGCAGGCTGAAGGCAAGCATGCCGATGAAGTGCATGGCCCAGATACCGCTGCCCATCGCCAGCGCGCCGCCGGCGGTCCAGGCCAGGCTGGCGGCGCCATGCGCCTGTTTCACGCGGCCAGCCACGCTGAGCGCGGTGTACGACGCGAAGATCGCGACCAGCACCGACACCAGCACGAGCGCTGGATCGTAACTTCCTATGAGCATGGATGGATCGGTCTCCTGGATTCTCGGTTGCGTGCTGCCACACCTGCGTCAATACATCCGTGCCCGCAGTATAGACCGGCTACAGCCGGCGCGGCTACCGACTGCAAATGTTTCCCTAAGGATACACTTTAATGAAAGGCGAGCGCTTACAGTTGCTTACGAATGCATAACCGCAGCTAACAGCGCGGCGCCCCAGAATCGGCCTGAACAAAAAGGAAACCACCATGCCGATCCGCCGCCTTGCCTTTGCCGTCTCCCTGTGCTGCGCCAGCCTGGCCCATGCCGGGGACACCGTCACCCTGCCGAAGGAAGAGCTCGACCAGCTGATCGCGGCCTATGCGCTGGTGAAGTCCCAGTATGTGGAAGCGCCCGACGAGCGCAAGCTGCTGACGGCCGCCATCGGCGGCATGCTCGCCTCGCTCGATCCGCATTCGCAGTACCTGGGCAAGGACGACCTGGCCGGCCTCGAACAGGACCGGCTGGGCGAGTACGTGGGCATCGGCGTCGAGGTCGAAGTCGAGGACGGCCAGATGCAGGTGGTCGCCGTTGCCGACGACGGCCCGGCGGCGCAGGCCGGCATCGAGCCCGGCGACACGCTGGTATCGCTGAACGGCGACCCCATCCTGCGCATGCGTCCGGCGGAACTGGAAAAGCGCATGCGCGGCGTGCCCGGTACCGCGCTGGCCCTGGGCCTGCGCCGTGGCGGCAAGGGCGAAGTCCGCAGTGTCGACGTCACGCGCGCCGCGCTGCGCGCCGACACCGTCCGTACCCGCATGGCCGCGCCCGGCGTGGCCTGGATCAGGATCTCCAGCTTCGAGGGCCGCACCGCCGCCGACCTGGCCGCGGCCCTGGCCACGCTGGGCGCCGCCGGCGCGCCGCGCGGCATCGTGCTCGACCTGCGCAACGACCCGGGCGGGCTGGTGGCGTCCGCCGTCGGCGTGGCCGGCGCCTTCTTGCCGCCGGATGCGCTGCTGTTTACGGCGCGCGGACGCATGGCCGGCGCCGAGAGCCGGGTCACGGTCTCTCCGCGCTACTACCGCGGGCCGGGCGAACCCGACGTGCTGGCCGGCCTGCCCGCCTGGACCCGCACGGTGCCGCTGGCGGTGCTGGTCAACGGCGGCTCGGCTTCTTCGGCGGAGCTGGTGGCCGGCGCCCTGCAGGACCATGGCCGCGCGCAGATCGTCGGCACGCCGACCTTCGGCAAGGGCTCGATCCAGACCGTGTTCCCGCTGTCCGACGACAGCGCAGTGAAGATGACGGTGGCGCGTTACTTCACGCCCAAGGGGCGCGAGATCCAGGCGCGCGGCATCGTGCCCGACGTGGCGGTGGCGCCCCTGCGCGGCAAGAGCGGCGCCGAGGGCCTGGTGCTGCGCGAGGCGGACCTGGAACACCACCTGGCGGCCACGCTGCCGGCCCGCGACGGCGCCGACACCGCAGTGCAGGCGCGGCGTGCGGCGCCGGAAAGCACGCGCATGTTCGGCACCGGCGACGACCTGGCCCTGGCCACGGCGGTGCACATGCTGGCGCCCGACCTCGGCCTGGCGCACGAAGCCGGCGCCCTGCTGCGCAAGTTGGGCCTGAGAATCGAAGCCTCGGCCCAGGCGGTAGCAAAAGCCTTGTAGCGTCAGCAAACTGTCACCTGGCGGTCAAACGCCTGTCACATTCGTCGGCCAACATGGCGCCTGTTCACACGAACACGGCAGCTTGCCTGCCCTACCGGCGCCAGCGGTCGGGAAATATACTGGCACCAATTTCTTCCTGAAGATGATCGGCGGCAGTGCGCATGCATTTGGAATGCCTGCGCACTGCCGAGCTTTCCATTTGATCTGCGCCAGAAGCGGCCTCCACACCTGTCCCTAAGCTGGAACGACTGCGTTCATCTAGCACCTATTCCTGCGTGACACGTTGATTGAGCGCACGACACTGGATCAGGAGGAACAAATGCAAGCGAGAAATACGAGCGGCACGCTGCACCGAGCAGGCCGCAAGCCCTGGCTGTTGCGGCCCCTGGCCGCTGCTGCAGCTGCATCGGTGGCGGCAATTGCGGCAGCGGCCCCGGTTGCTGCTCCCGCCACCGCATCCGGCAGTACCGCACCCATTCCGAACTACCGGGTCATCCAGCTCTCGCCTTCGAGCGCCTTTGCGGAAATCAACGTCAAGGGCCAGGTTGCGTTCACCGAATTTTCCGCCGGAACCGGCACCCGGGCCAAGTTCTACGATGGGTACACCGTGCGCGACCTGGGCACGCTCGGCGGTCCGAGCGCGGACATCGGCGCACTGAACGACCATGGCCAGATCGCCGGCAGCGCCACCGTCGATGCCGCGGGCGAGGTCTACCACGCCTACCGCTGGAGCAAGGCCAGCGGCATGGTCGACCTCAACCCGCCGGGTTCCGGGCGCTCGTTCGGGAGTGCCATCAACAACCGCGGCTGGGTCGCCGGCGCCGTCGCCACCGCCCCCGGCCGCTCGCCCCTGCATGCCTTCCGCTGGACGCCGGCCTCGGGCGTGGTCGACCTCGGCTCCTTCGGCAATGCGTCCGGCGCCAACGCGCTCAACGAAGCCGGCACCGTGGTCGGCTACTCCGAAGGCCCCGAACTCGGCATCCTCGGCCGCGCCTTCCGCTGGACCGAGGCCGGCGGCCTGCAATCGCTGGTCGGCATCTCGAGCGTGGCCTCGGAAGGGCTCGACATCAACGAGGCCGGCAAGATCGTCGGCAGCGCCTCGTTCGACGCCTCGCTGTCCGACCAGGCCTTTCTGTGGACGCCGGGCGGCGGTTTGCAGAAAATCGGCACGGAACCGAGCTACCTGGCGTTTGCCCAGCGCATCAACGAAAAAGGCCTGGTCACGGGCCAGTACTACGACGCGCCGGTCGAGCCGAACGGCTTCATCTGGAGCCGCGACAGCGGCCTGCAGCTGATCGGCACGCCCGGCACCGACGTCTCGAACACGGGCGACGTCAACAACCTCGGACAAGTAGTCGGCAGCCTGAATGGCCGCGCGTTCGCGTGGACGCGCACGGCCGGCGTGGTCGACCTGAACACGCGCATCCCGGGCGCCCCGCCCGAGCTCGAACTGTGGCAAGCCCAGGCGGTGTCCGACAACGGTTCGATCGCCGCCGTCGGCAACACCGGCCTGGTGCTGCTGGTGCCGAGCGCGGCTTATCACCAGGCGCCGGTGGCCGCGCCGATCAAGCTCACCGGCCCCACGCGCGTGAACGCGCTGCTCTCGTTCTCGTCCGCCTTCCGCGACGTCGACCTGCGCGACACCACAAGGCCACCTGGACCTGGGGCGACGGAACCACGAGCGCCGGCATCGTCAGCCAGGCGGCCGGCAGCGGCAATGTCAGCGGCCAGCACGCCTGGCGCAAGACCGGCATCTACACGGTGCGCCTGGACATCCTCGACAGCGGCGGCCAGCGTACGGCAGTCGAGCGCAAGGTCACGATCTGCGGCTGCAGCAGCGCCGTCACCGGCGAAGGCAGCTTCTTCTCGCCCGCCGCCGCGCGCAAGGCGGCCAGCGGCCCCGCAGGCAGCATGGCGGCACGGCACGCCACCGGCAGCTTCGCCTTTGTCGCCGACGCCGGCAGCGCGCGCCCCGGCGCCGGCCAGGCCGCTGTCGAAGTCAACGTGGCCGGCCTGGCGCTGCGCAGCACCGCCATCGACGCGCTGGCGGTAAACGGCAAGCGGGTGCAGGTGAGCGGCGTTGGTACCGTGAACGGCAAAGCCAATTACCGCTTCACACTGGGCACGGTTGCGGACGGCAAGAGCGGCGCCGGAAACCGCGTCCGGGTGCGCATCTCGCACTTCGAACCGGGCACGAAAGCCGAGGTGGTCGACTACGACAACGGCGCCAGCCCGGCCAACGGCGCAGCCCAGAACAGCGCAGCCCAGGCAGGAACGGGCGGCGCAGGCGGCCTGCATGCCGATGGCAGCGTGATCTTTGGCGGGGCGCTGTCGCAGTCGCAGTGAAGGAAAGCGCAATGGCGTTGGAGGAAGCAGCATGCACGAACCAGGCCCCGGTTCGTGCGTGCTGCGCGCGTGATTCGTCTTACAGATTACCGCGCAGCGTCACCGACACGTTGCGCGGGTCGCCGTAGTAGTAGCCGATGCCGGTCGGCGCGAATTTCTTGTAGTAGACCTTGTCGAACAGGTTGTTGGCGTTGACCTGCAGCGCCAGGTTCCTGTTGAAGCGGTAGCTCAGCATGGCATTCGCCACCGTGTAGCCGCCCTGGCGCGAGGTGATCGTACCCGAGCGCACGAAGCTGTCGCTCTGCGCCTGCACGCCGCCGCCCACGCTCAGGCCCGGCGCCAGCGCGTCGAGCTTGTAGGTGGCGAACACGCGCAGCTGGTGCTTGGGGTCGATGCTGCGCAGCGGCTGGCCGGTGTTCGCCGCTGTGTCGACGACGTAACGGGTGCGGGTATTCGTGTAGCCGCCCATCACCTGCAAGCCCGGCAGCAGTTCGCCCGACAGCTCGGCTTCCCAGCCTTCGCTGCGTTGCTTGCCGCCGGCCACGCGGCAGTAGCCGCTGGTGAAGTATGGCAGGCAGGGGTTGATCGAGCTCGTGTCCTCGACCGCGCGGCCGACGTTCTCGATGCGGAACAAACCGGCCGAGGCGTTCAGGGCGCCGCCGAAGAACTCGCCCTTCAGGCCGAGTTCATAGTCTTCGCCGCGGATCGGGTCGAGGATTTCGCCTTGCGCGTCGCGCACGTTTTGCGGCGTGAAGATCTCGGTGTAGCTGGCGTAGGCGCTGACATTCTTCGACACGTCGTACACCAGGCCGAAGAACGGCGTCACTTCGCGTGTCACCTTGTAGTTGCTGGTCGGGCTGCCGTGCGAATCGTATTCCCACCAGCTCAGGCGGGCGCCGACCAGGGCCTGCAGCGAATCGAGCAGCGACAATTTGAAGGTGCCGAAGGCGCCCTGCTGGGTGGTGATGTTCGGTCGCGCCGGCGTGTTCGGCACCGGCACTTCGCGCTCGGGATAGGTGCTCGCCGGGTCCCAGTTGCGGATGTCCACCGTTACCGGATACAGGTTGCCCATGCCCCAGCTCTCGGTGGTATCCACGCGCACGCGCTCCAGGCCGACCGTCAGCTCGTGCTTGCGGCCAAAGGCGTTGAACGGGCCGTTGGCGACCACCGTCATCGCGCCCTGCTTGCTCTCGTTGCCGGTGTACTCGGCCGTGGTGACCGTCATCAGGTAGGGATTGGTGGCGCCGGCTGGACGCGCGAAATAGGTCTGCACGAAGCCGTCATCCTTCAACGCCAGGCGCGTGTAGGCCGCATTCGCCTTGACCGTCCAGCCGTTGTCGAAGCGGTGTTCGAGTTCCAGCATCGATTGCTCGTTGGTGCGGTTCCAGCGGTTCCAGTCCGAGCCGAGATAGGTGCTGCGCGCCAGGTTCAAGGGCGTGCCGTCCAGGTTGCCCGGCAGGCCGCCCCAGGCGCCGGTGGCGTCCAGGTCGGTGTACTGCAGGCTGCCGGTGAGCGTGGTGCGCTCGCCCAGGTCGGCTTCGATCACGCCGTACAGCACCGCACGGTCTTCCTGCTTGGCGTCCTGGAAGAAGTCCTTCTTGTCCTTCACCGCCACCACGCGGCCGCGCACCGAACCGGATTCGTTCAAGGAACCCGAGATATCGCCTTCCACGCGGCGGCGGTCCCAGGAACCGAGCGTCAGCGCGGTGGAAGCCTGGAAGGCGCGCGTCGGACGCTTGCGCACCATGTTCACCGTGGCCGACGGATTGCCGGCGCCGCGCAGCATGCCCGAGGCGCCGCGCAGCACTTCCACGCGTTCGAGCACGGCGGTGTCGGGCTGCACGAAGGAAGAACCGCTCTGGTTGATGGTCAGGCCGTCGACCTGCAGCGCATCGATCTGGTAGCCGCGCGAGAAATAAGTCACGCGCTCGCTGTCGACGTAATCGACCGAAACGCCCGGCGTGTTCTGCAGCACGTCGTGCAGGTCGAGCAGGTTGCGCGCGTCGAGGAATTCGCGGGTCAGCACCGTTACCGGCTGCGGAATATCGCGCAGGTCCTCGGCGCCCTTGAACACCGAGGCCGAACGCGCCACGAAGGTGTTCTTGACGTCGGCCTTGCCGCTCACGTTGACGATTGCCGGCGCCGCCTCGGTCAGCTCGGCCACCGCGGCCGCTTCGGCAACGGGCATGGTGTCGGCCGACGGGCCCTGGGCCAGCACGGCAAGCGGAGACAGCAGCACGGCGGTCGCGCACAGCAGTTTCGCCCGGCGCGCGCCGGGGGTGAGGTGGAAAACGGGGGACTGTGCGCGACGCATCGATCGGTTCCTTTGACTGGTTTGTAAATGAGAATGATTCGCATTATAATTCTCATTGAAGCATTGTTGCAATGCCGCATATCCGATCCGCATGAAGCAGCTGCGGATGGCAGCGCCAGCATTCGCATCACCAGGAATCCGCCCATGCCGGCGGCCATCGAAACCGTCACAGAAAGTCCGTCATGAAAAAACTGCTGCTCCCCGCTCTCCTCGCCCTTGCCGCCTGCGCGCCCGCCCAGGCGCACCACATCTGGGTCGAGCAGGACGGCAAGACGGCGACGCTGCAGTTCGGCGAGTTCGACGACAACCTGCGCGAAACCTCGCCCGGCCTGCTCGACAAGTTCGTCACGCCCACCGCCCGGCTGGTCGGCCCACGCGGCGAGCAGCCAATCGCATTCGAGAAAACGGCGCGCGGCTTCGTGCTGTCGCGCACGGCCGGCCCCGGCGAATCCATCGTGATCGAGGAAGCGACTTACCCCTATTTCGAGAACCAGCAGGACGGCAAGACCACACGCCACGCCTGGACCCCGGCGGCGCGCTACGTCACCACCTTCGCCGCCCAGGAAGCGAAACTGACCTTCGACATCGTGCCGACCGGCCAGCAGGGCCAGTTCCGCGTCGTCTACAAGGGTAAGCCGGCGCCGAAGGTGAAGGTCAGCGCGGTCATCCCGAACGGCTGGTCGAAGGAAGCGACCACGGACGAAGGGGGCCTGGTGCGCTTCGACCTGCCCTGGCGCGGCAGCTACGTGATCGAAGCCCGCCACCAGGACCCGGCCGCCGGCGAGCGCGATGGCAAGCCATACGACAACGCCAGCTACGTCACCGCCCTCTCGTTCACCCACGTGGCCGGGGCGCCCGCCTTGCCCGCCGGTCCGGCCGCGGCGCCGGGCAAGTAAGCAGCAAGAGGAGCCTGACATGACCATTACCGTCGACCGCCGCTACCGCCTCGGTGTGGCCGCGCGCGCCGTGGCCGCCATCGGCGGCGGCTACCTGCTGGCGGCCGTCGCCTCGACCCTGCTCGGCGTGCTGCTGGCGGCACTGCTGCCGCTGTCGCGCGCCGACGCCGTCAGCCTCGCCACCATGCTCGCCTTCGTGATCTACCCGTGCGCGGTGCTGTGGGTATTCGCCACCGCCAGCGCAGGACGCGCCTGGGCCGGCATCCTCGGCGCCAGCGCCCTGCTGGGCGGCGTGCTGTGGCTGACGGGAGGCCTGGCATGAGGGAGGGTCTGCGCCAATCGATGGCCTGGCTGCACACCTGGTCGGGCCTCTTGGTGTGCTGGGTGCTGCTGCTAATCTTCATGGGCGGCACCTCGGCCTATTACCGCGACGAGATCACGCTCTGGATGAAACCCGAGCTGCACGCCAGCGCTGCAGCCACGGCAAGCCTGCCACCGGCAGCGATCGCCGCGCACACGGTAGCGGCGCTGCAGGAACGCGCGCCCAGGGCCACGGCCTGGTACATCGGCCTGCCGAACGGGCGCAATCCGGTCGTTCAGGCCAGCTGGACCCTGCCGCCGAAAAAGGGCATGAGCATGGCCGAGCGCCGCGCCGCCTTCCGCAAGCAGAACGTCACGCTCGACCCGGCCAGCGGGCTCGAAGTGCCGCAGGCGCGCGACACCCGCGGCGGCGAATTCCTGTACCGGATGCACTTCGACCTGTACTACATGTCGGCCATCTGGGGCCGCTGGATCGTCGGCATCTGCGCCATGTTCATGCTGGTGGCGATCATCAGCGGCGTCATCACCCATAAACGCATCTTCAAGGACTTCTTTACCTTCCGCCCGAAGAAGGGCCAGCGCTCCTGGCTCGACGCCCACAACGCCACCGCCGTGCTGGCCCTGCCCTTCCACCTGATGATCACCTATACCGGCATCGTGACGCTGATGTTCATGTACATGGAAGCGCCGACGAAGGCCATCTACAAGGGCGACCAGCAGGCAATGTTCGCCGAGGTCTTCCCGGACAACGAACGCGTGAAACCGGCCAGGGTTGCGGCGCCGCTGGCCGACCTTGGCCCGATGCTGGCCCAGGCCCAGGCGGCATGGGGACAGCCGGTCGCGCGCATCGTCGTCAGCCAGCCGAACGACGCCAACGCCACCGTGCAGCTGGTGCGGCCCGCGGGGCGGCAGCTGTCGAACGTCGAGCCGTCGATGACCTTCAACGGCGTCACCGGCGCCCTGATCTCCTCGACCGGCGAGCCGAGCGGCGTATCGAGCATGCGCCGCGCCTTCTACGGCCTGCACCTCGCCCACTTTGCCGACACCCTGCTGCGCGCGCTGTTCTTCCTGTGCGGCCTGGCCGGCTGCGCGATGGTTGCCACCGGCGCCCTGCTGTGGGGCGTAAAGGAGCGCCAGAAGTACGCCAAGGTGGTGGCGCAAGGCGGACGTGTCGGCTTCGGCGCGCGCCTGGTCGACGCGCTGAACATCGGCGCGATTGCGGGCCTGCCGATCGCGTTCGGCGTCTACTTCTGGAGCAACCGCCTGCTGCCGCTGGCGCTGGAAAACCGCGCCGCCATGGAAGCCAACTGCTTCTTCATGGCCTGGGGCGCGGCGCTGCTGCTGGCGCAAGTGCGGCCGTCGCGCGCAATGTGGCGCTTCCAGTTGATCGTCGGGGCGCTGCTGCTGGCTGGGGTGCCGCTGTTGAATGTGCTCACCACGAACACCCATCTTGGCGCGACGCTGTTCGGGCCGGCAGGGCTGCGTGCGGTGGCGGCGTTCGATCTGGTGACATTTGCACTCGGTGCGCTGCTGGGCTACGCGGCCTGGTGGCTCAAGCGCAAGGAGCAGAAGGCGGTGGGCAAGCGGGCGGAGCCAGCGCCATCTTCAACCCTCGTCCAGAAGGAGGCCGCATGAACCTGCTAATCCTGGCCGGCGCCCTGCTGGCCTATGGCGGTCTGGTGGCGAATGGCCTGTCGATCGACCGCCATTACGCCGACATCCATGGCCGCAGCAAGGAACCGGCCCCACGCCTGCGCCGGCGCTACCGCAGCGCCGGCTGGCTCGGCATCGTGCTGTCGCTGGCGGCCTGCGTGGCCGCCCGAGGCTGGCATACCGGGCCGGTGCTGTGGTGCGGCCTGTTGACGGCGGCGGCCATCGCGCTGGCCCTGCTGTTCCAGTACCGGCCGGCGCTGGCGCCACGGCTGGGCTGGGCCGGCGCGATGGTGTCCGTGCTGCTGGTGGCGCTGCACGCCCTGGCCTGAGGGACCACGGCGGCCAAGTTTGCATGGCAGGCCGCGGCGACGCCCCGGCCTTGATCTGCTTCAGTACACAGCTCATCGGTGCTCCCTAAGCTGGACAGTGTGACCTCGCTTACCACCTATTCCCTTGTGGCATGTTGACCGAGCGCACAACGACCTGGGGCAGGTAGCCGGTACGGCGTCGACCGGGGCCAGCACGCCCTACCACGCGTTCCGCTGGAGCCGGCAAACCGGGCTGGTCGACCTGAACGCGCCCGGCACCGGAAACTCGATCGCCACCGACATCAACAGCAAGGGCCAGGTTGTCGGCCTTGCCCGCTTCGGCGGCACCTTGCCGGAGCGGGCGTTTCGCTGGAGTCCGCATACCGGCATGGTCAACCTGGGCGCGCTTGGTCCCACATCCGGCTCGGTTGCCTTCGGGATCAACGATGCCGGCACGGCCGTCGGCTGGTCGGAAGAGGCCCAGGGTCCCAGGCTGACCCAGGTCACCAAGTGGCCTGCCGCCGGCGGCGGGCCGATCGCGCTCAACGATTTCCCCAGCATCGCCTCGCTGGCCGAAGACATCAACAACGCAGGCCAGGTCGTCGGCAGCGCTGCGTTCAATTCGCTCGGCCACGACCAGGCCTTCATCTGGTCCAGGCAGGGCGGCCTGCAGGAGCTGGGCACGGAGCCCGCGTATCTTTCCTGGGCCGACGGCATCAACGAGAAAGGACTGGTGATCGGCGAACTGTTCGCAACCCCGAGCGACAGGAACGGCATCATCTGGAGCCGCGAGAACGGCCTGCTCGTGATCGGCACGCCCGGCGTGGACAGCTCCGAGACGAACGACCTGAACAACCAGGGGCAAGTGGTCGGCAGCCTGAATGCCCAGGGGTATATCTGGACGCGCGCGGGCGGCTTCGTCGACCTCAGCGCGCGCGTGGTGGGTGCGCCGCCCGGCATGACGGCATTCTTTGGCGCGGCGATCAACGACAAGGGCACGATCGTCGCCGGCACCAACACCGGCACCCTGGTGCTGCTGGTACCGCGCGCCGTGTACCACCAGCCGCCGGTCGCCGGGGCGGTCAGCTTTACCGGGCCGGCGCGCGCGAACGCCCTGCTGTCGTTCGCGGCCGGCTTTACCGATGTCGACGCGGGCGACACGCACAAGGCCCTCTGGACCTGGGGCGACGGCAGCGCGACCGTCGGCATCGTGAGCGAAAAGAATGGCGCGGGCAGCGTCAGCGGCCAGCACGCTTACCGCGCACCCGGCATCTACACGGTCCGGCTGACCCTGACCGACAGCAGCGGCAAGAGCAGCACGGTGGAACGCCGGGTCGTCATCTGCGGGTCGCAGGCTGCCATCAGCGGCGACGGCACCTTCGCCGCTACCGCCTTTGCCGCGAATCCAAACACGCGCCGCGCCTCGATCGGCAGCTTCGCCTTCCTGTCCGAGGGGCCGGGTACGGGCAAGGGGCAGGTCGCGGTGAACGTGGGCGCCCTGGCGCTGCGCAGCAACCAGGTCGATGCAGTGACGGTCAAAAGCACGCGCATCCGCTACAGCGGGCATGGCACCGTCAACGGCAGGGGCAATCACCGCTTCGTCCTGACCGTGACCCGGAGCGCGAAAACGGGCGGCAAGGACCGGATTCACGTGCGCATCACGCATACGGAACCGGGGACGAATGGCGAGGTGGTGGATTACGACAATGCCGAAGTGCGTGGCACTGTGCGCGGCAACCTGCGTGGCGACGATGGCGCGGGCAAACACCTAGCCAGCGGTGTCGGGGGCGATGCGGTCGTGGAAGGGAGGATCAACTTCGGCGCCAACTGACGCGCCCAAGCCGGATACCGCGCAGCGCCGTGGTCGGGCTGCGCGGTTTGCTGCATCAATCGAACTTCGAAAAGTCCGGCTTGCGCTTCTGGAAGAAGGCGGTGAACGCTTCCTTCGCTTCGGCGCCGACCAGCATGGCGCTGAACTGCTTGTTCTCCACGCCGACGGTCTCGGTAACGATGCCGGCGCGTGGGCGCTTCATCAGGGCCTTGGTGGCGCGGATCGAAGCGGCCGGCAGGGCGACCAGCTTGGCGGCCTGGCCTTGGGCAAACGCCAGCAATTCGGCGGCCGGCAGCACGCGCGCGACGATGCCCATTTCAAAGGCTTCCTGGGCGCCGAAGGCTTCGCCCAGCATCAGCTTTTCAGCGGCACGGGTGTAGCCGGCGGCTTGCGCCACCAGCAGCGACGAAGCGAATTCCGGGCACAGGCCGAGTTGGGTGAAGGGCATCGAGAACTTGGCGTTGTCGGCGCAATAGACCAGGTCGCAGTGCATCAGCATCGTGGTGCCGATGCCGACGGCGGCGCCGGCCACGGCGGCGACGACCGGCTTGGTGCAGCCTTCCAGGGCCTTCATGAACTGGAACACCGGGCGGTCTTCGGTCATGGCGCCTTCGCCGGCGTTGTTTAGGAAGTCGTCGAGGTCGTTACCGGCGGTGAAGATTTCGGGCTTGCCGGTGATGAGGACGGCGCGCACCTGCGGGTCTTGTTCCGCGTCGAGCAGGGCGTCGGCCATCGTCTGGTACATGGCGCCGGTGATGGCGTTCTTGCGCTCGAGGCGGTTGAATTCGATGGTGAGGATGCCGTTTTGTTTATTGGTTTGGATCGTCATTTTTTCAGTCTCCAGGATGTATTCGGGGGCACGAAAAACGCGTGGGCACAAGTGCCCACCCTACGAACGTCGAAATGTAGGGTGGGCACTTGTGCCCACGCGGTGATGGTTGAAAGCGGCATCAACACGGGGTCGGTCTCGCCGCTTCAACTCAGGATTACACGCGCTCGATGATACCGGCCGCGCCCATGCCGGCGCCGACGCACATCGTCACCATGCCGTACTTCAAATTGTTGCGGCGCANGGTTGAAAGCGGCATCAACACGGGGTCGGTCTCGCCGCTTCAACTCAGGATTACACGCGCTCGATGATACCGGCCGCGCCCATGCCGGCGCCGACGCACATCGTCACCATGCCGTACTTCAAATTGTTGCGGCGCAGTGCGTGCACGACGGTCGCGGCGCGGATCGCACCGGTGGCGCCCAGCGGGTGGCCCAGGGCAATCGCGCCGCCCATCGGGTTGACCTTGCTGGTGTCCAGGCCCAGGTCGCGGATCACGGCCAGCGCCTGTGCGGCGAAGGCTTCGTTCAGCTCGATCCAGTCCAGCTGGTCCTGGGTGATGCCGGCGGCGGCCAGCGCGGCAGGAATCGCGAACTTCGGACCGATGCCCATGATCTCAGGCGGCACGCCGCGCACGGCGAACGACGAGAACTTGGCCAGCGGGGTCAGGTTGTGCTCGCGCAGGATTTTTTCGCTGACGACGATCAGGGCGCCGGCGCCGTCCGACATCTGCGACGAGGTCGCAGCGGTAACGGTGCCCTTGGCGGCGAAGACCGGCTTCAGTTTCGCCATGCCTTCCATGCTGGCGTCGGCGCGCGGGCCTTCGTCGGTGTCGACGGTGCGGCGCTTGACCGACACTTCACCGGTGGCCAGGTTCGGCGTACGGGTGACGATCTCGACCGGGGTGATCTCGTCCTTGAAGTAGCCGGCCTGCTGGGCGGCGATGGCGCGGCGGTGCGATTCCAGGCCGAAGGCGTCCTGGTCTTCGCGCGACACTTTCCACTGCTGGGCGACTTTTTCAGCAGTCAGGCCCATGCCGTAGGCCAGGCCGACGTTCTCGTCCCTGAACGTCTCCATATTAATGGAGGGATGGTGGCCCATCATCGGCACCATCGACATCGATTCGACGCCGCCGGCGATCATCACGTCGGCTTCGCCGACGCGGATGCGGTCGGCCGCCATGGCCAGGGCGGTGATGCCCGAGGCGCAGTAACGGTTCACGGTCACGCCGCCCACGGTGTTCGGCAGGCCGGCCAGCACCACCGAGTTACGGGCGATGTTGAAGCCTTGTTCCGCTTCCGGGAACGAGCAGCCGACGATGGCGTCGATGATCAGGGCCGGGTCCAGGTTCGGCACGGCGGCCATGGCGCCACGGATGGCGTGCACCAGCAGGTCGTCCGGGCGGGTGGTCTTGAACATGCCGCGTGGCGCCTTGCCGATCGGGGTGCGGGTCGCTGCGACGATATATGCGTCTTGAAGTTGTTTGCTCATGTTGGTCGTCCTGTTGTTCAGCGTTTAGTTGCGCACCGGCTTGCCGGTCTGCATCATGCCCATGATCCGCTCTTGCGTCTTCGGGTTGTTCAGCAGCGAGACGAAGGCCTTGCGTTCCATGTCGAGCAGCCACTGCTCGGACACCACACTGCCCTGGTCGACGTCGCCGCCGGTCACGATCTCGGCGATGGCGTCGCCCAGCTGGTAGTCGTAGGCCGAAATGAAGCCGCCGTCACGCATGTTGACCAGCTGGCCGCGGATCGTCGCCCAGCCGTAGCGGCCGGTGACGGTGACCGGCCGCTGCGCCGGAGCGCGGTAGCCGGCGTCGAACATGGCGCGCGCCTGCACCTTGGCCACGTGCAGCAGCTCGTAGGCGTTGAAGACGATGATGTCGTCTTCCTTCAGGTAGCCCATGGCTTTCGCTTCCAGCGCCGACTTCGACACTTGCGCGGTGGCCGCGTTGGTGAAACCGGTCTTCAGGAATTGCAGGATGTCGTTGCCCTTGGCTTCCGTGAAAGCGCGCACTGCCGCTTCCTTCAGGCCGCCGCCGGCCGGCACCAGGCCGACGCCCACTTCGACCAGGCCGATGTAAGACTCGATCGAGGCCACGCGCTTCGATGCGTGCAGGGCCATCTCGCAGCCGCCGCCCAGCGCCAGGCCAGCGACAGCAGCCACCACCGGCACGTTCGAGTACTTCATCTGCATGAAGGTGTCTTGCAGTTCCTTGACGATCGGGTCCATCGCTTTCGCGCCGCCGGCCATGAAGGCTGGCAGGGCCGATTGCAGATCGGCGCCGGCCGAGAAGGCGCCGCCTTCGGTGGCGTCGGTGTTCCAGATCACCAGGCCCTTGAAGTTGGCTTCGGCTTCCGCCAGGCCGCGCTTGATGCCCTTGATGACGCCGTCACCGATGACGTGCATCTTGGTTTTCAGCGAAATGATCAGGACCTCATCGCCGGTATGCCACAGGCGCACCGAGTCGTCCTCGAACACAGTGGTGCCCGCGGTCTTCGCGTCTTGCGCGCCGGCGCCCAGCACTGGCGCACGGAAGGCCTGGCGCTCATACACTGGCAGGGTCGAACGTGGCACGTAGCTGTTCGATGCGGCCGAGTACGAACCTTCGGCAGTGTGCACGCCCTTCTCTGCTACTTGTCCTTCGAAGACCCAGGCTGGCAGCGGTGCGTTCGTCAGCGCCTTGCCGGCGTCGATGTCTTCCTTGACCCATTCGGCGATCTGCTTCCAGCCGGCCGCTTGCCAGGTCTCGAAGGGACCGACGCTCCAGCCGAAGCCCCAGCGCATCGCGAAGTCGATGTCGCGTGCGTTGTCGGCGATGGTATCGAGGTGGATCGCGATGTAGTGGAAGGCGTCGCGGAAGATCGCCCACAGGAACTGCGCCTGCGGATTCGTCGATTCGCGCATGGCCTTGAACTTCTTGACCGGGTCTTTTTCTTTCAGGATGCGGGCAACGATGTCGGCTGCTTTCGCACCGCCGGCAACGTATTCGCCGGTGGCGAAGTCGAGGCGCTGGATTTCCTTGCCGACTTTCTTGTAGAAGCCGCCGCCGGTCTTCTGGCCCAGGGCGCCCTTCTCGATCAGCTTGGCCAGCACGTCCGGCGTCTTGTACAGGCTGAAGAACGGATCGTCCTGCAGGGTGTCCTGCATGGTCTTGATCACATGGCCCATCGTGTCCAGGCCGACGACGTCGGCGGTACGGAAGGTGCCCGATTTCGCGCGGCCCAGCTTGGCGCCGGTCAGGTCGTCGACCACGTCCACCGACAGGCCGAACTTCTCGGCTTCGTGGATGGTAGCCAGCATGCCAAAGATGCCGACGCGGTTCGCGATGAAGTTCGGCGTGTCTTTCGCGCGCACGACGCCCTTGCCCAGGACCGAGGTCAGGAAGGTCTCGAGCTGGTCGAGGATTTCCGGCTTGGTGCCGACGGTCGGGATCAGCTCGACCAGGTGCATGTAGCGCGGCGGGTTGAAGAAGTGCACGCCGCAGAAGCGTGCCTTCAGCTCGTCGTCGAAGCCTTCGGCCAATTTATTGATCGACAGGCCCGACGTGTTCGACGCGAAGATCGCGTTCGGCGCGATGTGCGGCGCGACCTTGGCGTACAGGTCGTGCTTCCAGTCCATGCGTTCGGCGATGGCTTCGATGATCAGGTCGCAGCCGGCCAGCACGTCGAGGTTGTCCTCGTAGTTGGCGATCTGGATCAGCGAGGCGTCATCCTTGTTGCCCAGCGGCGCAGGCGACAGCTTCTTCAGGTTCTCGATGGCGCGCAGGACGATGCCGTTCTTTGGGCCTTCCTTTGCAGGCAGGTCGAACAGGACGACAGGCACCTTGGCGTTGACGCAGTGCGCAGCGATCTGCGCGCCCATCACGCCCGCGCCCAGGACGGCGACTTTCTTGACGGTGAAATTGGTCATGGTTTTTATCCCTAGAAGCGGTTAGAACAGGTCGGCGTCGAGCGCCAGCAGGTTGCTTGCGCCCGAACGTGCCTGGCGGATCAACATCGCGGTTTCCGGGTACAGGCGGGCGAAGTAGAAGCGTGCGGTGTGCAGCTTGGCTTCGTAGAACTTGTCGCCAGAATCTTTCTTTTCCAGAGCGATCTTCGACATCTGGGCGAAGAAGTAGGAGAACACCAGGTGACCGACCACGCGCAGGTAAGGCACGGCAGCGGCGCCGACTTCGTCCTGGTTGGTGAAGGCCTTCATGCCGATTTCCATGGTCAGCTTGGTGACTTTTTCGCCGAGCTCGCCCAGCGGGGTCACGAATTCCGACATCGATTCATCGAGGCCGTTTTCTTCGACGAAGGCCTTGATCTTTTCGCCGAAGGCGCGCAGCTTGGCGCCGTTGTCCATCAGGATCTTGCGGCCCAGCAGGTCCAGCGACTGGATGGTGTTGGTGCCTTCGTAGATCATGTTGATACGCGCGTCGCGCACGTACTGCTCCATGCCCCACTCGCTGATGTAGCCGTGGCCGCCGTAGACCTGCATCGCTTCCGAGGTGGCGATCCAGCCGTTGTCGGTGATGAAGGCTTTCACGATCGGGGTCAGCAGCGCGACTTCGCCGGCGGCTTCCTTGCGCACTTCTTCGTCAGGGTGGTTCAGTTCGCGGTCGATCTGCAGCGCAATGTACGAGGTCAGCGCACGCGCGCCTTCGGCGTAGGCCTTAGCAGTGAGTAACATGCGCCGGACGTCCGGGTGCACGATGATCGGATCGGCTGGCTTGCTTGGATCCTTCGGGCCCGACAGCGAACGCATCTGGATGCGGTCTTTTGCGTACACCAGGGCGTTCTGGTAAGCCACTTCGGTCAGGCCGAGCGACTGCATGCCCACGCCCAGGCGGGCGGCGTTCATGAACACGAACATCGCGTTCAGGCCTTTGTGCGGCTGGCCGATCAGGGTGCCGACGGCGCCGTCCAGGTTCATCTGGCAGGTCGAGTTGCCGTGGATGCCCATCTTTTCTTCGATGGCGCCGCAGAAGATCGGGTTGCGCTCGCCGATCGAACCATCCGCATTCGGCAGGAATTTAGGGACCAGGAACAGCGAGATGCCCTTCGAGCCTTCAGGGGCGTCCGGCAGGCGCGCCAGCACCAGGTGGACGATGTTCTCGGCCACGTCGTGTTCGCCGGCCGAGATGAAGATCTTCGAGCCGGTGATTTTGTAGGTGCCGTCGCCTTGCGGTTCGGCCTTCGAGCGCAGCAGGCCGAGGTCGGTGCCGCAATGCGCTTCGGTCAGGCACATGGTGCCGGTCCACTCGCCCGAGACCAGCTTCGGCAGGTAGAATTTCTTCTGTTCGTCGGTGCCGTGTTCTTTCAGGCACTCGTAGGCGCCGTGCGACAGGCCCGGGTACATGGTCCACGCCTGGTTGGACGAGTTCAGCATTTCGTAGAACGAATTGTTCAGCGAAACAGGCAGGCCCTGGCCGCCGTATTCCGGATCGCACGCCAGCGCAGCCCAGCCGCCTTCGACGTACTGTTTATACGCTTCCTTGAAGCCTTTTGGCGTGGTTACGGTCTTGGTTTCCGCGTCGAAATGGCAGCCTTCGCGGTCGCCGGAGTGGTTCAGCGGGAACAGCACTTCCTGCGTGAATTTCGCACCTTCTTCGAGCACCTGGTTGATGATGTCGGCGTCGATTTCCTGGTATGCCGGCAAGTTCTTGAACTCTTCGGTGACATTGAGGAATTCGTGCAAAACGAACTGCATATCCCGGATTGGCGCGACGTACTGACCCATGGTTTTCTCCTGACGAAGGTAAGATTGTGTGAGACTTGCTAAACGGGCTCAGCCCGCTTGATTGCTTTGAGTGGGATTACGGTAATTCTCGATCAGCCGCACGAAGCCGCGGTTCGCGCGCTCCAGTGCGCCGGGGACGCGTAGGAAACGCGCATCGTGGTGCAAGGCCAGGATCAGCCCGTACATCTCGTAGACCAGCTGGTCGGGGTCGGTGCCCTCTTGCAGCGCGCCGACATCGATGCTCTGCTGCACGGCGCGCAGCAGCGCACCCTGCCAGGCACGCACCATGGCCACCAGCGCTTCGCGGATCGGACCTGGACGGTCATCGTACTCCACTGCGCCACTGATATAGATGCAGCCCGACGCAATTTCCACCGAAACGCGCTTGACCCAGCGTGCGAACATGGACTCCAGGCGCGGCAAGCCACGCTGCTCCTTGACGCTGGGGAAGAACACTTCCTGCTCGAAGCGGTGGTGATAAAGCTTGAGCACTTCCATCTGCAGGTCTTCGCGCGAACCGAAGTGCGCGAACACGCCCGATTTGCTCATGTTCATGCGGTCGGCCAGCAGGCCGATGGTCAGGCCTTCCAGCCCGTTGCGGCTGGCCAGCTCGAGTGCGACGTCGAGGATGGCCGCCCGGGTCTGCTCGCCCTTGCGCATGAATTTGGCTGAAGTGTTGATGACTGTCCCCTGGGTGAATCGAAAAATCCGAACGCTCGTACTATTATCTATCGGCGGGTGAATGTCAAACGGGAACTTAGAGGTGGGGTTCTAGTATGGTGGGCACTCCGTGCCCACGCGGAAATATGAACAATGTTGGCAGCGTAAGAGCGGGCCTGCGGCCTTGATTACTGGCGCAACCGATCGCGGTCCGATTGAACGCGTGAACGTTCGTTACTCTGCCCATTGGCCAGAGCTACCCTGTCCACCCTATTCCCCTGCCCGCGTAATCGCCCGGCGATCACGCTTGGTTGGCCTGCCCTTGATGCTGCTGCCCGGCTCCGGGAACAAACGCCGCGCTTCGGTATCGTTCTCGCGCCGGGCAATGCTTTCCTGCGTTTCGCTGTACATCGTCCGTGCAATCGGCGCGCCGCCGCGCTTGTCGGAAATGCCCAAGACCATCACTTCCCAGCGGTCCGAGCCATTGTCGATAAAAATCTTGTCGTTCAACTTCACGGCGCGCGCCGATTTCACCGGCTCGCCGCCGATACGCACGCGGCCACGTTCCACCGCATCGGCCGCCAGCGAGCGCGTCTTGAAGAAGCGCGCGGCCCACAGCCACTTGTCGATGCGAACATTATCGTTTTCCATTGCTTGTCCTCTTTCTGGTTCAAGCACCCCATATGCTGGCGAGGACCCGCTTTTTCGAGGCCTTTTCGCTGATCAGGCGTAGCCGATGGCAAAAATCCGCATTGCAAACTTGTAGGCCAGGTAAGCCGTCCCGTACAAGGCCCGGCGCACCCAGCCGAAGCCGGCAAATTCCTCCAGGTGCACCGGCACCCCGTCGGCCACGCCGCGCAGGATGTGGGCGCGCACGGCACGCGCAAAGCCAACGTCGCGCACGACGATGTTCGCTTCCTGGTTCACGAACAGCGACAGGCCGTCGCAATTGCTCGACCCCACGGTGGCCCAGTCGTCGTCGACCACGGCGATCTTCGCGTGGAGCTGCGTCTTGCGGTACTCCACCACCTTGATGCCGGCCGCCAGCAGTTTCGGATAAAAGGAGCGCGCCACCGCGTCCTGCATCTTGAATTCGCCCACGCCGATCAGGAGCGTAACCTCGACGCCGCGGGCAGCCGCATGCGCCAGTGCCTCGCGGAACTTGCGCCCCGGGGCAAAATAAGGATTCGCCAGCAATACGCATTTCCTGGCCTGGCCGATCGCCTGCAGATAGGCGCGCTGGATGGTGCGCCGGTTGCGCAAATTGTCGCGCACGACGAAGGCCGCGCGCATCGGCTTCGCGCCCTCGGTCGGCGGCTGGCTCCGCATCTCGCGGAACAGGCCGATACGGCGGATCAGCGGCAGGTGGCCGGCGCGCGCCCACTGCGCTTGCGCCTCCAGGTGGATTTGCGCCAGCAGCGGCCCCTGCACCTGCACCGCGAAATCCCAGCGCGGCGCCGGCAGCGGCCTGTGCGGCTCGTAGTCGCACAGCATGTCGTCGTTGATGTTGATGCCGCCGATAAAGGCAATGCTGCGGTCGACCACCGTGATCTTGCGGTGCGTGCGCGTGACGCCGCGCTTGAACCATGGGTTGAACACGCGGTAATGCACGCCGGCGGCGGCAAAGGCTTCGGCGCGGCGGCAGCAGACGCGGTGGCCGGTGCCGAACCAGTCGACCAGCACCCGCACCTTGACCCCGCGTTTGGCGGCCCGGATCAAGGCGTCCTCGATGCCGCGCGCGACGGCGTCCTCGGCAAAGATATAGGTCTCGAACAGGACGTCGTGCCGGGCGGCGTCGATGGCGGCTATCATCGCCGGAAACAGCTGGAGGCCGGATTCGAGCAGGGTGATGTCGTTGTTCGCTACATAGCTGACCGGGCGCATACCTAAGCCAGCTGGAGTTCCGCGACGATCGGTGCGTGATCCGAGAGTTTGGCCCAGATCGGGCCAGCCATGACCTGGGCATTGTCGACCTTGAAGCCGCGCACGTAGATGCGGTCAAGGCGGAACCAGGGCAGCGCGGCCGGGAAGGTGCGCGCCGGCGCCAGGCGCGGCTGGCGCCCTGCCCAGCTGCGCACCATGTCGCCCAGGGCCGACTTCGGCCCGAGCTCGTCGAACACCTCGGTCACGCCCAGGGCATTGCGCAAACGGTCGCTCAGGGTATTGCGCCAGTCGTTGAAGTCGCCGGCGATGATTACCGGTTCGCCGTTCGACGACTGCTGTACCGCCTCGATGAGTTGCACGGTCTGGCGCCCGCGCCCGCCTTCGAACAGCCCCAAATGGACCACGTAGCAATGGACCCGGCCAGCCGGCGTTTCCAGCACGCAGTGCAGGATGCCGCGCTGCTCGTAGGCATGGTCGGACACGTCGTGGTTATGGCTGTTTTCGATAGGGAAACAGCTGAGCAGCGCATTGCCGTGGTGGCCGTGGTCATAGACCGCATTCATGCCGTAGGCCGAATGGTGGGATTCGCCGGCAAAGTACTCGTACTGCGCCGTTTCCGGCCAGATGCGGTGTTCGCGCTTATGGTTGGCATAGCGCGCCAGGTTGCGATCATGCCTGCCCTGCACTTCTTGCAGGAAGACAATATCGGCGTGGAATTCAGCGATGGCTTTCTTCAATGCCAGGACGCGTGGCGTGCTGCGCAGCGAGGAAACACCCTTATGAATATTATAGGTAGCGACACGAATCTTCATGGGAACATTCTACCCCCATCAGTCCGTGACATTTTGGAACGACTTCCAATCGTGCGGCATGGCGCCGCCGTACTCCAAAAAACGTGTCTTGCGGGTGCGGAGCAGGCACGCAGCCCGCCCCGCGATGCTATCAATCGAACACGGGTGCGGCTTCCCAGTTGCTGCGTACTGCGGCGTTCCGGGGTGCTGCCAGGTGCTCCGCCTCGTCCAGAGACACGGCAATCAGGCGCGGGCCACTCAGGCGTAAGCCACACTCGAGGTCGATATAAAAGCATTCATCGTCCACGCTCAGGGCTTTCACCTTTTCCTCGTGTTTCGGTTGGAATTGATCCATTCGTTCCTCCAGAATCCGTTGGTTGGACAGTGTTGCAATTATTAAATTTCGCTGGATGCGAATTAATGACAATATTCGACCGATTTCCGATTGTCAACCGCAGATTCTACTGTGCGCCACCTAACATAACGAATTTCCTGTGGGCATTTTTCTCACAGGAACTAATTTCATTAAGTTAATTGCAAAGTTTCTTTCTAATCATTTTTTGACTCAATATGTATATTGCGAGGGGAAAGACACAATTTGCGTTCACGATTAGCGACGACGAACGAACTTTCGCTCCGTAATGTAAACCGAGAGTTAAAGAGAGGAATTGAAGGGTTCTGGACGGAAAATAAATCCGGCTCATCAAGCCATTTCTTCGTTAGAACTGCGTTGTATTTACGTTTTAAGAAATAAATTTCTTGACTTCTTGTTCAGACACTGCCGGAAGAGCAATACCTATAACAAGGCTGTTCCCCAGACATTTTTTATATCCAGGCGACGACGAGATAAATGGAAGAGCGCGCCTACTTACTGTCGAGTACGCAATCCAGCAACTGACGTTCAAGTGCCGCAAAACCGGCGCTGCCGCGCTCGCGAGGACGCGGCAGGTTCACTGCCACGTCATGTGCGATGCGGCCGCCATCGACCACCAGCACGCGATCGGCCAGGGCCAGCGCTTCCTGCACGTCGTGGGTGACCAGCACGGCGGTAAACCCCTGGCGCAGCCACAGGCTTTCGATCAGGCGCTGCATCTCGATGCGGGTCAGCGCGTCGAGGGCGCCCAGCGGTTCGTCGAGCAGCAGCAGTTGCGGCGCATGCACCAGGGCGCGCGCCAGGGCCACGCGCTGGCGCTGTCCGCCCGAGAGCACGGCCGGCCACTCCTGCGCCCGTTCGGCCAGGCCGACGGTGGCCAGGGCCTCGCTGGCGCGGCCGGCGCCATGCTTCAGGCCCAGCGCTACATTGTCGAGCACGCTCTTCCAGGGCAGCAGGCGCGCTTCCTGGAACATCAGGCGGGTGCCGCCTTCGCCCTGCCCTGTACCGGCATCGGCGTCGACCTCCAGGGTGCCGCCGTCGCGCTGTTCGAGCCCGGCGATCAGGCGCAGCAGGGTGCTCTTGCCGCAGCCGCTGCGGCCGATCACGGCCACCGCCTCGCCGGGCGCGATGTGCAGGTCGATGTCGTCCAGCACGGTGCGCTCGCCGTAGCGCTTGGTGAGTGCGCGCGCATGGACCTCGGCGCCGCGTCCACCGGCGGCGGCCGTGGAGCCGACCCGGCGGGTTTCTTCTTGAGTAATGTGCATAGACCCTCGTTAGCGGTAAGCCGGATTCCAGCGCAGGAAAGTGCGCTCCAGTGCGCGCGCCGCCAGGTCGGCCAGCTTGCCGAGCAGCGCGTACAGCAGGATGCCAACCAGCACCACATCGGTTTGCAGGAATTCGCGCGCATTCATCGTCATGTAGCCGATGCCCGATTGCGCCGAGATCGTTTCGGCCACGATCAGCAGCACCCAGACCAGGCCCAGCGAAAAGCGCACGCCCACCAGGATCGAGGGCAAGGCCGCCGGCAGGATCACGTCGCGGTGCAGGGCCCAGCCCGACAAGCCATAGCTGCGCGCCATCTCGATCAGGCCCTGGTCGGCCGAGCGGATGCCGTGGAAGGTGTTCAGGTAGACCGGGAAGAACACGCCGATCGCCAGCAGGAACAGTTTTGCCGTCTCGTCGATGCCGAACCACAGGATCACCAGCGGAATCAGGGCCAGCGCCGGGATGTTCCGGATCATCTGCAAGGTCGTGTCGAGCAGGGTTTCGGCGCGGCGCGAACTGCCGTTCAAGAGGCCCAGCAGCAGCCCAAGGCCGGCGCCGATGCCGAAGCCCACCGCCGCGCGCCACAGGCTGGTGCGCAGGTGCGCCCACAGCTCGCCGGATTCAGCCAGCGTCCAGAAGGCGGTCAGCACCTGCCAGGGTTCGGGCAGGATGCGGCTCGAGAGCCAGCCGACGTGGGCGGCTACCTGCCAGAAGACGACCAGCGCCACGGGCAAGGCCCAGGGTGCGAGGGCCGCCAGTACCTTGCGCTGCCGGTGGCCCGGGGTGCTGACTGCCGCGCCGGCAGCCGCACTTGCTGGCAAGGCCGTGGAGACTGCGGCGCTCGCACCCGCACTTGCTTTGCGCGGCACTGGCGCGGATCGTGCAGGCGCCGCAGGTTCGACGCTCCCGCTATCGGACGCGCCTGCCGCTCCGGCCCGAAGCACTTCAAACGACGCCATTTACGCCGCCTTTTTCTTCGGCACGATGTCGCTGGCCATCATCTCGCCAAACGGCCCGGTGATCGACTGCTCGCCGCTTTCCTTGCCCTTGCCGAGCAGCGGGAACACCAGTTCGGCGAAACGGTAGGACTCTTCCAGGTGAGGATAGCCCGACAGGATAAAGGTTTCGATACCGAGGTCCTGGTACTCGCGCATGCGCGCCGCCACGGTTTCCGGGTCGCCCACCAGCGCGGTGCCGGCGCCGCCGCGCACCAGGCCCACGCCGGCCCACAAATTCGGCGAGACTTCCAGCTTGTCGCGCCGGCCGCCGTGCAGGGCCGCCATGCGCTGCTGGCCGACCGAATCCATCTTCGCAAACGCGGCTTGCGCCTTGGCGATGATGTCGTCGTCCAGGTGGCTGATCAGTTCATCGGCGGCGCGCCAGGCTTCTTCGTTCGTTTCGCGCACGATCACGTGCAGGCGGATGCCGAACTTCACGGTACGGCCACGCTTGGCGGCGCGGGCGCGGATGTCGTCCAGCTTCTCGGCGACGGCCGCCGGCGGCTCGCCCCAGGTGAGGTACACGTCCATCTGCTCGGCCGCCAGCTCGTGCGCCGGTTCCGAGGAGCCGCCAAAGTACAGCGGCGGATGAGGTTTTTGCACCGGCGGATACAGCGTCTTGGCGCCCTTCACCTGGATATGCTTGCCCTCGAAATCGTAGCCCGCCGCCCCGCCCTCGCCGGCCAGGCTGGCGCGCCAGACGCGGATGAATTCGTCCGAGATCTCATAGCGTTTCGTGTGGTCGGCGAACAGGCCGTCGGCTTCGAGCTCGCCCTGGTCGCCGCCGGTGACCACGTTGATCAGAAGGCGTCCATTCGACAGGCGGTCAAACGTAGCCGCTTGTCGCACCGCGAGGCCGGGCGTCGACAGGCCGGGACGGATCGCGACCAGGAATTTCAGGCGCTTGGTGGCGCCGATCAGCGAAGCGGCCGAAATCCACGGGTCTTCGCAGGAGCGGCCGGTAGGCAGCAGCACGCCTTCGTAGCCCAGGGTGTCGGCGGCAACGGCGATCTGGCGCAGGTAGTCGGCATCGACCGTGCGCGCGCCTTTCGTGGTGCCGAGGTAGCGGCTGTCGCCGTGGGTGGGGAGGAACCAGAATACGTTGGGAGTGGACATGGTGTTTCCTTAGATCGGTGTGACGAGTGCGTCTTTGACGGCGATCGGTTTCGGGATCAGCTTCAGGGCGTGGAAGGCGTCGGCGATGCGCTGCTGTTCGCGCACGACTTCCGCCGACATCGGCTTCACGCCATAGGCGTAGCGGCTGGCAGCCAGGTCGACCACGTTCTTCGGCAGGCCGGTCTGGGCCGAGAGAATCGTCGAGACCTCGGCCGGATTGGCCTTGCCCCATTCGTCGACCTTGGCGATTTCCTCGAGCAGGATGCGGTTCAGGTCCGCATGCTTTTCGGCGAAGCTGCGCGCGGCAAGATAGAACTGGTGGTTCGATACCAGGTTGCGGCCATCGGCCAGCACGCGCGCGCCGAGCTGCTGTTCGGCTGCCGCCAGGAAGGGGTCCCAGATCACCCAGGCGTCGACGCTGCCGCGCTCGAAGGCGGCGCGCGCATCGGCCGGCGGCAAATAGATCGGCTGGATCGCGCTGTAGGGAATGCCGGCCTTTTCCAGGGCTCTCACCAGCAGGAAGTGCACGTTCGAACCCTTGTTCAGGGCGATCTTCTTGCCACGCAAATCGGCCAGCGTACGCAGGGTGGAGTTCTTCGGCACCACGATGGCTTCGCTGCCCGGCGAGGCTGGCTCATGGCCCACGTACACCAGGCGCGCACCGGCGGCCTGGGCAAAGATCGGCGGCGCCTCGCCCACGGTGCCGAAGTCGATGCTGCCGACGTTCAGGCCTTCCAGCAGCACCGGGCCGGCCGGGAATTCGGTCCATTTGACGGCGATCTTTTGCGCGGCCAAACGCGCTTCGAGCGTGCCGCGCCCCTTCAGCAGGGTCAGGGTGCCGTACTTCTGGTAGCCGATGCGGATTTCCTTCGGCGCCTGGGCGATGGCGGGAAGGTGCAGGCCGGCGGCGATGCCGGTGGCGCCGGCGGCGAGCAGGCCGAGGGCGCGGCGGCGCGTGGGGCGCAGGGTGGAATCAGGAGGCATATGCGTTTTCCAGGAAGAGAATTCAGGCTGCGACGGCGTGCAGGTCCTTGGCGGCGACGGCGTCGGTGCCTGGGCGCGGC
Organism: Massilia brevitalea; assembly: GCF_030711405.1. Classification (GTDB taxonomy): domain Bacteria; phylum Pseudomonadota; class Gammaproteobacteria; order Burkholderiales; family Burkholderiaceae_D; genus Telluria; species Telluria brevitalea. Next base: position 51,491 of record NZ_JAULSI010000031.1, read on the forward strand.
GCCACCAGGCGCAGTTCCGAGGCCAGTTGCTCGACGCCCTGCGCCACGCGCACCGCGATCGGCGCGGCCAGCGTCAGGCTGCCATCGAGCCCGCGGCCCAGCTGGTCGGAAGTGGCGTAGATGCTGGGCAGGATGAAGCGCGCCGACATCGAGGCCAGCACCGGGCGCAGCGCGTAATCGAGCGCCAGCATGTGCGACTGGCTGCCGCCGGTGGCCAGCGGCAGCACCAGCTTGCCGGCCAGGCCGTCTTGCGGCAGCAGGTCGAGGAAGGCTTTCAGCAGGCCGCTGTAGGCCGCCTTGTAGACCGGCGTGGCGACGACGATGGCATCGGCCTGGCGCACTGCGGCGAGGGCGCGGGCCACCGAGGGCTCGTCGGTGTCGAGCGAGAGCAGCGCGCTGGCGGACAGGTCGCGCACTTCGATGCGGCTCACACGCTGGCCGTGCAAGGCCAGACGCTCGCCGATGTGCTGCAACAGGCGCGAAGACGAAGAGTGCGGCGCAGGGCTGCCGCCAAGCAGGATGACGCTCATGGTGTGTCCATTCATATAGGGATGAGTACAGACTAGGGCCACGCGGCTTGCATGAAAACTAATCATTTCGCACATCCTTATGCGCTGGCCGTTCTAAGGTTTTGCGCATATCGATGACCGGATTTCTTCGTTCACGGCGCTGCAAACCCGGTGCAATACTGATTGCTACATTCTCATCAGGACCTGCACCATGCCTCCCTCAGTCCAACCCCTGCACGTTGTCGAACCCGTGTCCACGCCCGATCCGCTGGCCTTGGCCGAGCGCCTGGCCGAGCAGTTCGCCGCCACCGCCGTCGAGCGCGACCAGGCCGGCGGCCACGCGGCGCACGAACGTGAACTGATCCGCGACAGCGGCCTCCTCACGCTGTCGATCCCGGCGGAATTCGGCGGCCAGGGCGGCTCCTGGGAAACCGTGCAGGCCGTAATCCGCACGCTGGCCCGCGCCGACAGCGCGCTGGCCCACCTGTTCGGCTTCCACCACCTGCAGCTGGCCGGCATCCGCCTGTACGGCACGCCGGTCCAGCAGCGCAACCTGCTCACGGCCACCGTCGAACAGCGCCTGTTCTGGGGCAATGCCCTGAACCCGCTCGACAAGCGCACCCGCGCCCAGGCCATCCCTGGCGGCTTCATGCTCAATGGGATCAAGAGCTTTTCGTCGGGCTCGGTAGGCTCGGACTGGCTGACGATTTCCGCCTGGGATGAAGCCGCCAACGCGCCGCTGATCGCGGTGCTGCCGACCGCGCAGCCGGGCATCCGCGTGGAAGCCGACTGGGATGCATTCGGCCAGCGCCAGACCGACAGCGGCAATGTCCACTTCGACAAGGTGTATTTGCCGGCTGCGCTGGTGCTGCAGGCGCCCGGCCAGGCGCCGACCGCGCAGGCGACCCTGCGCTCGCAGGTGGCCCAGCTGATCATGACCAATTTGTATCTCGGCATCGCGATCGGCGCCTTCGAGGCGGCGCGCGACTACACGCTGGAACAGGCACGGCCCTGGTTCGCATCCGGCGTGGCGGACGCCAGCCATGACCCCTTCACCCAGCACCGCTACGGCGAATACTGGCTCAAGCTGCGCCCGGCCACGGTGCTGGCCGACCAGGCCGCGCGCCTGCTCGACGCCGCCTTCGGCAAGGGCGCGGACGTTACCGCGCAGGAGCGCGGCGAAGTGGCGGTGGCGGTGGCCGAAGCCAAGGTGCTGTCGCACCGCGCCGCCATCGACATCGCCAGCGGCATGTTCGAGCTGCTCGGCGCGCGCTCCACCTCAGGCCGCTTCGGTTTCGACCGCTACTGGCGCAATGCGCGCGTGCACACCCTGCACGACCCGGTCGACTACAAGCTGCGCGACCTGGGGCGCTATGCGCTGGAAGGCCGCCTGCCCGAGCCGACGGCCTATTCGTGACGATGAGTCTGACAGCGCCATGACCACCGCTCCTACTCCCGACACGCCGCCGCTGGCGATCCGTTTGGTGGACGTCGCCAAGACCTTCGCCACGCCCGACGGCGGCCGCTTCGAGGCGATCCGCAGCGTTTCGCTCGACATCCTCGATGGCGAGATCTTCGGCATCGTCGGCAAGAGCGGCGCCGGCAAATCGACCCTGCTGCGCATGATCAACCTGCTCGAACGCCCCGAGCGCGGCAGCGTGACGGTGGCCGGCGAAGAACTCACCCGCCTCGACAAGCGCGACTTGCGCAAGGCGCGCCAGCACATCGGCATGATCTTCCAGGGTTTTAATTTGCTGCAGAACGCCACCGTGTTCGAGAACGTGGCCTTTCCGCTGCGCCTGCACGACTCCCTGAACGCGCCACGCTTGAAGGCGCGGGTTGCCGAATGCCTGGAGCTGGTCGGGCTGGAGGACAAGAGCGCCAGTTATCCGGCCCAGCTCTCGGGCGGGCAGAAGCAACGGGTAGCGATTGCGCGCGCCCTGGCCAGCCACCCTGCGGTGCTGCTGTGCGACGAGCCGACGTCGGCGCTCGACCCGGAAACCACGCGCGCCCTGCTCGACACGCTACGCAGCATCAACGTCCAGCTGGGCGTGACCATTGTGATCGTCAGCCACGAGCTGCAGGTGCTGGGCACGCTCTGCGACCGCGTCGCGGTGATTGAAAACGGCGTGATTGCGGAGCAGTTCGCGCTCGCCGACCACAGCGTGCCGCGCCGGACCGCGCTCGGCCGCGAACTTGCCTACTACGGCACCGAGGCCTTTGCCGCGGCTGCCTGGGGAGATGCCCATGCCTGAATCGATTCTCAGCGTCCTGCCCGAACTCTGGACCGCCTTCCTGCAAACCGCCCTGATGCTCGGCATCGGCGTCACGGCGGCGGTGCTGCTGGGCGGCCCGCTCGGGGTGCTGCTGTTCCTGGTGTCCGATGGCCAGGCCCTGCAGAACCGGCGCCTGGCACTGGTGCTGGGCTGGTTCGTGAACACGGTGCGCTCCTTCCCCTTCATCATCCTGATGGTGGCGCTGGTGCCCTTTACGCGGGTGCTGGCCGGCACCTCGATCGGGCCGCTGGCCGCGTCGGTGCCGCTGTCGATTGCAGCGATTCCCTACTTTGCGCGCCTGGTCGAACAGAACCTGCGCGACGTGCCGCGCGGCGTGATCGAGGCGGCGCAAGCGATGGGCGCTTCCGAGCTGCAGATCGTGCTGCGCGTGCTGCTGCCCGAGGCGCGCGCCGCCCTGGTGCTGTCGCTGACGGTGCTGGCGATCAGCTTTCTTTCGTATTCGGCGGTGGCCGGCGTGGTGGGCGGCGGCGGTATCGGCGACCTGGCGATCCGCTACGGCTACTACCGCTTCGAGACCGACGTGATGATGTTCACGGTGACGATTCTGATCGTGCTGGTGCAGCTGATCCAGCTGACCGGCGCCCGCACTGCCCGCCGCCTCGACAAACGCTGACCCTACTCTTCCAATAAAAAGGACTACCATGCGCTTCCCACGCCGCACCCTGCTTGTCGCTCCCCTTGTCGCTCCCCTTGCCGTTGCCCTCAGCCTGCTCGCCGGCGCCGCCCACGCCAAGGACCCGAAGGAACTGGTGATCGGCACCAGCGCCGGGCCCTATGCCGACCAGGTCCGCTACGGCATCAAGCCGATCCTGGAAAAGCAGGGTTACAAGGTCAAGCTGGTCGAATTCAACGACTACATCCAGCCGAACTTCGCGCTGGCCGAAGGCGCGCTCGACGCCAACATCTTCCAGCACATCATCTACCTGACCCGCTTCGCCGAGCAGCACAAGCTGCCGCTGTCGGAGCTGATCAAGATTCCGACCGCGCCGATCGCCATCTACAGCCACAAGCACAAGTCGCTGAACGAAGTGAAGGCCGGCACCACAGTGGCGCTGCCGAACGACCCGACCAACCAGGCGCGCGCGCTGGTCATGCTGGACCAGATTGGGTGGGTCAAGCTGAAACCAGGCATCGACCCGATCAAGGCGTCCGAGAAGGACATCGCCCAGAACCTGAAGGGCATCAAGCTGCTGCCGCTGGAGGCGGCCCAGCTGCCGCGATCCCTGCAGGATGCCGACTATGCCTTCGTGAACGGGAATTTTGCTTTGGCCTCGGGCTTGAAGCTGAAGGATGCCCTGCGCACCGAGAAGATTTCGCCGAGCTACGCCAATCTGGTGGCGGTGCGCACGGCCGATAAAGATAAACAGTTTGCGAAGGATATCGCGGCGGCCTACCGCTCGCGCGAATTCCTGGAAGTGACGAACCAGCGGTTTGCCGACTATGCCAAGACCGATTATCAGCTGGCGCTGGAGAAGAGTGCAAAATGACGGCTGCCGACAGGAAAGCGGGTGACGGGAAGGTGGCTGATACTGGGGCGGACCGCGTGGGCACGAGTGCCTGTCGCGGCCCGGCCCACCCTACGGAAAGCGAAGCACGTTCGGAGAAGCCGGTGCGTTTCAACGCCTTCCAGATGAACACGCCCAGCCACCAGTCGCCGGGGCTGTGGCGCCATTCGCGCAACGACAGCGCGGGCTATGCGAATGCCGGCTACTGGGTCGAGCTGGCGCAGTTGCTGGAAACGGGCGGCTTCGATGCGATTTTCCTGGCCGATGTGCTGGGCGCCTACGACGTGTATGGCGGCAGCCTCGACGCCGCCCTGAAGCACGGCGTGCAGCTGCCGCTGAACGATCCGCTGGCCCTGGTGCCGCTGATCGCCCACGCCACCACGCGCCTGGGCATCGGCGTGACGGCGGCCGTCGCCTACGAACACCCGTACACCTTTGCGCGGCGCATGTCGACGCTGGACCACCTGAGCGGCGGCCGGGTCGGCTGGAACATCGTCACCGGCTACCTCGACAGCGCGGCGCGCAACCTGGGCCAGGAGCGCCAGCTCGGCCACGACCAGCGCTACGACCTGGCCGACGAATACCTCGACGTCGTCTACAAGCTCTGGGAAAAGAGCTGGGACGGGGACGCCGTGCTGCGCGACCGCGAACGCGGGGTCTACACCGACCCGGCGCGCGTGCACCCGATCAATCACCGGGGCCAGTACTACACGGTGCCGGGCATCCACCTGTGCGAGCCCTCTCCCCAGCGTACGCCCTTCCTGTACCAGGCCGGCGCCTCGCCGCGCGGCCTGGCATTCGCTGCGCGCCATGCCGAGGCGACATTTGTCAGCGGCCCCACCAAGGGCATCGTGCAGCGTTATGTCGAGAGTGCGCGTGCCGCCGTGCAGGCCGCAGGGCGCGACCCGGCCGCCTTGCGCGTGTATGCCCAGGCGCTGGTGATCGTCGGCGCCACCGAAGCAGAGGCCCGGGAACGCCTGCGCGAATACGAGGAACACATCGATATCGAGGCCTCGCTGACCCTGCTCTCGGGCTGGACCGGCGTCGATTTCTCGCGCTATGGCCTGGACGACACGGTCGAGTACATCGACACCGAAGCCGGCCGCTCGGCGCTGGCCTCGCTCAGCGTGGCCGATCCGTCGCGCCGCTGGACGGTGCGCGAAGCGGCGCGCTTCATTGGCCTGGGCGGACGCGGGCCGGTGATCGTCGGCGACGCGGCGCAAGTGACTGACCAGCTGGTCGCCTGGCTCGACGAGACCGGCATCGACGGCTTCAATCTCGCCTTTGCCCTGCCCTACGAAGACATGCAGGGCGTGGTGGAGCTGGTGGTGCCGGAATTGAAGCGGCGCGGCCGCTACCGGCAGGATAAAGAGAGCGCCACCCTGCGCGAACAGCTGCTCGGCGCCGGGCCACACCTGGCGTTCGAGCATCCGGGACGCCAGGTCAGCATCGACACGTCAATCGACACCACGCTGCGCTCCGCAGCCTGAACCAAGAAAGAAGAAGAACATGAAACGACGAAGCCTGCTTCAATTTGCCGCCAGCGGCGCCGCCCTCTCCGCCCTGCCCCTGACCAGCCGCGCCGCCGGCCTGGAAGAACTGCGCCTGGACTACGCCTATTACTCGCCCACCAGCCTGGTGCTGCGCCACTTCGGCTGGCTGGAAGAAGCCTTCCAGGCCGACGGTACGCGCATCAAATGGGTGCTCAGCGCCGGCAGCAACCGCGCCCTCGAATACCTGAACGCGAACAGTATCGACATCGGCTCCAGCGCCGGCCTGGCCGCCCTGCTGGCCAAGGCCAACGGCAACCCGATCAAGACGCCCTACATCTACTCGCGCCCGGAATGGACGGCGCTGGTGGTGCCGAAGCATTCGCCTATCCGCAGCCTGGCCGACTTGAAGGGTAAGAAGGTCGCGGCCGCCAAGGGCACCGATCCCTACCTGTTCCTGCTGCGTTCCCTGCAAAGCGTGGGCCTGCGCCGCAGCGACATCGAGCACGTCGCCCTGCAGCACGCGGACGGGCGCGCGGCGCTGGAACAGGGCCGCGTCGACGCCTGGGCCGGGCTCGATCCGCACATGGCGGCGGCCGAACTCGAAGGCGGCGCGCGCCTGCTGTACCGGAACGTGTCGTTCAACACCTACGGCTTCCTGAACGTGCGTGAAGAGTTTTTGGCGAAGTATCCGCAGCAGACCGCGCGCGTGATCGCCTCCTACGAAAAGGCGAGGCTGTGGACGCGTGCGAACCCGAGCGAAGCGGCGAAGATCCTGGCGGCCGAGGCCAAGGTCTCTCTGCCGGTGGCCCTGCTGCAGGTGAAGCTGCGCAGCGACTTCAGTCATCCGCAACCCTCGACCGAACACCTGAAGGCGCTGCAGCTGGCGGCGCCCATCCTGCGCGAGGAGTCGCTGGTGAAACCCGGCACCGACCTGAACGCGGCCATTAGCGGCCTGATCGACACCCGCTTTGCGCAGCCGCTGATTGCCCGCGCCTGACATCATGAAGCCGCACACCATCGACCTGCCGCTGCCGGCCGCAAACCCGGACGCGGCGCCGCGCAAAACCAGGCTGCTGCCGCTCGGCCTGCTGCTGCCCCTGCTGGCGGTGGCCGGGCTGGAGTTCGGCGTGCGCTCCGGCCTGGTGCCGGCCAACCTGATGCCGGCGCCGAGCGAAATCGCGTCTACGCTGGCCTGGCTGGCGCAGAACGGCCTGGCCGGCCACCTGGCCAGCAGTTGCCTGCGCGTGACCGCAGGATTCGGCATCGGCGCCAGCCTGGCCCTGGTGCTGGGTGCGGCGGTGGCGCTGAACCCGCGCACCGAGCGCCTGCTCGACCCCAGCTTCCAGGCCCTGCGCGCGATTCCTTCGCTGGCCTGGGTGCCGCTGCTGCTGCTCTGGTTCGGTATCGACGAAACGCCGAAGCTGATCCTGATTGCGATCGGCGCCTTCTTCCCGGTGTATATGGGCGTGGTGTCGGGCATCCGCGGCGTCGACCGCAAGCTGCTCGAAGTCGGCCAGCTGTACCGGCTGTCGCCGTTGGCCCTGGCGCGCCGCGTGCTGCTGCCGGCGGCGCTGCCGGCCGTGCTCACCGGCTTGCGCAATGGCCTGAGCCTGGCGTGGATGTTCATGGTCGCGGCCGAACTGATTGCAGCGAGCCAGGGCCTCGGCTACCTGCTGTCGGACGGGCGTGAATCGAGCCGCGCCGACATCATGCTGGCGGCCATCGTGGTGCTGGCCTTGCTGGGTAAGGTCAGCGACACGGCGATGGGTGCGCTGGAAGCGCGTTTGCTGTCGTGGCGCGACAGCTATGCGAACCGGGGCGCGCGATGACGGCCTTGCTGGAACTTGGCGTCGACGAAAAGCGCTACGGCGCGCGCACGGTGCTGCGCGGTTTTCATTTGCGCCTGGAAGCGGGCGAAATCGTGAGCCTGATCGGCGCCAGCGGCTGCGGCAAGAGCAGCCTGCTGTCGATTGCCGCCGGCCTCGATGGCCAGTACCGCGGCAGCGTGCGCCTGCGTGGCGGCGCGATACGCGGCACCCATGCCGAGATCGGCCTGATCTTCCAGGAACCGCGCCTGTTTCCCTGGCTGACGGTGGAGCAAAACATCGTGTTCGGCGCGCCGGATGCGCCGGATACCAGACGCGTGGCGGCCCTGCTCGAAGAAGTGGGACTGGGCGGCTTTGGCAGTTCGCTGCCGAAGCAGCTGTCCGGCGGCCAGGCCCAGCGCGTGGCGATTGCGCGCGGCCTGTACACCCGGCCGCGCGTGCTATTGCTGGACGAGCCGTTTTCGGCGGTGGACGCCTTTACCCGCATGCGCCTGCAAGACCTGCTGGCGCGCGTGGCCGCGCAGCACCGCCTGAGCGTGCTGCTGGTCACGCACGACATCGACGAAGCCCTGTACCTGAGCGACCGCATCGTGCTGATGGACGGCGTGCCCGGCCCGGCGCGCGCCGAATTCGAGGTCGGCCATGCCCGGCCGCGCGACCGCGCCGTGCTGGCCACGTCCACCCTCAAGCCGGCGATCCTGGAAAATTTGCATGCGGTGCACGCAATCTGATACCGGCCACCCTGAGAGCCTGCACGCCGCTCACGCCATCTTGCCGCAAGCCTCGGCCAGGAGCGGCCAGCGGCAGCATCAGGCGCCGCGCATCTGCGCCTGCGTGACGTTGCTGCCCGGCGCCACGCTTTGCGTCAGCCAGACATTGCCGCCGATGGTCGACCCCGCCCCCACCGTGATGCGCCCGAGGATGGTGGCGCCGGCATAGATCACGACGTCGTCCTCGACGATCGGATGGCGCGGCGCGCCTTTCACCAGCGCCCCACTGTCGTCGGTCGGGAAGCGGCGCGCACCCAGGGTGACTGCCTGGTACAGGCGCACGTGGCGGCCGATGATGGCCGTTTCTCCAATCACGACACCGGTGCCGTGGTCGATGAAGAAGCTCGGGCCGATCTGCGCAGCCGGGTGGATGTCGATACCGGTAAGCGTGTGCGCGATGTCGGCGCCCAGGCGCGCCAGGAAAGGCACGCCGAGCCGGTGCAGGCAATGCGCCAGGCGGTGATACAGCACGGCGATGGTGCCCGGGTAGCACAGCATGATCTCGGCCACGGAACTGGCCGCCGGGTCGCCGGCCAGCGCCGCCTGCACGTCGGACACCAGCAAGGCGCGGATCTCCGGCAGGCTGGCGGCAAAGGTGCGCGTGATGGCGCGCGCCTGCTCGGCCAGTTCGAGTTCGCCCAGCTCGTCGGATTCGGGGCTGAAGCGCAGCGCGCGGCGCACCTGCTCGACCAGGCGGTCCAGCGCCACGTTCAGCGTGTCGCCGACGAAGTAGTCGATGCTCTCGTCGTTCAGGTCCGGGCGGCCGTAATGGGTGGGAAACAGCGCTGCCGAGATGCCCTCGATCACCTGCTTCAGGACCTCGCGCGAAGGGAGTTCGCGCACCCGGCCCTGGTGGCGGATGTTATGGGTGTTCTCGCGCGAATGGCGCAGCGCTTCAATGATGGGGCCGAGCTGCCAGTGGTTGGCGCCGGCCGGGGGGAAGTGATTGTCGTTCATGCATCAAGCCTACTCCAACATGGCTGCTACACGAACGATTTTAATTGCACTTCTTTATTCCAGCACAATGCCCTTATGCGCTCTTGAATGTAAGCAATTTCCTCGCTGCAGCGGTTATCATCATGCGTCCAAAATGGCTAAGGAGACACGCCAACTGGGCAGCTTACAGATTGAAACCTCTCTTACAGCGGGACTGATCACATTCGACCGTTTTCCTGAGACACTACATCGTACGTACAGAGCAAACCGGCAAACGCTGGCAACGTCCTCATCACTGAATCCTGGAGTAGAAAAATGCGCATACATCACAACATCCAACGCATCGCCCTCGTGCTGGCACTGACCGCCGCATCCTCTTCCGCGTTCGCCCAGAGCGCCGAGTACCGCCGCGGCTACGACGACGGTTATGCCGCTGGCCAGCGCGACGCCCGTGACGGCGGCCGCGGCGGCCACAACCGTGACCGCCTGACCATCGACGAAGCGACCTACGGCGTGCGCGGCGCCATGTGCGATGCACGTCGCGCAGTACGCCAGGAAGCCGAGCGTAACGGTGGCCTCGTTGTCGCCGGCAATCACCTGTGCGGCGATCCGAAGCGCAATACCAACAAACAGCTGAACATCGTCTACCGCTGCGGCAATGACCGTCCTACCCAGATTTCCGCACGCGAAAACGACACGCTGCGCCTGAGCTGCTGGCGCTAAGCCAGCAAGCGCCTTCAGGGCTTCTTGAAGTGCCGGGGCAATTGCAGCACGGCCTCGGCATTCGACGCAGAAAAGCAGCGGTCGGCCGCTTCCAGTAGCGGCAGCCAGGCGTACTGCACATGCTCGCGTGGACTGAGTGTGATGGGAATGTCGCGCGGTACGCAGACCGAGAACACGTGCTCGGTATTATGCGTCACCCCCGGCGCATAGCGGTGGCGCCAGGTTGGATAGATCTCGTAAATATTTGACAATCCCCAGTCCAGCAGGCGGATTGTCTCCCCATCGGAAACAATCCCTGTCTCCTCGAACAGCTCGCGCGCAGCCGTCTGCAGCAGCGGTTCATCGAGCGCATCGAGCGAACCCGTCACCGATTGCCAGAAGCCGGGCCGGTCGGCGCGTTCGATCAGCAGCACTTCCAGATCGAAGGTGTGGATGACGACGAGGACGGATTCGGGGATTTTGTGGGGCAAAGGCGCCTCGGAGGAATCGAGACCGGCACGTGGGTAGATGTGCACGTGCCGGTTGGACGCGTGGGCACGGGGCGCCCACCCTACGACCGCGGCCGCACGGGCCGCGGTATATGTCGCCTGTTAGCCGACTTTTGGTTCGTTACGCAGGCGGATGTGCAGCTCTTTCAGCTGCTTCTCGTCCACTTCCGACGGTGCATTGGTCAGCAGATCTTGCGCGCGCTGGGTTTTGGGGAAGGCGATCACGTCGCGGATCGATTCCGAGCCGGTCATCAGCGTGACCAGGCGGTCCAGGCCGAAGGCCAGGCCACCGTGCGGCGGCGCGCCGTATTGCAGGGCGTCGAGCAGGAAGCCGAATTTCAGCTGCGCTTCTTCGGCGTCGATTTTCAGGGCGCGGAACACCTTGCTCTGGACTTCTTCGCGGTGGATACGGATCGAGCCGCCGCCCATTTCCCAGCCGTTCAGGACCATGTCGTAGGCCTTGGCGATACAGGCGCCAGGGTTGGTCTCGAGCATGTCTTCGTGGCCATCCTTCGGTGCGGTGAACGGGTGGTGGGTCGCGGTCCAGCGGTTCGCTTCTTCGTCGTGCTCGAACATCGGGAAGTCGATCACCCACAGCGGGGCCCAGACGTCGTCGAAGACGCCGGCTTTCTTGCCGAATTCCGAGTGGCCGATCTTCACGCGCAGCGCGCCGATGGCGTCGTTCACGACCTTGGCCTTGTCGGCGCCGAAGAAGATCAAATCGCCGTCCTGCGCGCCGGTCAGTTCCAGGATCTGGGTCAGCACCTCGTCGGACAGGTTCTTGACGATTGGCGACTGCAGGCCGTCACGGCCTTTTGCCTTCTCGTTGACCTTGATGTAGGCCAGGCCCTTGGCGCCGTAGATCGCCACGAACTGGGTGTAGGCATCGATTTCCGAACGCGGCATCGACGCGCCCTGCGGCACGCGCATGCCGACCACGCGGCCGCCGGTCATGTTCGCGGCGCTGTTGAACACCTTGAACTCGACCGACTTCATCAGCTCGGTCAGTTCGGTGAATTCCAGCTTGACGCGCATGTCCGGCTTGTCCGAACCGTACATGCCCATGGCGGTGGCGAAGTCCATCACCGGGAACGGGTTCGGCAGGTCGATGCCGGCGGCGTTCTTGAAGACGACGCGCATCATGTCTTCGAACAGATCACGGATTTCCTGTTCGGTGAGGAACGAGGTTTCGCAGTCGATCTGGGTGAATTCCGGCTGGCGGTCGGCGCGCAGGTCTTCGTCGCGGAAGCACTTGGTGATCTGGTAGTAGCGGTCGAAGTTGGCGACCATCAGCAGTTGCTTGAACAGCTGCGGTGATTGCGGCAGCGCGAAGAAGTTGCCTGGATTCACGCGCGATGGCACCAGGTAGTCGCGCGCGCCTTCCGGGGTCGACTTGGTCAGCATCGGGGTTTCGATGTCGATGAAGCCCAGGTTGTCGAGGTACTTGCGCACTTCCATCGACACCTTGTAGCGCAGGCGCAGGTTGTGCTGCATCTGCTGGCGGCGCAAATCGAGCACGCGGTGCGTCAGGCGGGTGGTTTCCGACAGATTGTCGTCGTCCAGCTGGAACGGCACCGGCACCGACGCGTTCAGCACTTCGAGTTGCGTGGTGTTGATTTCGATCTTGCCCGACTTCAGGTTGGCGTTGGCCGTGCCTTCCAGGCGGTTGACCACGGTACCGGTGACGCGCAGGCAGTACTCGTTACGCACATGCTCGGCGGCCTTGAACACATCCGCATTGTCCGGATGGCAGACGACCTGCACCAGGCCTTCGCGGTCGCGCAGGTCGATGAAGATGACGCCACCGTGGTCGCGGCGGCGATGCACCCAGCCGCACAGGCTGACGGTTTGGCCCAGCAGTTCTTCGGTGACGAGGCCGCAGTAGTTGGTACGCATGGAGGACATATTTTTCTCTATTCCAGGTTGGTATATCGGTTGATGCTATAACTTATTCGGGCGCGACGACGCCCATCGAGACGATGTATTTCAGCGCCGCGTCGACCGTCATGTCCAGCTCGACGACCTTGCTGCGTTCCATCATCAGGAAAAAGCCGGAAGTCGGGTTCGGGGTCGTCGGCACATACACGCTCAGGTATTCGCCGACCAGGTGATTCTTCACGTCGCCGCCGGGCGCGCCGGTGACGAAAGCGATGGTGTAGGAATCGGCATGCGGATACGGAATCAGCACGGCCTGGCGGAACGCGTTGCCCGAGGACGAGAACAGCGTATCCGACACCTGCTTGACGCTGCCGTACAGCGAGCTGACCACCGGGATGCGTTTCAGCAGGCGCTCGCCCACGCGCACGATGTAGCCGCCGACCAGGTTATTCGTCAGCAGGCCGGTGAGGAAGACGATGGCGATCGTCAGGATCGCGCCAATGCCGGGGATGTCGAAGCCGAACAGCGCGCGCGGCTGCCAGCGTGCAGGCACGAACAGCAGCGACTGGTCGAGGGTACCGATGACCATGCTCAGGACCCAGGCGGTAATCGCCAGGGGAACCAGGATCAGCAAGCCGGTAAGAAAGTATTTGCGCATCGGGTTCTCGTTGTTCTTCTTGCCGCGGCCCGGAGGCCGCAGTGGTTCAGGTCTTGCTGGTGTCGGTACCGCCCGCCTTGGCGACGGTGCCGGCAGCTGGCGCGGCAGCCGGGGCGCTGTCGCTTGACGATGCGGCCGGGGCGGCGCTGGACTCGGACGGAGCACCCGCAACGGCGCCTGGCGCGGCGCCGGTCGCCGGCGCCTTGCCGCCGCGGAAGTCGGTCACGTACCAGCCGGTGCCCTTCAATTGGAAGCCGGCCGCGGTCAACTGCTTCTTGAATGCAGGCTTGCCGCACGAGACGCAATCGGTCAGTACCGGATCGGAAATTTTTTGCAGCACATCTTTGGAAAAACCGCATTCATCGCAGCGGTAAGCGTAAATCGGCATTGGATACTCCGCAAAAATCTTCAAAACCCTGAATTATAAAGCTTTTGCCGCGCATGTTGCCGATTCGCTGTAAAGGCCCCGTGCAGGGGCAGGCAGGTAAGCTGGCATAGCATTGTTGAAATTGAGCAGTGTTGTTTTTAATCAGCATTTAGATAGATTCGTTTGCCGAGAATCAACTAAGGTGATTAAATATCATCTCTCAACGGGATGCGTTGCCGGCAGATCGGAAGAACCTGCCAGGTGAAAGAGTCAAGAAACAGAAGTTTGCGCGACGCGAGTCGCCGCATGGCCGTACAAGAACGATGTATTTCAAAAAGCCCGCGCATGCGGGCATTTTTTTTGGCGCCAGGATCAGCGGCGGCGCCAGACCATCCAGCGTTCCTTGCCGGCGAAGACAGGTAGCGAGTCGGCGACTTCGCTGTCTTCGATGCATTCGAACTCCGGCAGCAACAGCGCATCGAGCGCGGCACGCTCGATGCCGAACGGCGGCCCTTTCGGCGACTCGCCAAAGAAAAAGAACCCCGCGAGCAGCCCGCCAGATGGCAGCAATTCGGCCCAGCGCGCCGCAATGCGTGGCCACATGCTGGGCGGCATCGCGCACAGGAAAGCCTGCTCATAAATCAGGTCGAGCTGACGCGGCGGTGCATATGCAAAGAAATCCGCCTCTACCACCCTGCCCGCCCACTGCCCGACGCCCGCCCTGGCAATCTGCACGGCAGCCGGCGAAAAGTCGATCGCCGTCGCATCCCAGCTGGCCTCCATCATGCACGCCAGCTCGTGGCCGCTGCCGCAGCCGGGAATCAACGCGCTCAGCGGCCCCGGCGTACGGGCCACGAACTTGCGCAAGCCCTGCGCCACCCCGCCCCGCTCCCAGGGCGTGAATGCCTGCTCGAAACGCTCGTCCCAGAAGCCGGGGCTCAGGGGATCTCGGCTGGCGAATGCGGGCACGGGCGCAGCCATCTCAGGCCGCTCCGCCATAGCGCGTCAGCAGGGCCGCGAACAAGATTCCGGATGTGATCCCGCCCGCCAGCCAGGCGAGGAAACCGAGCAGCCGGTTGCTGCGCCGCACTTCCAGCAAGACCTGCTGCATCATCTCGTGGTTCGTCGCGCCGTGCGGATGCGAATGGTGTTCCAGCGCCTGGTGCATCAAGCGCGGCAGTTGCGGGAAGATGTGGGAATAGCGTGGCGCCTCGGCCTTGAAGCGCTCGATGAAGCCGCGCCAGCCAACCTGCTCGTTCATCCAGCGTTCCAGGTAAGGCTTTGCCGTCTTCCACAAATCCAGGTCCGGATCGAGCTGGCGCCCCAGGCCCTCGATGTTGAGCAGGGTCTTTTGCAGCAGAACCAGCTGCGGCTGGACTTCGACGTTGAAGCGGCGCGAGGTCTGGAACAGGCGCAGCAAGATCTGGCCAAAGGAAATATCTTTTAACGGCCGGTCGAAGATCGGCTCGCAGCAGGCACGCACCGCCGACTCCAGCTCGTCGACGCGGGTATTACGTGGCGCCCAGCCTGACTCGATATGGGCTTCGGCCACGCGCTTGTAGTCGCGGCGGAAGAAGGCCAGGAAGTTCTGCGACAGGTAATCCTTGTCGAAGTCGTTCAGGGTGCCGACGATGCCGAAGTCCAGCGCAATGTAGCGCCCAAACGTTTCCGGCTCGACCGACACCAGGATGTTCCCCGGGTGCATGTCAGCATGGAAGAATCCGTCGCGGAACACTTGAGTGAAAAAAATTTCCACGCCATCGCTGGAGAGTTTTTTCAGGTCCACGCCTTCGGCGGCCAGGCGGTCGATCTGCGACACGGGAATACCACGCATGCGTTCCATCACGATCACACTGCTTGAGCAATAGTCCCAGAACATTTCCGGCACCATCAGCAAGGTCGAGTCGGCGAAGTTGCGGCGCAGCTGGCTGGCGTTCGCGGCCTCGCGCATGAGGTCGAGTTCGTCGTGCAGGTATTTATCGAACTCGGCCACGACTTCGCGCGGCTTCAGGCGGCGGCTTTCGGCCCACACGCGTTCGATCAGGCCGGTCGCGATGTACATCAGGGCGATGTCTTCGTCGATGGTCTTCTTCATGTCCGGGCGCAGCACTTTCACCGCCACTTCGCGCCCGTTCTTCAGCGTAGCAAAGTGCACCTGCGCAATCGAGGCCGAGGCCACCGGCACCGGGTCGAAGCTGGCAAACAACTGGTCGGGCGCGGCGCCCAGGGAACGGGTGATCTGGGCGATCGCCAGGTCCGAGCCGAAAGGCGGCACGCGGTCTTGCAGCAGCGAGAGTTCGTCGGCGATATCCGGCGGCATCAGATCGCGCCGGGTCGACAGCACCTGGCCGAACTTGATGAAGATCGGCCCGAGTTCCTCGAGCGCCAGGCGCAGGCGGATCGCGCGCGGCGTGGTGATGCGGCGCCAGAAGAAGATGCCGTTGATGACGCGGGCGGTGCGCGGCACCCGCAGGCCAGACATTGCAATTTCATCGAGGCCATACTTAATGACGACCGTGAAGATTTTAAGCAGGCGCAGGAATTTCAATATCATCAGCTATCCAGGGTAGTGTCCCCGCTGGGGCGGGTTGTCGGAATGACGGCGCCGCGCTGCGCCGGAGTCTGCACGATGGCGTTGGCGGGAGCGACAATGACTGCCGTCGCCGTTTTTTGTGCCAAGCTTTGCGCCAATAAGTGTTCAAGTTTGGCGATGCGTTTCGCGGCGCGTTCGACGTCGTCGCGCAGGCGCACCACGCCGGCGCCGAATTCTTCCACATCGTTCGGGCGCACCAGCACCGGCCTTTCCTCGACCAGGAATTCGGCCAGGTTTTCCGCCAGGCGGCGGCCGGTGGCGCGGGCGTTCGACACGGCGCTGCGTGCGGCGCCGGCCAGGCGCATGGCGCCGATCGGGCCGAACAGGCGTTCGAGGTCGTGTTCCGGCTCCCAGCGCAAGCCCTTGCTCAGCTGCGAGACCGTGTTCGCGAATTCCGCGTCACCTTCGATGCGCACATAGGAAAAGGCGCGCTCGCGGTTCTGGGCGATCAGCGGCAGGTCGGTCAGCTTGACGTGGATGGTGACGCTGGGCACGGCGTCCGGCTCCCCCGCTTCCAGCAGCCCGTCCGCGGCCACGCGCAGGCGCACTTGCAGGTGGCCGGTGTCGATGCATGCCAGCTTGCCGTGGTGGCGACGCAGCGCCGCGCGCGCCCAGTCTTCCTCGGCCAGCAGGTGGTTGATCGCGGCGCTGGCGGTCGCGCTCAGGGTGTGCTGCGGGGACAAAAAATGTGAACTCGGAAACATGAATGTGTTCGCTAAAAAACAAAGCCGCCCGGCATAGCGCGGGCGGCTCCGATCTTACCAGTTTGCCGGGATTAAACCCCGGCGCACGGGAAAGTTTGCAAAATATTATGCCAGCTGCTGGATGCCGGCCAGGACCCAGCCGCCATTGCCCGACAGCGGTTTCGACATGTTCCAGACCTCGTTCAAGGGCTCGGTCGGCGCATTCGGCGCGGTGCGGATCAAGCCGCTGAACTGCACGCTGGCCAGGTAGTCGGTCGGCGTGGTTTCGATGCCCAGCAACTGGGCGCCGATCTCGACCACGTCGGTGTAGTCGGCGTTCGGGCCGCGTTCCTGGATCTGCATCTTCAGTTCGGCAAACACTTCCGGCGTGGTGAATTCGCGCAGGTCGTTGGCGTCGCCCTTGTCCCAGGCCGCCTGCATGCGGATGAAGCTGGCCTTGGCATGGCGCAGGAAGGCTTCGGTGTCGAAGTCGGCCGGCACACCCCAGGCCTGCGGCGCCGGCGCCGCCTTATCCAGCGACAGGCCACCGACAGGCTGCCGGGCCTGGAAAGATTGCGGCTGGCTCAGCGGCTGGGCTTGGCCGAGGCCCGAACCGATGGCCGGGGTGCCGCCCGCCGGCACCGGCTGCTGGCTGAAACCCTGGAACGATGGATTCGCCGGCGTGTCCTTGCGGCGGAACATGCGCACGATGAACAGCACGGCCAGCGCCAGCAGCGCGAACATGATCAGGCCCGACAGGAAGGACGCCATGGCGCCGCCGATGCCGAGGTGCGAGAACAGGGCGCCGAGACCGAGGCCGAGCAGCGCGCCGCCCAGGATGCCTTTCCACATGCTCGGACGCTTGGTAGCTTGAGAAGCCGCAGCACCAGCGGTGGCTCCCGCCGCCGCTGGTGCCGCGTTCGGCTGCGCCGCCTGGCGATTCACCGGCGCGGACGGGGCCGGCGCCGGCGGCGGCGCCTGGCGCACGGTCTGCGACTGGCGGCCGAAGGAACGCTTGCCGCCCATCGGGCGCGCGGTGGCTTCGGCAATCATCGCCGTGGTGGTCAGCGCCAGTACGGCGGCAACGAATAACTTTTTCATGGTGCGCTCCTCACATCTTGATGCCGGTGTGCAGGGCTGCCACACCCGCCGTCAGGTTGTAGTACTGCACGCGTTCGAGCCCGGCGTCCTGCATCATGGTCTTCAGCGTTTCCTGGTCAGGGTGCATGCGGATCGATTCGGCCAGGTAACGGTAGCTTTCCGAATCGTTGGCGATGCGCTGGCCCAGCCATGGCAGTACCGAGAACGAATACACGTCGTACGGCTTTTGCAGAGGCGCCGCCACTTTCGAGAACTCCAGCACCAGCAACTTGCCGCCGGGTTTCAGCACGCGACGCATTTCCGCCAGTGCCTGGTCCTTGTGCGTCATGTTGCGCAGGCCGAAGGCCACGCTGACCCGGTCGAAATAATTGTCCGGGAACGGCAACTTCTCTGCATCACAAAGCAAGGTGGGGGTGACTAACCCTTTATTCAACAGACGATCGCGGCCCACGCGCAGCATCGATTCGTTGATGTCGGTGAGCCAGACTTCGCCGCTCGGCCCCGCCTGTTTGGCAAAGGCCTTGGACAGGTCGCCGGTACCGCCGGCAATGTCGAGCACCTTGAAGCCCGGACGCACGCCGGCCTGGGCAATGGTGAAGGTTTTCCAGATACGGTGCAGGCCGCCGGACATCAGGTCGTTCATGACGTCGTATTTCGCCGCGACCGAATGGAATACCTTGGCGACTTCGTGGACCTTGTCGTCCTCGGAGACCGTTTTGTAGCCGAAATGGGTGGTGTTGGTCATAGTGCTCTGCCGGTTGATCTTGCCGCATTATACAAGCGACATGCAGCCGGGAGCGCTGGCGCCCGGCTGCAAGGCAGGTGCGGGTTCCGGGGACAGGAAATGAAGAATGACCAAAACCGCTACTGCATAAAATTATTGCACGTGCAAGGACCACACAACACTGTTGCATAAGTGGTACTTAGCCCGAAAAAAATTTTCCTAAGCAAAAGCGCAGTATTGATTTACTTCTTCTATCAAGCATGCAAATCGCATAAAGAGAGAAATGCAGAGCTGTTCGCTACCTGATTCTCACCAATCTGCACATCTTTGTTAAAAGCAATAAACGGATTTAACAAAAGAAACTTACTACGCATAATTTTTTGCTAATAGGCAATAAATGTCACACAAGCTCACGAGCAAAATTTCACATTAACAATTTACGCCAGTAAATTTAACAACCACTTAAGAAGGGGCGGTCTCAAGAACCAATTGCAACACCGGGGTTAATGGATCGC
>NZ_JAULSI010000032.1 GCF_030711405.1 Massilia brevitalea
TGTTGATGACAGTGACTACCGAAACTTTACTTCCTCCAGATTCTGAGCCGCGTTACCCACCAGGGAACGATGCTCGTACAAGTCATGCCTGATGACCATAGCAAGTCGGTCCCACCCCTTCCCATCCCGAACAGGACCGTGAAACGACTTTGCGCCGATGATAGTGCTGCAACCAGTGTGAAAGTAGGTTATCGTCAGGCTAGTTAATACGTAGTAAACAAGAAGCCCCGCCCAGGAAACTGGTCGGGGCTTTTTGCTTTGGAAGGCCGCTTTCCCTACGCATTCCGCTATCGACACAATACAGCGCTATGTGACAAGCATAATATTCAGATAATGGTGGATTTGCATCGAAATCAGTATCTATAATGCAATTTCTTTCATTTGCTCATCGACACCATGCTCATGCTCCGCCGTGCTTCGCGTGATTCCCTGTTACGGCTTGCGCTATGCGCCGGCCTCGCGTTATCGATCGAGGCCCGCGCCGAAGCGCTCTCCGCCGCGTGCGATATGGCCGAACAAGCCAGTCTGGTTCTCAAGTCGACGGACGATATGCGGCCGGTCGGGGAGGCCATTATCAACGGTACCCCCGTTCCCGCCATGATCAGTACCGCCGCCGTGGAAACGGCGGTCCTCAACAAGAAGACCCTGGATCGGCTCGGCATTCCGGTGCGAACCTCGCAAGGCACGATGTTTCCCGACGATCCGAGAAACGTCACCGGCGCCCATATGGTGCGCGATGTATCGTATGCCGTGCTCGATGACTTCAGCTTCGGCCCGGCCAGGAAACGAGACGTGATGTTCACGGTCGAGGATTTCATGGACGACACCTACGGCGTGCGGATCGGTGCCGGCAGCCTTCTGCACATGGATCTCGAGATTGCTCTGGATGCCGGGTATATCAAGTTCTTCAAGCCCAAGGGGTGTTTCCGCGAGCACCTCGCGTACTGGGACCCGCAAGCGGTGGCGGTCCGCACGTCATGGGACCTATTGAAACGCGACCCCCGCATCCTGTTCACCGCGCATATAGGCGGCAAGAACGTATCCGCCTTGCTCTCGACGGCGACACCCCAATCCTACATTCCGAAAGCCGCAGCGGAACGGCTGGGCTTGACCCCGAACTCGCCGGGCGCCGTGCGTGAGGCGCCATTGCCCGGGCACGGTCCGGACCAGCCGGTCTGGAAAGTGCCTGTATCAAGCATGTCGATCGGGGAGCTCGCGGTAAGCGACGTCGACCTGCGGCTGATGGACTTGCCTTATTCCGGCGAGATCCTGGTACTGGGCGCCGATTTCCTGCAGCGCTACCGCGTCTACGTCGCCATGAGCCAGAACCAGGTGTATTTCTCGCCCATCCGCACACCACGCGCCGTCCGGCGCGGATCGGTGGAAGTGATCGCAGCGCCGGTTCCCTGAACACCGGCGCGACCGCATCGGCCGGCGCTGGACAGCACCAAGACAAAACCACCACACCCTGACAAGCCATGCACTACCTCGCCACGATCCTGATGCTGTGCGCCGCCCTGTATTCGTCCGCCGCCAGCGCACGTCCGCTGAGCCTGGAAGAAATGACCGACGCATCGGGCATGACCATGGCGGCCCTGTCGCCCGACGGCCGCCATATCGCCGCGATTCTTTTCGGTGGCGTGAATTACGGCCTGATCCTGATCGATACCGAGACGCTCGCGGTCGCGAAGCTGCGCGAGGGCCGGCGCTTTTCGAAAGGCTACTGGAGCTACCTGAAAGCGCCGCGCCACGTGACCTGGGCCGACAACGAGGTTCTCGCCGTCGACCTGGGCTACGACGCGGAGTCGATGGATTTGGAGGGAAAGAAGCTGCGCACGCTGGGCGAGTCCATCATCGGCCAGGTCGGCTTTGGCGCCGCCAGTGGCGAGGTGCTGGTGATGAAGGATGCGCGCAACAACAAGATCGCCAGGTGCAAGGCCAGGACCGCCGAGTGCACGACCTTCTGGCATCCGGCCGGCGAGCCTATTCACCGCGCCTACGACAGGAAGGGCAATTTGCGCGCCGTCACGCTGGTCAACGCGCGCCTCTTCAAGGACGCCACCACGGTCTCGAACTGGTACAAGCCGGCGAACACGGCAACCTGGACCAAGCTCGCCGAATTCGCTGCCGACGACGACTACTGGGTGCCGGCCTACGTGCCGGACGAGCCGGATTCGCTGGTGATCAAATCGCGTAGCGGGCGCGACACCGTCGCACTCTTCCATTACGACGTCGCCTCGCGCCGCCAGACCGAGCTGCTGGCAGGCCACCCGACCCAGGACCTGCTGTCTTTCGACGGCGTCGACAAGACCGCCTTCGACTACGTGGCCACCGGCGGCATGAAAAGCGAGCAGGTGTGGTTCGATCCCGCCTGGGCCGCCATGCAAAAGCAGATCGATGTGTTGTTGCCGGACCGCGTGAACCTGATCTCGGGCGACCCGCGCCGCGCCGTACTGGTGCATTCCTACGGCGACGTCGATCCCGGCACCTGGTACTACTTCGATAGCGTAAAAAAATCCCTGGTCCTGATCGGCAAGGCCAGGGCTTCGGTCGACCGTACGGCCATGCGCCGCGTGGAGGTGATGTCCTACCAGGCTGCCGACGGGCTGTCGATTCCGGCCTACCTGACCCGTCCGGAGAAAACGGCGACACCGCCGCCGATGATCGTGCTGATCCACGGCGGGCCGCTGGCGCGCGACCGCTGGGAATGGGACCGTGACGTCCAGCTGCTCGCCAACCGCGGCTATCTCGTGTTCCAGCCCCAGTTCCGCGGGTCGAGCGGCTTCGGGCGCAAGTTCGCGGAAGCCGGCTTCGGCGAGTGGGGCAAGGCCATGCAGGATGACATCACCGATGGCGTACGCCACCTGGTCAGCCAGGGGATCGCCGACCCGAAACGCATTTGCATCGTCGGCGCCAGCTACGGCGGCTACGCGGCGCTATGGGGATTGGTAAAGACGCCGGACCTGTACCGCTGCGGCATCAGCTTCGCGGGCGTGACCGACATCGGCAAGCTGTTCTCGGACTGGACCGACCTCAGCTTCGACAAGGCCAGCCGCCAGCTCATGAAGCGTCACATCGGCGACCAGGACCTGAACCCGCAACGCTTCGATCCGGTGTCTCCGCTCAAGCATGCGGCCCGTATCCAGGCCCCGGTGCTGCTGATGCATGGCAGGGAAGACGAGCGCGTGCCGGTTGCCCACGGCCGGCGCATGCGCGACGCCCTCGAGGCCAACGACAAGCAGGTGGCGTGGGTGCTGTTCAACGAAGAGGGGCATGGGCTGCACTACCAGGACAGCCAGATCGCCTATTACAACGCCATGTTCGACTTCCTCGGCAAGCACTTACCGGTCGATGCCGGAGCGGGCGCCGCGGCGCCGGCCTCGCCCTGACCGCGGCCTGCGCGGCAGCTGAAGTAGAATGGGGCCATTCCCATCCATGGACCGGTTTTGCATTCCGCCTTCAAGCCCATCCTCCGCGCGGCGCTCTTTTATTTGCTATCGGTGCTGGCGATTGCGGCGGTGCTGGTGGCGGGCAAGCTCGTCGTCGACGCCGTGCGCGGCGCGCTGTCGGCACGCGACCGGCTTGCCCTGGTCCTCGACGTGCAGACGCGGATCGCCAATGACCGGCAAGCCGCCGCGGCCGACCTGACAGGCAGGATGCGCGCCGCGCGGCAGCTGCCCCTCGCCCGGGTGGACGAGCGGATCCGCGCCGTCCATGCCCGGCTCGCGCAGCTGGCGCAGGCTGCGGCTTCGCCCGCAGCCCGGCCCGACAGCCTGCCCGTGCTGCTCAAAGGCGGCCCCGCCGCGTACGCCGGCGAACTGGCCCGCGGCTACCGGGGCAGGCTCGAACGCGAACTGCTGGCCCAGGAACTCGGCTATCTGCAGGGGCTGCGCGCGTACCTGTTCGCGCTGGAGAGCCGCGCCGCCGCAACGGCCGAGCTGAGGCGCCTGCTCGAACAGCACCGCGCCATCTATGCCCGCCTGCAGCAGAAACAGCGGGAAGTGGCACGCCTCGGCTGGTTCGACAGCCAGCGCATGGAGCGGCCGTGGGCGCGCAGTCCGGCCCAGCAAGCGCTTGCCGCCGACATCGGGGCCCTCACGGCACAAAACAACCGCGCCGCTGCCGCCTACCGCGCGCAGGCGCTGGCCTTGCGCCGCATGGAGTCGGTGTCCGCGCTGCGCGACTTCGCCGTGGACGGGGAGCGGCTCGACGCCAGCGTCGCGGCCTTGCAGGCACAGGTGGACGATGCCCGCGCGGCGCTGTCGCGCAACCTCGCCGCGCGCGTGGCCGAAGCGCTGCGCCAGGCCTTGCCGGCGGCGCTGGGCATCCTGTTGCTGTGCATCGCCGGCAAGGCCGCGATCCGGGCGGTGTTCTACTTCGTGCTCGCGCCGCTGGCCACCCGCGGCGCAGCGCTGCGCCTCGACCCGGCGAAAGCGTCCGCCGCACCGGTCGAACTCGTCGCCGCCTCGGCCGTCTCGCAGACCATCGCGCTGGCGCCGCAACAGGAATTGCTGGTCTTGCCCGACTATCTGCAAAGTGCGCCGGTCGGCGCGGCGCGCGGCACGCGCTGGCTGATCAAGGGACGCGTGTGGGCCAGCCTGACGTCCGGCACGGTCCTGCTCACCTGCGTACGCACGGGCGGACCGGAACAGCAGGTCGTGCTGTCGGCCAGCGACGACGGCCTGAGCGAGATCGCGCTGGTGCGCATTCCGCCCGGCCAGGCGCTGGCGCTGCAGCCGCGCGCACTGGTCGGGCTGATTGCCGACGCCGGCGCGCCGCTCGACATCCGCTGGCACTGGCGCCTGGCCAGCCTGCACGCCTGGCTGACGCTGCAGCTGCGCTTTTTCGTGATACGCGGCCCGGTGACGCTGGCGCTGCAGGGCAAGCGCGGCGTGCGCGTGCAGGGAGCGCGCGACAGCCACGCCGTGCGCCAGACGGCGACCCTCGGCTTTTCCACCGACAGCGCCTACGCCACCGTGCGCAGCGAACCCTTCCTGCCCTACCTGCGCGGGCGCGCGCCGCTGCTGCACGACCGCTTCGGCGGCGGCATCTACATTTATGACGAAACACCGGAAGCGGGCCGCAAGGCGGGGCGGACAGGGCGCGGCCTGGAAGGCTTGACCGACGCGCTGCTCAAGCTCGTCGGCTACTGAGCAAAGAGCAAAAAAGAGGCGCCGCACGCCAGAGCGGGCAGCGCCTCGGTCACGCCAGCTTGCGCCGGTACGGGCTTACGGCACGTACTTCCAGGCGCCTTTTTCGATCCGCACCATCACCTGCGAGCGCTGGTCCAGGCCCTGGTGGTTGGTCGGGCTCATGTTGAAGATGCCGTGCGAGGCCGGCAGGTTCTTGATGCCTTCGAGCGAATCGCGCAGCGCCGCGCGGAATTCCTTCGTGCCCGGCTTAGCCTTCGGCACGGCGGTCTTGGCCGCTTCCTGCAGCAGCATCGCCGCATCCCAGGCGTGGCCGCCAAAGGTCGACAGGCTTTCCTTCTTGAAGGCGCTGTTGTACTTGTTAACGTAGGTCAGCGCCGATTTCTTCACCGGATTGGTGTCGGGCAACTGGTTCACCACCAGCATCGGGCCGGCCGGCAGGAAGGTGCCTTCGCAATCGGCCGCGCACACGCGCAGGAAGTCGCTGTTGGCCACGCCGTGGGTCTGGTAGATCTTGCCCTTGTAGCCGCGCTCGCGCAGCGCCTTTTGCGGCAGCGCGGCCGGGGTGCCGGAACCGGCGATCAGGATCGCATCGGGATTGGCCGACACCATTTTGAGCACCTGGCCGGTCACCGAGGTGTCGGTACGCGCGAAGCGTTCGTTGGCCACGACCTTGATCTTGCGCGCCGGCGCCACCTTCTCGACCTCGCCCCACCAGCCTTCGCCATACGCGTCCGAGAAGCCGATGAAGCCCATGGTCTTCACGCCGTTGTTGCTCATGTGCTGGGTGATGGCGGCCGCCATCTGGCCGTCGTGCTGGGTGGTCTTGAAGACCCAGCGGCGCTTGGCGTCCATCGGTTCCACGATGCGCGCAGCGCCGGCGATGGTGATCATCGGCGTCTCGGTTTCGGCCGCCACTTCCAGCATCGCCAGCGAGGTCGGGGTGATCGAGGAGCCGATCAGCAGATCGACCTTGTCTTCCGAGACCAGCTTGCGCGCATTCTTCACCGCCTGGGTCGCGTCCGAGGCGTCGTCGAGCACGATGTACTGCACCTTCTGGCCGGCGATTTCGGCCGGGAACAGCGACACGGTGTTCTTCTCCGGGATGCCGAGCGAGGCGGCCGGGCCGGTGGTCGAGATCGATACGCCGACCTTGATCTGGGCGTGGGCGGTTGCGGCGGCGCCGAAGGCGGCCAGCGTGGCGACGGTAAGAGCGGTCTTGCGCAAGGAAATGAGGCGGTTCATGGAGTCTCCTTTGTTGTTGGATGTGTGCCGCCGCGAAGCTTGCAGTGGACGAAAGCCAGCAAACGAAAGCGGCAGGAACAAACCACAGTATCGCCCAGAGAAAGCAAAAAATGTCGGTTTCTCAACAGTTTTCGCATATCATCTAAAACAAAACGGGCAGCAGAAGGCCTGTGCGTTCTCTTTTGTGCCGCCTGGCGAAACGCCGGCGTGCAAAGCGGCATGCAACGGGTCCGCCTTCGACAGACACTTTTGAGGAGAGGAGGGCCACGGGGGCGCAGGATGCTGCATCTCCGCAGGCAGCAGTATGGATTTATCGATCTTCGCCATCCTGACCCAGGATGGCATTGCCAGCGGGGCCGTGTACGTGCTGCTGGCCCTGGCGCTGGTGCTGGTGTTTTCGATCACGCGCGTGATCTTCATCCCGATCGGCGAATTCCTCGCCTTCGGGTCCCTGACCATGGCGGCGCTGCAGGTCGGCACGCCGCCGCAAAGCGCGCTCCTGCTGCTGGTGCTGGGCCTGGCCTGCTTCGTGCAGGAGCTATTCGGCACGCTGCGCGGCGCGTCGATCCAGCAGGACCGCACACGTATGCTCGGCCTTTCCTTCCTCAAGTTCGTGCTCCTGCCCGCTGCGCTCTACGCCATCGCACGCTCGGTCGACGGCACGGCGCTGCCGATGCTGGTGCAGGTGCTGTTTACCTTTGCCATCGTTGCTCCGATGGGGCCGATGATGTACCGCCTGGCCTTCCAGCCGCTGGCCGAAAGCCCGGTGCTGGTCTTGCTGATCGTGTCGGTGGCCGTGCACCTGGTCCTGCTCGGCATCGGGCTGGTGATGTTCGGCGCCGAAGGCTCGCGCACCACGCCGTTTTCCTCGCATGTGTTCAACTTCGGTACCCTGAGCATCTCCGGCCAGAGCGTGGTCGTGATCGTCACAGCCGTCCTCTTGATCGGCGCCCTGTACCTGTACTTCGACCGCACGCTGTCGGGTAAAGCGCTGCGCGCCACCGCCGTGAACCGGCGCGGCGCGCGCCTGGTCGGCATCGGCACCACGGCGGCGGGGCGCCTCGCCTTCCTGCTGGCGTCGAGCATCGGCACCCTGTGCGGGGTGCTGATCGCGCCGCTCACGACCGTCTACTACGACAGCGGCTTCCTGATGGGCCTGAAGGGCTTTGTCGGCGCCATCATCGGCGGCCTGGCGAGCTACCCGCTGGCCGCAGCCGGCGCGCTGATGGTCGGCCTGCTC
Organism: Massilia brevitalea; assembly: GCF_030711405.1. Taxonomy (GTDB): domain Bacteria; phylum Pseudomonadota; class Gammaproteobacteria; order Burkholderiales; family Burkholderiaceae_D; genus Telluria; species Telluria brevitalea. Next base: position 7,636 of record NZ_JAULSI010000032.1, read on the forward strand.
GAAGCCTATTCCTCGTTCTACGCCAGCTCCTACAAGGAAGTCATCGTGTTCACCCTGATCATTCCGGTGCTGCTGTGGCGCTCGATCGTGCATCCGCAAGTCGAGGAGGGCGAAGCATGACGCGCCGTTCCCTGATCATCTTCGCCATCGCCGCCTGCGTGTTCGGCCTGCTGCCGCTGCCGGCCTACTGGGTCACGCTCGGCAACTACATCGGCCTGTACGCCATCGTGGCCCTCGGCCTGGTGCTGCTCACCGGCGTCGGTGGGCTGACCTCGTTCGGCCAGGCCGCCTTCGTGGGCCTGGGCGCCTACGCCACCGCGTATCTGTCGACGGGCGCGGGCCTCTCGCCCTGGCTTGGCCTGGTCGCGGGCCTGGTCATCACGGCAGTATCCGCGCTGTTCATCGGCGCCATCATGCTGCGCCTGTCCGGCCACTACCTGCCGCTGGGGACCATTGCCTGGGGCCTGTCGCTGTACTACCTGTTCGGGAACATGGAGTCGCTCGGCAAGCACGACGGCATCGCCGGCATCCCACCGCTCACCCTGTTCGGCCTCGACCTCGGCTCCGGTAAAAGCATGTACTTCCTGATCTGGCTGGTGCTGCTGCTGGCCGTGATCCTGCTGCGCAACCTGCTGAACTCGCGCTCGGGCCGTGCGATCCGCGCCCTGAAGGGCGGCGGCGTGATGGCCGAAGCCATGGGCGTGAACACGGCGGCCATGAAGATCCGCATCTTCGTGATCGCCGCGCTGCTGGCCTGCGTGTCGGGCTGGCTGTATGCGCACCTGCAGCGCGCCGTGAACCCGTCGCCCTTCGGCCTGAACGCGGGCATCGAGTACCTGTTCATGGCGGTGATCGGCGGCGCCGGCTACCTGTGGGGCGCCATCCTCGGCGCGGCCGTGCTCACCATCCTCAAGGACCAGCTGCAAAGCTGGCTGCCGGCGCTGCTCGGCTCGAACGGCAACTTCGAGATCATCGTCTTCGGCGTGCTGATGGTGGTGCTGCTGCAGCGCGCCCGCAACGGTATCTGGCCCTTCATCGCGGCGCGCCTGCCGCAGCATCGCGATGCGGTGGCGCCCGATACTGCGCCGCCTTTGCCCCAGCGCGCCAGGGCGGTGGCCGGCTACCCGCTGCTGGTGATCGACAAGGTGCGCAAGCAGTTCGGCGGCCTGGTCGCCGTCAACGACATGAGTTTTACGGTGCACGGCGGCGAGATCGTCGGCCTGATCGGGCCGAACGGCGCGGGTAAGTCGACCATGTTCAACCTGGTCACCGGCGTGCTGCCGGAAACGAGCGGTGAAGTGCGCCTGCGCCAGGGCGAGGAACTGGTGCGCATCGATTCGCTGCCGTCGCGCCGCATCGTGCAACTGGGCGTCGGCCGCACCTTCCAGCACGTGCACCTGCTGCCCGAGATGACGGTGCTGGAAAACGTGGCCATCGGCGCCCACCTGCGCGCGCGCGGCGGCGTGCTGGCCAGCGCGGTCGGGCTGGATCGCACGGAAGAAGCGGCGCTGCTGTGCGAGGCGCGGCGCCAGCTCGAACGCGTGGGCCTGGGCGAGCTGCTGTACGAGCAGGCCGGCAACCTGGCGCTGGGCCAGCAGCGTATTTTGGAAATTGCGCGCGCCCTGTGCGCCGACCCGGCGCTGCTGCTGCTCGACGAACCGGCCGCCGGCCTGCGCTACAAGGAAAAGCAGGCGCTGGCCGAGCTGCTGAACAAACTCAAGGGCGAAGGCATGAGCATCCTGCTGGTCGAGCACGACATGGACTTCGTGATGAACCTGACCGACCGATTGATCGTGATGGAGTTCGGTACGAAAATCGCGGAAGGGAACCCGGCCCAGGTACAGCAGGACCCGGCCGTGCTGGAAGCCTACCTCGGAGGACTGGACTGATGACGACGCCCGTACTGGAAGTAAAAGACCTGCACGTCGCCTATGGCAAGGTCGAGGCCCTGCATGGCGCGTCGATCACGGTGGGCGCCGGCCAGATCGTGACCGTGATCGGCCCGAACGGCGCCGGCAAGTCGACCATGCTCAATGCCATCGCCGGCGCGCTCGGCGCCAACGCATCGGCCCAAGGCGCGGTGCTGCTGCGCGGGCTTGAGGTGAAAGCCTGGCCGGTGGAACAGCGCGTGGCCCAGGGCATGAGTCTGGTGCCCGAGAGCCGCGATTTGTTCACCACCATGAGCGTGGAAGACAACCTGCTGCTGGGCAGCTACACGCGCTACAAGCGCGGCGAGAAGGACTGGCGCGCGCAGCTGGAGGTGGTGTACGACCTGTTCCCGCGTTTGCGCGAACGGCGCACGCAGGCGGCCGGCACCATGTCCGGCGGCGAGCGGCAGATGGTGGCGGTGGGGCGCGCGCTGATGGCCAGGCCGGCGCTGCTGATGCTCGACGAGCCGAGCCTGGGCCTGGCGCCGCTGATCGTGAAGGAGATCTTCCGCATCATCGTGCGCCTGAAGGAGCTTGGGGTGGCGATCCTGCTGGTCGAGCAGAACGCCCGCGCCGCACTGCAGGCGGCCGATTATGCCTACGTGCTGGAGACCGGCGACGTGGTGATGGAAGGGCCGGCCGCGCAGCTGGCGAACGATCCGAAGGTCATCGAGACCTACCTGGGGCTGAACAAGAAATCCGCGTGAGGTGAGCATGGGAGCAATACGTTGTGTCGGCGTGATCGGGACGGGCGTGATCGGCGCCAGCTGGGCGGCCTGTTTTTTGGCGCGCGGCTTCGATGTATCGGCCTTCGATCCGATGCCGGGCGCCGAACAGGCCTTGCGCGCGGCAGTGGCCCGGCACTGGCCGGTGCTGGAGGGGATGGGGCTGGCCGAAGGCGCGTCGCCTGGCCGGCTGCGCTTTTCGGCCGACCTGGCCGCGGCCCTGCAGGGCGTCGACTTCGTCCAGGAGAACGGACCGGAGCGCGAAGACCTGAAGGTGGCGCTGTTTCGCGACATGGATGCGCTGCTGGCGCCCGAGGTGATCCTGGCGTCCAGTTCCTCGGGCCTGCTCATGAGCCGGGTGCAGGGCGCGTGCCGCCATCCCGGGCGCGTGGTGCTCGGCCATCCCTTCAATCCGCCGCACATGATCCCGCTGGTGGAGGTGATCGGCGGCGCGCTGACCTCTCCGCAGACCATTGACCGTGCGATGGACTTCTATACCGCCATCGGCAAGCGCCCGATCCACGTGCGCAAGGAAGTACCGGGCCACATCGCCAACCGCCTGCAGGCGGCGCTCTGGCGCGAAGCCTTCCACCTGGTGGAGCAGGGCGTGGCCAGCGTGGCCGACGTCGACACCGCCATCGCCTACGGTCCCGGCTTGCGCTGGGCGCTGATGGGGCCTTTCCTGAACCTGCACATGTCGGGCGGGGAGGGCGGCCTGCGCCACATGCTCGACCATCTCGGGCCGCCGATCGAGAGCTGGTGGGCGGACCTCGGCACGCCGCACATTACCGAGGAACTGAAGGCGACCTTGTGCGCCGGGCTGGACGAGGCGCTGCGCGAACGCGACCGCGCCGCCCTGGCGCCGGCGCGCGATGCGCTGCTGGCCGATCTGATCGGGGCGAAAGCGGGCAAGCCGGAACTGCCCTGAGCGCCATCTCCGGCCGGGACATCGACATCCGGTAATGCCCCAGGCAGTCACCGCGCCAGAAAACACTGCCCTTTATCGTTAAAACGTAACTAACCAACAAATATGGCCAACTCCACAAAAAAACGCCAAGGCTGCAAACTACGGAAGCACCTGCGCTAAACCGGCAGGCATCCAGGAAGGGGGCAAGCGGCCCCCTGTCAGCAAGTATCGGCACGGCAGGCGACACCGCGTACAAGCCTGCGCTAGGCCAGCCAGCGTTCGAGCGCCGCGATCACCGGCGCATCGTTCGGATGCACGGCCACTTGCCGCAGCTGCGCCAGCGGCACCAGGTGCACGGCCTGCGATTCCCAGCCCATGGCCGCCGGACTGCCACCGACGCGGCGCGCGATGTAGTAGCGGGTATAGGTCAGCGTCCGGCGCACGTCCAGCAAGAAGGCTTCCACACGCACCTGCAGTCCCGATTCCTCGAAGGCTTCGCGCACGCTGGCGCAGTGCAGGCTGGTGCCGGGATCGACCCGGCCTTTCGGGAACGTGGCGCTGTAGCCGCCGAAGCCGTTCGAGGGCGCCACCAGCCACACGCGGCCATCGTCCTCCAGGATCACGGCGCCAGCCGCAGCGGCCATCCCGGCCGGCAGCACGAAGGGCGGCTCCTCGACGCCGATGCCGGCCACGCAGGCGCTCCAGCCGTCGCTGCCGGCGGGCGCCCCGGCCCAGGCCGAAAACGCCACGCCGTTCAGCACCGCCGGCAGCGCACCGCCAGGCAGGACGGTGGCGATCTGGTTCGGGTCGTCCCAGTGCGACAGTGGCGTGGGCATGGAGGGCTTGCGGATGACGACGGGCTGGCCAGCGTCGTTGGTGCAGGGGTGATAGGTGGTCATGGGCGCGGTGAGGACAAAAGCACGATCATCGCCGGATTACGCCGCGCTGGCAATCAGCCAGCGCGATGCGCTATGCTGTCGCCCCTACCTGTATCAAGCGCCCTGGCAAGCGGGGCGAGCAAGCATATGCCAGACCAGACGGACATCCAAGCCAACGCCGAGCCGGCGCCCACCCTGCAGCGCCTGCCGCCACGGCCCACCGTAGTCGACCACTCGGCCAGCGAAGACGCGCAGCAGGCCCGCAAGGCCGCGCGCGCACGCCGCGACGCCGAGGTGCGCGGCGTTGCCTCGATCGAGGCCATGCGCGAAGCGGTACAGCGCGTCTCGCGCACGCTCCCAAGCCTGGAAGCCGTGCCGGGCGTGCGCATCCGCGACGCCCAGGACTTCCGTACCCGCGCCGCGGCCGGCTTGCCCTTCCTGGCCCAAGGCGCGGCCAGGCGTTGGCCGCTGTGCAGCCTCACGCCACAGACCCTGCGCGAGGAATTCGGCGCACTGCCGGTCCGCGCCCGCGTCGGCGACTACATCGGCACCGCCTTCGCCCCCGACCGCGCGATGCAGGACATGTCGATGCTGGCCTACCTGGACCTGGCCGCCGCCGGCACCGAGGCCTTGCCGCCCTACGTCGGCAACCTCGAACTGCGCGAACTGAACCGCTACTGCCACTGGCCGGCCTGGCTGGAAAAACCCGGTCCGCCGCGCTTCTGGCTCGGCCCGGGCGGCACCGTCACGCCGCTGCATTGCGACTACGACGACAATTTGTTCGCGCAAGTCTGGGGCAGCAAGCGCATCTGGCTGGCGCCGCCGCAGGACGCCGAGTTCCTGTACCCGCGCGAAGCGAACGCGCTGCTGTTCGGTTCCCCTTTCGATCCGGATTCCCCCGACTTCGAGCGCTATCCGCTCGCGCGCCAGGCGGCGCTGGTCGAGGTCCTGGTCGAAGCCGGCGACATGCTGTACGTGCCGGCCGGCTGGTACCACCAGGTCCGCTCCCTCAGCTTCTCGCTCTCGGCCAACCGCTGGTCGCGCGCCATGCCGGTGATCCTGCAAACCGAAGAAAACAGCCGGGGTCAGGTCTGACATTCGGACACGGACTCGGCTTTACCGTGGAATTGGCGTCAAAAATGATCTGAAAAACGTTGAACTCGCGCCTTACGGCTGGGCTCGTGTCCGAATGTCAGACCTGACCCTCGCTGTGGTTGGCATGCCTTCTGGCAGGGGCGGCGATGTTTGCGGGGCGGTATGCTGGAACCGGATGCTCACCCGGGCGTCCGACATCCAGACCAGCCCCGGACCGCGACCATGCATGCTTCCATCCTCCCGCCAGACAGCGCCATTGATGATGCCGACGAGCAGATCGAGGTCATGCGCATCCGCCTGTGGAATCCGTCCAGCGCCACCGCCTTGCTCAGCGAGTTCTATAGCGCCGACCGGGTGCTGGCGCGCTGGGGCAGCCTGCACGACGCCAGCCCGGTCGGCTTCGAAGTGACCTTCCACGACGGCTACGTGGTGCGCGGCAGCCATGCCTTTTTCCGCAAGGGCAAGCGCCGCTGCCTGCTGGCCACCCATGTGCGGCGCCTGCTGCAACGCGCCGCCAGCCAGGCCGACGCCGGGTTTCCGGTTGCGCGCCCCGACCTGGCGCGCTATGCGCTTCCCATTTGATGCGGCCCTTTCCTTCACTTTCCCTCATACGCCCATGCACACCCACCTGGCCCAGGCCATCCCGATCCGTCCCTCCGCGCGCCGCACGCATCCTTTGTACTGGTGCTTTTTGCTGCTGCTGTGTTCCGCCTACCTGCAGGGCGGGCTGACCAAGGCGCTGGATTTTTCGGCGGCGCTGGCCGAGATGCGGCACTTCGGCCTGGCGCCTGCCGCGCCGCTGGCGCTGCTCACCATCGCCGGCGAACTGGGCGCCTCGCTGCTGATCCTGTGCGGCGCCTGGCGCTGGGCCGGGGCGGCCTATCTGGCCCTGTTCACGTTTGCCGCCAACTTCGTTGCAAACCGTTTCTGGGGCCTGGCCGAGCCGGCGCGCACGATGGCGGCGAATGGCTTCTTCGAGCACCTGGGCCTGGTCGGCGCCTTCCTGATCGTGGCCTGGATCGACCTGCGCGAGCGTAGCGAACACTAGGCGCAGCCTGGTCTTTCGGTGGGTGGCAAGGGACGGGCGCGGCGCTACGCTGCCGAGGTTCCAACTACCTGAAAGAAGACCAATGAAAAACCTCACCACCGCCGCCGGCGCGCCTGTCGCCGACAACCAGAACGTGCAGACCGCCGGCCCGCGCGGCCCGATGCTGCTGCAGGATGTCTGGTTCCTGGAAAAGCTGGCCCACTTCGACCGCGAGGTCATCCCCGAGCGCCGAATGCACGCCAAGGGCGCCGGCGCCTTTGGCAGCTTCACCGTCACCCACGACATCACGCAGTACACCAAGGCGCGCCTCTTCGGCGAGGTCGGCAAGACCACGCCGATGTTCGTGCGCTTTTCGACGGTGGCCGGCGAACGCGGCGCGGCCGACGCCGAACGCGACATCCGCGGCTTCGCCATGAAGTTCTATACGGAAGAGGGCAACTGGGACCTCGTCGGCAACAACACGCCGGTGTTCTTCATGCGCGACCCGCTGAAATTCCCCGACCTGAACCACGCCGTCAAGCGCGACCCGCGCAGCGGCCTGCGCAACGCCAACAGCAACTGGGACTTCTGGACCCTGCTGCCCGAAGCGCTGCACCAGGTAACCATCCTGATGAGCGAACGCGGCCTGCCGCGCAGCCACCGCCACATGCACGGTTTCGGCAGCCATACCTACAGCTTCATCAACGCCTCGAATGAACGCTCCTGGATCAAGTTCACCTTCAAGACGCAGCAGGGTATCCAGAACCTGGGCGACGCCGAGGCGCAGGAACTCATCGGCCGCGACCGCGAAAGCGCCCAGCGCGATCTGTACGAAGCCATCGAACGCGGCGACTTCCCGCGCTGGACCATGTACGTGCAGGTGATGCCCGAGCGCGATGCGGGCGGCTACCACCTCAATCCCTTCGACCTGACCAAGGTCTGGCCGCATGCCGACTACCCGCTGATCGAGGTCGGCACGATGGAACTGAACCGCAACCCGGAGAACTTCTTCGCCGACGTCGAGCAGGCCGCCTTCAACCCGGCCAACATCGTGCCGGGCATCGGCTTTTCGCCGGACCGCATGCTGCAGGGCCGCCTGTTTTCGTACGGCGACGCCCAGCGCTACCGCTTGGGGGTGAACCACCACCAGATTCCGGTGAACGCGCCGCAGTGCCCCTTCCACAGCTACCACCGCGACGGCCAGATGCGCGTGGATGGCAACCACGGTGGCGCCACATCGTATGAGCCGAACAGCCGCGGCGAATGGCGCGAGCAGCGCGATTTCCGTGAACCGCCGCTGGCGCTCGACGGCGCGGCCGACCATTGGAACCATCGCGAAGACACGGACTACTATTCGCAGCCGGGCGCGCTGTTCCGCCTGATGACGCCGGCCCAGCAGATGGCGCTGTTCGAGAACACGGCGCGTGCGATGCGCGGGGTGGATGGGGAGATCAAGGCGCGCCACGTGGCCAACTGCGCCAAGGCCGATGCGGCCTACGGCGCCGGAGTGCAGGCGGCGTTCGAACGCCTGGGGGAGTGATGCGGTAGCGGGAAAGAGGGGCCGCCGGCCCCTCCAGCATGCAGGAATCAGCCGCGCAGGAAAGCCAGCAGCTCGGCGTTCAGCTTGTCCTTGTGCGTGGCCGGCAGGCCATGGCTTGCGCCTTCATACACCGACAGGCGGCCCTGCGGCAGGATCTCGACGGCGCGGCGCGCGGTGGTGGCGATCGGCACGATCTGGTCGTCGTCGCCATGCACCACCAGGGTCGGGATCGACATCTTCTTCAGGTCTTCGGTGAAATCGGTCTCCGAGAACTGCTTGATGCAGGCGTAGGCGCTTTTCAGGCTGCACTGCAGGCCCTGGCGCAGGAACGACAGGCGCATGCCTTCCGACACCTTGGCGCCGTCGCGGTTGAAGTTGTAGAAAGGCGTGCTCAGGTCGTAGAAGAACTGGGCGCGGTCGGCCTGCACGCCTGCGCGGATACCGTCGAATACCGACAGCGGCACGCCGTCCGGATTCGCCGGCGAGACCACCATCTGCGGGGTCACTGCGCCCACCAGCACGGCTTTCGACACGCGATTGGTGCCGTGGCGGCCGATGTAGCGCGCGACTTCGCCGCCGCCGGTCGAGTGGCCGACCAGGATGGCGCCGGTGACGTCGAGCGTGTCGAGCAGGGTGGCCAGGTCGTCGGCGTAGGTGTCCATGTCGTTGCCGTGCCAGGGCTGGCTGGAGCGGCCGTGGCCGCGGCGGTCGTGGGCGATGACGCGGTAGCCGTGGTCGGCCAGGAAGAGCATCTGGTCTTCCCAGGCGTCGGCCGAGAGCGGCCAGCCGTGGCTGAAGACGACCGGCTGGCCGTGGCCCCAGTCGGTGAAGTGGAGCAGGGTGCCGTCGCGGGCGGTAACGGTGTTGATGGTGCGGGGGGCGGTCATGGTGACATCCTTTCAGGGTGGGAGAGCGCCGCGCGGGAGGGCGGCGTTCAGGCCATTCTGAAGGCCGTCAGGGTCAAGGACTAGCTATACAAAAGGATAGCGTGGTGTGTCGCTTTACGATTGGTGGGTTCGAGAACCCACCCTACCTACTGCCGACAAGACGTAGGGTGGGTTCTCGAACCCACCATGCACACCTCAAAGACTGATGTACCCGCGCTTTACCGCCAGCGTCACCGCATGCGTGCGATCCCCCGCGCCAAGCTTGACCAGGATGGCGCTCATGTGGGTCTTGACGGTCGGTTCGCTGATGCTGAGCGCCTCGCCGATCACGCGGTTCGAGTTGCCGTTGGCGGCCAGGCGCAGCACGTCGAGCTCGCGCGCGGACAGGGCGTCGGCGCGGTGGTGGCTGTCGACGTCGCGCTGGGCCACCGGCGCGATCACGCTGGCGCCCTTGTAGACGTTGCGCACGGCCTGGGCCAGGGCCGCGCCCGAGGCGTCCTTCAGCAGGTAGGCGGCGGCGCCGGCCTTCAGCGCGGCCACCACGCGCGCGTCGCCGCTGTAGGTGGTCAGCACGACGATGCGCGCATCGGGATGCAGTGCGCGGATGCCGATGATCGCCTCCAGTCCGTCCTTGACCGGCATCTGCAAGTCGACCAGCGACACGTCCGGGCGGTGGCGTGCGAAGTCGGCGATGGCCTCGGCGCCGTTGGCGGCCGTGCAGACGATCTCGATGCCGCCCTGGGCTTCGAGGGCGGCCGAGATCCCTTCGCGCATCATCGGATGATCATCGGCGACCATGACGCGGATCGCGGGGGCGCTGGTATTGCTCATGTCGTGAATGCCTTCATGAAGGTGCGGCCCGTGGCGGCGGATCGCGCGCGAACCGGCAGGCGCAGGCGGAAGCACACGCCGTGGGGCGCGCCGGGCTCGAACCAGAGCCGGCCGCCGTGTGCACGCACGATGGACGCGCTGATCGCCAGGCCCAGGCCGCTGCCGCTATTGCTCGGATTATCGGCGTTGCCGGCCAGGCTGGCAACCACCTGCGCATGGCGCGCCGGCGCGATGCCCGGCCCGTTGTCGGCCACCGCGATCTCGACCTCGCCGCCGTGGCGCCGGGTCTCGACGCGGATGCGCAAAGGCTGGCTGCGTCCGCCGGCCACCAGCGCCTCGACGGCGTTCACCAGCAGATTGTTCACGACCTGCTGCACCTGCACCCGGTTGGCGGCGATGCTGCAATCGTCCAGCCCGAAAAACGCATCGACCGCGATGCAGTTCTTGCGCATCGGCCAGCACAGCGCCTGCAACGCGTCCTGCACGGCGGCGTCGACCGGCACGTCCGCCGTTTCCAGCGGCTGGCGCGCCGCCTGGCGCTGCATGCCGCGCACGATGCCGCCGGCCTGGCGGCCCGCCGCACCGATCAGCGCCAGCGATTCGAGGGCGCGTTCGATGTCGGGTTCGGCGCGGCACAGCCATTTGCGGGCGGCGGCGGTGTGCAGCGCGATGGCCGCCAGCGGCTGGTTGACCTCGTGGGCGATGACCATGCCGAGGCGGTCGGAGGCGCTGGCGCAGGGGCAGGGCGGCTCGGCCGGCGCCGCGGCGGGAACGGGCGGATGCGCGCGCCGCTCGCCAGGGGGCTGGCGCGGTGCGGAAGGGGGCGGGCGGTCGGATTTCAGGAGAGTGTGCATGGGATCGGCTTTCTTCTGAGCTTACAGTGCATCGCGCACGGCTCCGGCGCGACGTCGATCCCATTATGCTGCTCTGCAGCGCGAATCCTGTCATACGATAGTCGTAGCGGATTCACAAAACTTGTATGTACCTCTTCGATGTGCGGTGTTGAACGGGTAGACGGGGATCCGTCCACCCTACATCGGCTTTGCGGACCGGTCAGAACGCGAAGCAGCTGCAGCCGAACGCGCCCCAGAATCCCTGGTAGTCCGATACCGGCACGGTCGAGCGCCGTGCGCGGTCGTGGCTGTGCGCATGCACGCCGCATGGACCCTGGCACTGGTGCGCCAGCTGTGCCACCGGCTGCGGCGGCGCGGCGCGGTAATGCCCGCTCACCTTGTTCACCGGCGACCATTCCGGCAGCACCGGAATCGGCGGCGGGGCAATCGACGAGAACTCGGCCTGGCCGAACACGATCTTGCCGTCGACGACGGTCAGCACCGACTCGATCGCCTTGATCTCGTCTTCGTGCACGCGGAAGAAGTCCGACGACAGCACCGCCAGGTCGGCCAGCATGCCGGCGCGGATGCGTCCCTTCTTGCCTTGCTCGCTGGAGAACCAGGCGCTGCCGCTGGTCCAGAGTTCCAGCGCCGTGTCGCGCGACAGGCGCTGGCCGGCGTCGTACAGGCGCATGCCGCCCACGGTCCGTCCCGACACCAGCCAGTACAGGGCCGTCCACGGGTTGTAGCTGGCCACGCGCGTGGCGTCGGTGCCGCCGCCCACCGGCACGCCCATCTCCAGCATGCGCGCCACCGGCGGCGTGGCCTTGGCTGCATCGGCGCCGTAGCGCTCCACGAAAAACTCGCCCTGGAAGGCCATGCGGTGCTGGATCGCGATGCCGCCACCTAAAGCGCGCACGCGCTCGATATTCCGGGGTGTGATGGTCTCGGCATGGTCGAAGAACCAGGACAGGCCGGCGAATGGCGTATCGCGGTTGACCTTCTCGAACACGTCGAGCATGCGCGAGATCGATTCGTCATAGGTGGCGTGCAGGCGGAAGGGCCAGCGCTGCTCGACCAGGTGACGCACCACTTTTTCCAGTTCGTCTTCCATCCCCTTCGGCAGGTCCGGGCGCGGCTGCAGGAAGTCCTCGAAGTCGGCTGCCGAGAACACCAGCATCTCGCCGGCGCCGTTGTGGCGATAGAAATCGCTGCCGTCGCCTGGCTTGATCATGCCGGTCCAGTTCTGGAAGTCGCCCAGCTCATTCCCCTTGTTCTGGGTGAACAGGTTGTAGGCGATGCGGATGGTCAGCTGGTTCTCGCGCGCCAGCGCGTCGATGACGGCGTAGTCCTCGGGGTAGTTCTGGAAGCCGCCGCCGGCGTCGATGGCGCTGGTCACGCCCAGGCGGTTCAGTTCGCGCATGAACTGGCGCGTCGAGTTCACCTGCAAGTCGTGCGGCAGGCTCGGGCCCTTGGCCAGGGTGGCGTACAGGATCATCGCGTTCGGACGCGCGATCAGCATGCCGGTCGGGTTGCCGTCGGCGTCGCGCACGATCTCGCCGCCAGGCGGGTTCGGCGTGTTGCGGTCGTAGCCGACGGCGCGCAGGGCGGCGCGGTTGAGCAGGGCGCGGTCGTACAGGTGCAGGATGAAGACCGGCGTGTCGGGCGCGGCGCAGTTGATTTCCTCGATGGTGGGCATGCGCTTTTCGGCGAACTGGAATTCGTTCCAGCCGCCGACCACGCGCACCCACTGCGGGTTCGGCGTGCGGTCGGCCTGGTCCTTCAGCATGCGCAGCGCATCGGCGAGCGAGGGCACGCCTTCCCAGCGCAGTTCGAGGTTGTAGTTCAGGCCACCGCGGATCAGGTGCAGGTGCGAGTCGTTCAGGCCGGGGATGACGGTACGGCCGTTCAGGTCGATAACCTGGCTGCCGGGCGCGCGGTGGCGCATCACGGCCTCAAGATCGCCGACGGCCAGGAACTTGCCGTCCTGGATGGCGACCGCGCTGGCTTGCGGGTTTCCACGGTCGACGGTGTGGAAGCAGCCGTTGAACAGGATGAGCGGGGGGGATGAAGGTTGGGACTGTGATGCGGGCGCCGTTGAGGTCATGGGAACTCCGTGGTTGATTCAGTAGGTGGGCAGCAGGCCGCGCCGCTGGGCGACGCTGGCCGCTTCGGTGCGCGACGCGACGTTGAGCTTCGAGAGGATGTTATTGATGTGGTACTTCACGGTGCCGACGCCGATGCCGGCATCGCGCGCGATCAGCTTGTTGCTCTTGCCTGCGCTGAGGTGGGCCAGGATGTCGAGCTCGCGCGCCGACAGGGCGCTGGCCTCGATGCGCGCAGACAGCTTGTGGGCCAGCTGCGGCGGCAGGTAGCGCCGCTTGTCCATCACCTGGCGCAGGCAATGCACGATTTCGTCAAAGGCGGAGTGCTTCAGCAGGTAGCCCGCCGCGCCGGATGCCAGGCCGCGGTGCACGTCCTCGTCGCCGTCGTAGGTGGTGAGGATCACGATTTTCGCGTCCGGATGGCGGGCGCGCACGCGGGCGATCGCATCCAGGCCGCCGCCGGGCATGTTCAGGTCGAGCAGCAGCACGTCGGGACGCAGGCGTTCGTACTGGGCGACGGCGCCGTCGGCATCCACGGCCTGGCCCAGCAGCACGAGGGCAGGCTCGGCCTCGATCAGCATGGCGATGCCGGCGAGGATCAGTGGATGGTCGTCGGCGATGACGAGGGAGATCGGCGGCTTGTCCATCGGCGGCTCCTATGCAAAAAGGGGAGGCCGGCGCGGGATGCCGGCTGCCGGACCATTCTCGCCGGGTGGCGGGAGGCGGTCGAGATATACACATGGATAGGCCGCCGCCCGTTTCAGCGCGTGCTTAGGCCTTGATGAACGCCAGCAGGTCGGCGTTCAGGCGCGCCTTGTGGGTGGTCGGCAGGCCGTCCGGCGCGCCTTCGTAGACCAGCAGGCTGCCGCGTTTCAGCAGTTTTGCGGAGGCGCGGCCGGCGGCGTCGATCGGCACGATCTGGTCGTCGTCGCCATGCACGACCAGGGTCGGCACGTCGATCTTCTTCAGGTCGGCCGTGAAGTCGGTCTCCGAGAACTGCTTGATGCAGTCGTAGGCGTTCTTGATCCCGCACTGCATGCCCTGGTTGCGGAAGGTGTCGCGCACGCCCTGCGAGACCTTGGCGCCGGGGCGGTTGATGCCGTAGAAGGGAACCGTCAGGTCCATGAAGAACTGGGCGCGGTCTTCCAGCACGCCCTTGCGGATGCCGTCGAACACGTCCATCGGCAGGCCGTTCGGGTTGGTCGGCGACTTGACCATTTGCGGCGGCACGGCGCCCACCAGCACGGCTTTGGCGACGCGGCTGCTGCCATGGCGCCCGATGTAGCGCGCCACTTCGCCGCCGCCGGTCGAATGGCCGACCAGCACCGCATTCTTCAGGTCCAGGTGTTTGATCAGCGCGGCCAGGTCGTCGGCATAGGTGTCCATGTCATTGCCGTTCCACGGCTGGCTCGACAGGCCATGGCCGCGGCGGTCGTGGGCGATCACACCGTAGCCGTGCGAGGCGAGGAAGAACATCTGGTCTTCCCAGGCGTCGCCCTGCAGCGGCCAGCCGTGGCTGAACACGACCGGCTGGCCGCTGCCCCCGTCCTTGTAGTGCAGCACGGTGCCGTCGGCCAGGGTCAGGTACTGGCCGGCGCGCGTGCCCGGCTGCACCGGCGCCTTGGCCGAGGTGGCGGCGACTGCGGCGGAACCGGCGGCAGCCAGGCCGGCGCCGGCGGCTGCGGAGGCAACGCCGGTCAGCAGCGAGCGGCGCGAGAGGGAGTTCTTGTTCGTCATGGTGGTCCTTTCAGGAGGGATGACTGCGCGGTGCGCGCAGGAGCAGCCAGTCTAGGGACGGCAGGCTGGCGCCACACTGGCCGAAAGACCGGGTGCGCGCGAGACTGGCCAAATGGGAGGGGGCGGGCGCGGCGGGGCGTTTTAGGATGCTTCAACGCTGCGGTGGCCTGGGGTGTGCTTCTCGCTCCAGCACCGCGCATCGAAGGAGACACCATGAACGAACCCAGACACGTGCAAACACAAGGCATGGCCTTGGGATTTTTCGCCGGCTACGTCGACACGCTCGGCTTCCTGGCCCTGTTCGGCCTGTTCACGGCCCACGTCACCGGCAACTTCATCCTGATCGGCGCGGCCCTGGCCGACCCCTCGCGCAGCTCGATCCTGCTGAAGTTCCTCGCCTTCCCGGCCTTTATCGCCGGCGTGGCAGCGGCGCGCATCCTGGTGGTGCTGGTGGAGCGGCGCCAGGCACTGGCACTGCGGCCGGCGCTGCTGCTGGAGCTGGCGCTGCTGCTCGGCTTCATGTTCTTCGGTATCGCGGCGACCCCGGTCGTCACGGAAGCAGGCCCTCTGGCGATGACCTCGGGCCTGCTCGGCGCCGCGGCCATGGGCGCCCACAGCGCGATCTCGCGCCTGCTGCTGGGCCACCTGGCGCCGACCTCGATGATGACCGGGAACGTGACACAAATCGTGATCGACGCGGTCGACCTGCTGCGCGGCGCCGACGACCCCGGCTTGAAAACCCGTTTCGCCAAGTTCCTGTGGCCGCTGCTGTCGTTCGCCATCGGCTGTATCGCGGCAGCCTTTGGCTACCTGTGGTTCGGCTTTGCCGCGCTGGCGCTGCCGGTGCTGATCCTGGTCGGGCTGCTGGTGGCCGAGCGGCCCCAGGCTGCCAGCCCGGTCCAGGCCAGGACCATTCCCTAGTTTTCGCAACGCGGCGCAGGTCAAGGTACATGCGCCGCACCATCCAACCCAAGAAAGTGAAACCATGAACAATCCAAAACTCGAGGTCCTGACTCCCGATAACTGCCAGCTGATCTTCATCGACCAGCAGCCCCAGATGGCCTTCGGCGTGCAGTCGATCGACCGCCAGGTCCTGAAGAACAATACCGTCGGCCTGGCCAAGGCGGCAAAGGTCTTCAACATCCCGACCACCATCACCACCGTGGAAACCGAAAGTTTCTCGGGCCACACCTACCCGGAACTGCTGGACGTCTTCCCGGGCAAGGAGATCCTGGAACGCACCTCGATGAATTCCTGGGACGACCAGAAGGTGCGCGACGCCCTGGCCGCCAACGGCCGCAAGAAGGTGATCGTGTCGGGCCTGTGGACCGAAGTGTGCAATACCACTTTCGCCCTGTGCGCGATGCTGGAAGGCGAGTACGAGATCTACATGGTGGCCGACGCCTCCGGCGGCACCTCGCAGGCCGCCCACGACTTCGCCATGCAGCGCATGATCCAGGCCGGCGTGGTGCCGGTCACCTGGCAGCAGGTGCTGCTGGAGTGGCAGCGTGACTGGGCCCACCGCGATACGTATAATGACGTGATGGCAATCGTGCGCGAGCACTCGGGCGCCTACGGCATGGGCGTGGACTACGCCTACACCATGGTGCACAAGGCGCCGCAGCGCATCACCGGCAGCCATGAAACGCTGGCGCCGGTGCCGGCGAAGTAATCGGGCTCCCGACGTATGCAGGCCATGCGGCGCGATGGTGCCGCATGGCTCTTCCATTTTTGCGGAGACCCAATGAAAATCTACGTCGTGTCGCTGGCCGCCGGTATCCTGGTCGGCCTGATCTACGCGCTGCTGCAGGTGCGCTCGCCGGCCCCGCCGGCGATTGCGCTGGTCGGCCTGCTGGGCATGCTGGTCGGCGAACAGGCCGTCCCCGTCATCAGGAAGATGATGAGCGGGGAACCGGTCACGGCCAGCTGGCTGCGCAGCGAGTGCGTGGCACGCATCACGGGTGTCGAGGCCAAGCCGGCGCCCGCCGACCAACCCGCGCCGGGCGAGCATCGCGCCTGACGCCATCACAGGAGCCTGGGCGATGAGCTGGACGAACCCGATGGAGAATGCACGATGACCCCGGTCGTCTACGTGGTCGACGACGACGACAGCGTGCGCGCCTCGGTGCTCAACCTGCTGCATGCCGAAGGCTACACGGCGCATGGCTTCGCAGCCGGCGCCGATTTCGTTTCCCATAGCCGCAGCGATGGCCCCTGCTGCCTGGTGTGCGACATGCACATGCCCGAACTCGACGGCTTTGCCGTGGCCGCCGAGCTGGCGCGCGTCGGCGCCGACATTCCCCTGATCTTCATGACCGGCTTCGGCACCATTCCGATGTCGGTGCAGGCCATGAAAGCCGGCGCCGTCGAATTCCTGGTCAAGCCGGTGGCGCCCGAAGCGCTCCTGCTGGCCGTGCGCGAGGCCCTGGCGGGCGACGCGGCGCAGCTGGCGGCGCGGCGCGAACTGACGGAGCTGCGCCAGCGCCACGACAGCCTGACCCCGCGCGAGCGCGAAACCATGCGCCTGGCGATCGGCGGCCTGCTCAACAAGCAGATCGCCGACGAGCTGGACGTGAGCGAGATCATGGCCAAGACCCACAAGCGCAAGGTCATGGAAAAGATGGCGGCGCGCTCGCTGCCCGACCTGGTGCGCCACGCCGAGCGGCTGCAGATCGAGAAGACGCGCAGCCGCTAGATTCCCTGGTTCAGAACGCGTGGCGCAGGCCCAGCGCGGCACCCGCTGCGCGCGACCCCCTCGTCGCATCGAGCGAATTGATGGCGAAATCGTAGCTGCCCCGGCTGTCGTTGCGCAGGTGCGTGTAGAAGGCGAACACGCTGGTGCGCTTCGACAGCGCGTAGTCGTAGCCCAGCGTGGCATGCACGGCGCCGGTATCGTCGCCGGCACGCACGAAGCCCACCTGTTCCGCTGTCGTCCCCTTGCCATCGCGGGCCTTGGCTACACCCAGCTTCAGCGCATGCGGTCCGAACTGCCGCGTTAACGACACATAATACGAACGCCGCGCCAGCTCGCCGGCCGCCGTTTCGTAATGCAGCTGCTCGACCGCCGCCGCTAGCCGCGCCGGCCCGAACTGCCAGGCCGCACCCAGCTTGGTTCCCCAGTCATTCAGGCCCGGTCCGCGGTATTCGCGGTGGCGCTCGTGGGCGACCGTCGCGTACAGGCTGCCGCGCTCGAATACCAGCGACCCCGAGGTCAGCGAAGGCTTGGCGCCATTTGCCGGCGACTCCTCGTTGAAGCCGTGCGCCACGCGCAGCATCAGGCCTTGCCAGGCGGGCGTCCAGTAGTGCAGGCTGTTCTGCTGGCGGCGGTCGAACGACGTGGTGTCGCTGATGTTGCTGGCGCTGGCTGCCGAGCCGTTGCCCATGATGCTCATGTAGCCGGCCGTGGTCGGATAGAAGGGGTCGAGGCCGGCGGTTGCGGCATTGTAGGGCGTGGTCCAGTTACCGGCGAACAGCGTGCCCCAGGCGCCTTCCAGGCCGACGCGGGTGTCGCGCGCAGCCACGCCGCCGGCGCCCGTGTCCGGCGAGAGCGTGCCTTCGACCTGGAAAATCACGCGCAGGCCGTTGCCGAGTGCTTCGCTGCCGCGCACCCCGAATACCGAGCGGTAGTTGGCCAGGCGCACGTCGGTGGCACCCCGGGCGCCATCGCCGCCGCCGTGCAGGCACATGTTTTCCACGGCGAGGTTCAGGCGGCCATACAGCTGCAGCGCGTCGGCCATGGCCAGCGCCGGCGTGGCGAGCAGGCCGAGGAGGGCGCTGCGAAGAGGAGTGCGTTTCATGGCGGTGCTTTCATATCCGGGAAGCTGCCGATACTAGCAAGGGCAGGCAACCTTGAAACCCGCCATTCGGCAGGTTGCGTCATCATCGAAAAACTCGATGATAGGCCGTGAAATAACCCGTTTTCCTTCGCTTGCCCAAGCGTCCATAATGTTTTCCATGCAAGGCGCCGCGGGGCATCAGCCCGGATGAGGGAGCAAGTTCGGCAGCGCCAGGTGATCGAACGGTTCGATTACTTTCAACCAAAAGGAAAACATCATGTTGAAGATTCGTCAAAGCCAGGACCGCGGTGTCGCCAGTTTCGGTTGGCTCCGTTCGCAGCATACCTTCTCGTTCGGCCACTACCAGGATCCGGCCCACATGGGCGTCGGCCCGCTACGCGTGATCAACGAAGACCGCGTGGCCCCAGGCCGCGGCTTCGAGCCGCACAGCCACCGCGACATGGAGATAATCTCCTACGTGCTCGACGGCGCGCTGGAACACAAGGACAGCATGGGCAACGGCTCGGTCCTGCGCTACGGCGACGTGCAGCGCATGAGCGCCGGCAGCGGTGTCACCCACAGCGAGTTCAACGCCTCGAAAACCGAACCGGTGCACTTCCTGCAGATCTGGGTGATCCCGAACGAGGGCGGCGCGCCGGGCTACGAGGAAAAGCACTTCGACGCCGACGCCAAGAAGGGCCGCCTGCGCGTGATCGCATCGAACGACGGCCGCGAAGGCTCGGTCTCGCTGCGCCAGGACGCATCGATCTACGCCACCATCCTCGACGGCGAGGACCGCGTCGAGCATCGTCTGGCAGAAGGGCGCCAGGCCTATGTGCAGGTGGCGCGCGGCAGCGTCAACGTCAACGGCCAGCGCCTGGACACCGGCGACGCGGCCCACGTCAGCGGCGAAGACCTGGTGCGGTTTGACAGCGCCAGCGACGCCGAAGTGCTGCTGTTCGACCTGCCGTTGTAATCGCATCATCTGATAACTAACCTGAAAGGAGCACTACCATGAACACCACCAAACTCTACCCGATCGGCCGCGCACTGGCCGGCGTCTTGTTCCTCGTATCCGGCATCGGCAAGGTGCTTGGTTTTGCCGGCGTCGCGGCCTGGATGAACAGCGCCGGCATCCCGGCGGCCGGCGTGCTGCTGGTGCTGACGATCCTGCTCGAAGTGGGCGGCGGCCTGGCCCTGGTTACCGGCTTCCAGGCACGCCTGGCGGCGCTGGCGCTGGCCTTGTTCCTGGTGCCGGTAACGTTGATCTTCCACGGGTTCTGGCATGCCGACGCCGCCGAGTTCCAGAACCAGCTGAACCACTTCCTGAAAAACCTGGCTATCCTGGGTGGCATGCTGGTCATCTTCGGCATCGAGCAGGAGCGCGCCGCGGTCCAGGCAGGCAAGAGCGCGGCTTTGCGTACCCAGGCAGCTTGAACCTTCAGCAAACGACAGGAGAACACCATGCAAGTGACGACCCACCGCGGCGCCGGCCCGCTGCAGCAAGTCATCGAGATCGGCCCGCACCAGGTGCTGAGCGACGCCCCCGTCGAATCCGGCGGCGAGGGCAGCGGCCCGGCCCCGCACGATTTGCTGGCGGCGGCGCTGGCGGCCTGCACCACGCTGACCGTCAACCTGTACGCCCGCCGCAAGGGCTGGAAGCTGGACGAGGTGCTGGTGACGGTGGACCACGGCCAGGAAGGCGCGGCCTACGGCTTCCAGCGCAGCATCCGCCTGCTGGGCGACCTGGGGGTGGAAGAGCGGGAACGCCTGCTCGACATCGCCAACAAGTGCCCGGTGCACAAGACGCTGTCCGGCCAGATCGCCATCCGCACCGAGCTGGTGTAGCCGCGCCGCCGTCCCCGCCATAAGGCAGGGGACGGCGCGGCAGCCAGCCGTTATCGTCACCAGGCTGCGCAGACTCCCTGCCGCCACCGCTTCCAACGAAGGACCGACACCATGACTACCCACCTGAAACACGCTCTCCTTTTTTCCGCCATGCTCGCTGCCGGCCTGGCCCAGGCGCAGGCCGACCTGATCCTCACCAACGGCAAGATCGCCACCATGGCGCGCGAGGGCGAATTCGTCCAGGCGGTCGCGGTCAAGGACGGCAAGGTGCTGGCGGCCGGCAGCAACGCCGAGGTGCTGAAGCTGAAGACACCAGCCACCCAGCTGATCGACGCCGCCGGGCGCACCGTAATCCCGGGCCTGAACGACTCGCACCTGCACGTGATCCGCGAGGGCCTGAACTACAACATGGAGCTGCGCTGGGACGGCGTCACTTCGCTGAAACGCGCGCTGCAGATGCTGAAGGAACAGGCCGCGCGCACGCCGGAAGGCGAGTGGGTGAAAGTGGTCGGCGGCTGGAACGAATACCAGTTCGAGGAAAAGCGCCTGCCGACGCTGGAAGAAATCAACGCCGCCGTGCCGGACCGCCCGGTCTTCATCCTCTACCTGTACGGCCTGGGCTTCCTGAACAAGAAGGGCATCGCCACGCTCGGCTACACGAAGGAGACGACATTCAAGGACGGCGTGGTGGAGCTCGACGCCAAAGGCAAGCCGACCGGCAGGCTGATCGCCAAGCCGAACGCCCTGATCCTGTACTCGACCCTGGCCAAGACCAACAAGTTGAGCCGTGACGACCAGCTGAACTCGACCCTGCATTTCTACCGCGAGCTGAATCGCCTGGGCGTGACCAGCGCCATCGACGCCGGCGGCGGCTTCCAGAACTACCCGGACGACTACGGCGTGACGCTGGAACTGGCGCGCGCAGGCAAGCTCACCGTGCGCACCTCCTACTACCTGTTCGCCCAGCGCGCCGGCAAGGAGCTGGAAGACTTCCAGCGCTGGACCACGATGACGCACCCGAAGAAGAACGACCACATGTTCTATCCGAACGGCTTCTCGGCCGAGGGCGGCGGCGAGAACCTGGTGTCGAGCGCGGCAGACTTCGAGAACTTCCTCGAGCCGCGGCCCGACCTGCCGGAGACCATGGAAGGCGAACTCGAAGCCGTTGTCAGCCTGCTGGTGAAGAACCGCTGGCCCTTCCGCCTGCACGCCACCTATGGCGAAAGCATCGACCGCGACCTGGCCGTGATCGAGAAGGTGAATGCGAAGACGCCCCTGAACGGCCTGCGCTTCATCGTCGACCATGGCGAAACCATTACCGACGCCCAGCTGGCGCGCATCAGGAAGCTCGGCGGCGGCGTGGCGGTGCAGGACCGCATGCACTTCCAGGGCGAAGCCTACTGGAAGCGCTACGGCGAACAGACGCGCCAGATGCCGCCGATCCGCAAGATGCTGGACATGAAGCTGCCGGTCGGCCTGGGCACCGACGGCACGCGCGTGTCGAGCTACAACCCCTGGCCTTCGCTGTACTGGGCGGTGACCGGCAAGACCGCGGGCGGCATGCCCATCTGGCAGGACAAGGACGTGCCGACCCGCTACGAGGCGCTGCAGCTGATGACCACCGGCTCGGCCTGGATGAGTGGCGAAGAACAGGTGAAGGGCAAGCTCCAGGCCGGCCAGTACGCCGACTTCGTGGTGCTGCCGCAGGATTACTTCACGGTGGATGCCGAGAAGATCAAACGCCTGGAAAGCCTGCTGACCGTCGTGAACGGCAAGGTGGTGTACGGCGCAGGTAGCTATGCGCCGCTGGCGCCGCAGCTGCCGCCCGTGTCGCCGGCCTGGAGCCCGGTGGCGGCGTACGGCGGCTACCAGAACCGCTAGGCCTGGGATCGGCGCCGTGCTTGTGCTAGAGTGCCTTTCCCGGCGCCCGCCGCAGTCATCGCCGGCGCTTGCATCCCATGCTTAACCCACAGTCTAGAGAAATTATGAGCGAAAACATCATTGGTCCGGAATTCTGGCAGCGCGTCGACGGCGTCATCAACTACGCAAACGACCAGTGCGACAGCAGCACGCCAAGCGAAGTCGGCGCATCGAC
This sequence comes from Massilia brevitalea, assembly GCF_030711405.1. Taxonomy (GTDB): domain Bacteria; phylum Pseudomonadota; class Gammaproteobacteria; order Burkholderiales; family Burkholderiaceae_D; genus Telluria; species Telluria brevitalea. The sequence goes on from NZ_JAULSI010000032.1 coordinate 29,848, forward strand.
GCTGTTCGCGGCGTCGCGTTTCAATGCTTTTCTGCTGGCGAAAAGCACGGGCAGCCCGCAGAACATGACGACCGAAAAAGAGCGTGCCCTGGAATACTTCGTCGGCCAGTTCCGCGAAATGATGACCGCGAATATCGACGATTTCATCGCCAACTACGACAAGTACATGCTGCCGGATCCGCAATAAGGGGCGGCGCGTCCGAAGCAGCAGCCAACGACAGGCATGCGCCATATCGACACCCTTGACGCGATGGCTGTCTTCCTGGAGGCGGACCTGCTCCCGTATGATGCCTCGCATGGCATCACGCAGCCAGGGATCCGGCTCGACATGGCGGCCACGCAGCTTGCACGCGCCGTCAGGGCGGGCGAGCTTCTGGCCATCGCCATCGCGCATAGGCTGATCATTCCCGACAATGACAAAGCACATGCGCTCGTTGCCGCGCTTGGCATGCCCTACCGACATCCCGGGGAGCGGTGAGATGCGTTTCGATGTCCTGCTATATGGCGTATCCGGACTCTTGTTTCTGCTCGCCGTGCCGCCGCTACGCGCTTCCTGGAAGGCGCACAGGTACAGGGCAATGGTCGACCTCGCATTGTTGGTCGTGCCGGTCGGCCTGTATGTGGCGCGCACCTTGATCAAGTCGGACGGACGAATGGTGTGGGAGCTCCTGGTCTTACCGCGGCTCATCCAGGCCTTGTCGGTGGTGGGAGTGTATGCGGCCACAGGCCGTGACGGTGAAGCGGTGCTTTGGCCGTCCCCTTGAATGTATCAATCGAAGCCTGACACCATGAACACGACCGCCATCACCATCTCCCGCATCCTGCATGCGGGGTACCTGTTCGAATGCGAGGGCACGCGCATTGCCTTCGACACGATTTTCGAAAACCCCTTCAGCCGCAACTGCCACGCGTTCCCGCAACTGCGTTTCGATGAAGATGCCATCCGGCGCCAGCGCTTCGACGCCGTCTTCATCTCGCACTTCCACGACGACCACTGCTCGCTCGACAGCCTGGACCTGCTCGACCGCGCCACGCCGATCTACCTGTACTGCATCTTCGACGAACTGTTCGACATGATCCGCCAGCTCGGCTTCTGCCATGTGCATCCGCTGCGCCTGGACGAGTCAGTCACGGTCGGTCCTTTCCAGGTAACGCCGCGCGAGGCCATGGATGCCGACGTCGACTCGATGTTCCAGGTGCGCGCTGCCGGCCTGAACGTGCTGAACGTGGTCGACTCCTGGATCGACGACACGACCCTGGGCCAACTGGTGGACGAGGGCCCTTGGGACATGGTGCTGTGGCCCTTCCAGACCATGCGCGAACTCGAGGTGCTGGCGCCATCGCGTCATGCGGCCGCGCCGCCGGCCCTGCCCGAGGAGTGGATCGCCCAGTTGCAGGCGCTGCAACCGCGCTACGTGGTGCCGAGTTCCTGCCAGTTCCTCCAGGAGCCCTGGTCCTGGTACAACCGCGCCTTTTTCCCGATCTCGTATGCGCAGTTCGGGCGCGAGGTGGACGCGGCCTTGCCGCAGGCGCAGGTCGTGCGTCTGAATCCCGGGGTGTCGGTACGGCTCGATGCGGATGGTCTGCAACCGGCGCCGCCCCTGCCCTGGGTGATCCCGGTGGGCGAACAGGATGTCGACTACGCCTATGAAGGCAACGCATCCGCGCCACCCACGAGCGAGATCGCGCGCCATTTCGCGCCCTTGAGCGAGGCCCAGCGCGCACGCGTGCTCGATTACTGCCGCAGCGGGCTGCTTGAGAAATACGGCGACGTCGAGGCCTCGTCCGATTACTTCGACGTGCCCCGCGTGTGGCAGCTGTCGACCGTCGACAGCGACGGCAGCACCACGCACTGGCGCTACCGCCTGGAGGACGGCAAGGCCACGCTCGACGACGCTGCGGGGCCGCTGGGCTGGACCACCGAAATCCCTGCAACCAAGCTGTATGGCGCGCTGGAGCAGGGCGAGTCGATGACCACGATGTACATGCGCATCAACGACACCGTGTTCGACGACGACACCGAACGCGACCTGCTGGACGCCGACGTGGTCGACGACCCGCTGATCCGCTGCCTGTTCAGCGACACCTTCGGCGCCTACCAGGCGGCCCAGCTCAAGCGTTTGCTGGCACGCTGAGGCCAGGGTTTACTTGCCGAGCAGTCGCAGCGACTGCTCCCAGTTGGCTTCCCAATCGAGCAGGCAGTCGTGGGTCTTGAAGGCGCGCTTCAATGCCCCGAGCGGCGCCCGGTAGACGTCGTGCAGGCCCAGCGCCAGCGTCACCGGGTTCCACACCGCATTGCGCTTCGACTTGCGCACGCTGGCTTTCACGCGAGCCCCATCGTCGCCGAAGATGCCGATCGCATCGTCCAGCGCCTTTTCCAGATTCATGCGCACGACCGGCCCGAAGGCAGCCAGCACCTCGGCCCTGGTAATCCCCAACTGCGATTCCTTCGCCGCCTGTTTCGGTGGCTCTTGTAGGGTGGACTCCCGAGTCCACGCTGTCGTCCCTTCGCCCACCCCACCGGGCGTGCTCGCCGCATGCTTCAACCTGCCTGCGAGCTTTTCCACGTCTCTTTTCAAAAAACGTAGATCAGCCAGCGCCCGCGTAAAACCCGGCTCCGGCAGCACCGCAATGATCTTGTACGCATCCTTGGTCCGCGTGATCAGCACATCCTCGCTGCCGCCAGCCAGCCGCGCGATGTCGGCCGCATAAAAGATCGGCGCCGCATAGCCGCCATTGGCGTCGCCGAACAGTTCCGGATAGGCCGGGTCGTAGTCGAGCCACACATAAGGCGTGAGTTCGTGTTCCAGCAAGCGCGCCAGGGTCCAGGGCGTGCCGGTTTGCGCGGCCAGCCAGGCGCAGGCCTCGACGATGGTGGCGCGGAAAGGGAGGTCGGGAGTGCTCATGGTACTTTCAAGGGATGGTTGCGCCAGCATTGTAGTGCGAACCGCGCGCCTGCGGCGATTCATGAATCCTCTTCATAAGACTGTGCAAACGAACGGTCTGTTCAGCACGGCGCGCAGCGGTTACATTCAGCCATGGCCGCATCGGCAGACAAGCCATGCATCTCCTTCCCAGTCACGCGGCACCAGCGAGGACAGAGCGACGATGAAATTCGATACCCCGGCATCCACCAATCCCATCGACCGCCTGCGCGTGGTCGGCAAGCCCACCCCGCGTATCGACGGCCCGCTGAAGACCACCGGCAGCGCCACCTACGCCTACGAACAGGACGCGCAGGCGCCGCATGCCGCCTACGGCTACATCGTCGGCGCCGGCATCGCCAAGGGCCGCATCCTCGATATCGACCTGCGCGCCGCGCGCGCATCGCCGGGCGTGGTCGGCATCGTCACCGCGCGGGACGCCGGCAAGCTGGGCGTCGGCGGCTTCTACGTGGCCAGGGCCCTGGCCGGGCCCGAGGTCGACCACTACCACCAGGCAGTGGCGATCGTGGTGGCCGAGACCTTCGAGCAGGCGCGTGCCGACGCCGGCCTGGTGCGGGTGCGCTACGCCCCGGCCACGGGCAGCTACGACCTGGCCAAGGCCCCGCCCAAGCCGCCGGGCAAGCAGGAGCTGCAGAAGGAGGATGCCTTGCGCACGGCGGTCGGCGACTTCGCCAGCGCCTTTGCGGGCGCCCCGGTCACGCTCGACGCCCAGTACACCACACCCGACCATTCGCACGTGATGATGGAGCCGCACGCCACCATCGCCTCGTGGGAAGGCGACCAATTGACCCTGTGGACCGCGATCCAGCTGGTCACCTGGGGCACGCGCGACATGGGCAAGATCCTCGGCATCGCACCCGAGAAGATCCGCATCGTCTCGCCCTACATCGGCGGCGGCTTCGGCGGCAAGGGCTCGGTGCTGTCCGACGCGGTGCTGGCCGCGCTGGCCGCGCGCCAGCTGAAGCGCCCGGTGAAGGTGACGCTGCAGCGTTCCCTCATGTTCAACAACACCACGCACCGCGCCGCCACCATCCAGCGCATCCGCATCGGCGCCGGCAAGGACGGGCGGATCACGGCCATCGGCCACGAAAGCCGCTCCGGCAACCTGGGCACGCGGCCGGAAACCGCCACCGCGCCGACCAAGCTGCTGTACGCGGGCGCCAACCGCATGACGCGGCTGACGGTGGCCCACCTCGATTTGCCGGAAGCGAGCGCGATGCGCGCACCGGGCGAAACCCCGGGCATGATGGCGCTGGAAATCGCGATCGACGAAATGGCGGACAGGCTCGGGCTCGACCCGGTGGCCTTTCGCATCCTGAACGATACCCAGGTCGACCCGGAGTCGCCGGACAAACCTTATTCGAAGCGCCAGCTGGTCGAGTGCCTGCAGGACGGCGCGGCCAGGTTCGGCTGGAACCGGCGCAGCGCCACGCCGGGCGCGCGCCGCGATGGCCCCTGGCTGGTCGGCATGGGCGTGGCCTCGGCGATTCGCGGCGCGCCGGTGGTGAAGTCCGCGGCCAGCGTGCGCCTCGACCGCCAGGGCATCGTCACCGTGGAAACCGACATGACCGACATCGGCACCGGCAGCTACACCATCCTGGCGCAGACCGCCGCCGAGATGCTGGGCGTGGGCATCGACAAGGTGGTGGTGCGCCTGGGCGACTCGCGCTTTCCGGACGGCGCAGGCTCCGGCGGCCAGTTCGGCGCGGCCTCGTCGACGGCCGGCGTGTACGCGGCCTGCGTCAAGCTGCGCGAGATGATCGCCGCGCGCCTCGGCCTGGGCGGCACCGACCTCGAGTTCGTCGGCGGGCGCGTGCGCGCAGGCGGCAACAGCCGGCCCTTGCTTGACGCTGCCGCCGGCGGGGAGCTGGTGGCCGAAGACGCCATGGAATACGGCGACCTGGCCAAGCGCTATGCCCAGCAGACCTTTGCCGCCCACTTCGTTGAAGTCGGCGTGGACGCCGCCACCGGCGAAATCCGCATCCGCCGCATGCTGGCCGTGTGCGCTGCCGGGCGCATCATCAACCCGCTGGCGGCGCGCAGCCAGATCCTCGGCGGCATGACCATGGGCGCGGGCGCGGCGCTGATGGAAGACCTGGTGGTCGACAAGCGGCGCGGCTTTTTCGTGAACCACGACCTGGCCGGTTACGAGGTGCCGGTGCATGCCGATATCCCGCACCAGGAAGTCATCTTCCTCGACGAGGTCGACCGGACCGCCGGGCCGCTGAAGGCCAAGGGCGTGGGTGAACTGGGGATCAGCGGGGTGCCGGCGGCGATTGCGAACGCCGTCTACAACGCCACCGGTGTGCGCGTGCGCGATTACCCGGTCACGCTCGACAAGCTGCTGGACAAGCTGCCGCCGCTGTAAGGGGCGCCTGCTGCGCAGATCGGCCGCTGGGCCGATGCATTCATGAGCCGCGTTCATGACGCCATCCAGGTTTGACAGGCTAATCAAGACGCGGCGCGAGGCGTAGCATGAGCCCATCAATCAACGCAGGAGTACACCATGCAACAACGCACCCTCGGCCAAAGCGGCCTCCAGGTCTCCGCCCTCGGCCTCGGCTGCATGGGCCTGAGCTTCGGCTACGGCCCGGCCACCGACGCGCGCGACGCCATCGCCCTGATCCGCGCCGCCCACGAACGCGGCGTCACCTTCTTCGATACCGCCGAAGCCTATGGCGCCATCAACGAGCAGATCGTCGGGGAAGCGCTGGCGCCGGTGCGCGGCCAGGTCGTCATCGCCACCAAGTTCGGCTTCCGCGACGGCGTGGCCGGCGCGGGCCTCGACAGCAGCCCGCAGCGCATCCGCGCCGTGGCCGAAGCCTCGCTGAAAAACCTGCGCACCGAGCGCATCGACCTGTTCTACCAGCACCGGGTCGATCCGAACGTGCCGATCGAGGACGTGGCCGGCGCTGTGGCCGACCTGATACGCGAAGGGAAAGTCGGCCATTTCGGCCTGTCCGAGGCCGGCGCCGATTCGATCCGCCGCGCCCACGCCGTACAGCCGGTAGCGGCGCTGCAAAGCGAGTATTCGCTGTGGTGGCGCGAGCCGGAGCACGAGATCCTGCCGCTGCTGGAAGAACTCGGCATCGGCTTCGTGTCCTTCAGCCCGCTTGGCAAGGGTTTCCTGACCGGCGCCATCGACGAGAACACCACGTTCGACAGCAGCGACTTCCGCAACAAGGTGCCGCGCTTCGCGGTCGAGGCGCGCAAGGCGAATGCGCGCGTGGTGGACGTGGTGAAGTCGCTGGCGGCCGGGAAGGGCGTGACGCCGGCGCAGATCGCACTGGCCTGGCTGCTGGAGCGCAAACCGTGTCGGCACGGTGCAAGTGGAAGGGGCGCGCTATCCGTCCGAGCTGCAAAAGCTCGTCAGCCGCTAAGTATCGCTACACCCGGTAGCGCAGCGCGTCGATCACCAGCGACAGGGCCGGCGACGACTGGCGCCGGCTCGGGTAGTACAAATGGTAGCCGGGGAAGCTCGGCATCCAGTCGGCCAGCACCTGCACCACGCGCCCGGCCGCGATGTGCTCGCGCGCGATGTCCTCGGGCACGCAGGCCAGGCCGAAGCCGGCCAGCGCCGCGCGCAGCATCGGGCGGCTGCTGTTATAGACCAGCTGGCCCTGCACGCGCACGTTCAGCGCCTGCCCGTCCTTCTCGAACTCCCAGGCATACAGGCCGCCGTAGGTGGTCAGGCGCAGGTTGATGCAGTTGTGGGCGGTGAGGTCGTGCGGCGTGAGCGGCGCGGCGTGCTGCTTGAAATAGGCCGGTGCGCCGATCACCGCCATTTTCAGGTCGGGCGCGATGCGCACCGCGATCATGTCCTTCGCCACCTGGTCGCCCAGGCGCACGCCCGCGTCGTAGCGGTTGGCGACGATGTCGATCATCCCGTATTCCACCGCCACCTCGACAATAATGTCCGGATACTGCGGCAGGAAGGGTTCGAGCCGTGGCCAGATGACGGTATCGGCCACGTGTTCGGCGGCCGAGATACGCACCGTGCCGGCCGGCTTGTCGCGCAGTTCGCTCAGGGCCGCCACTTCGGCCAGGATCTCGTCGAAACGCGGCGCCACTGTTGCCAGCAGGCGCTCGCCGGCATCGGTGGGCGAGACGCTGCGCGTGGTGCGGGTCAGCAGGCGGATGCCGAGCTTCGCTTCCAGGCCGCGGATCGTGTGGCTCAATGCCGACTGCGAGACCCCGAGTTGGGCCGCCGCGCGCGTGAAGCTGCCTTCGCGGGCGACGGTGACAAAGGCCAGCAGGTCGTTGAAGTTGTGCTGCATCGGTTTCCTTCGTGCGTTCGATGCGGCGATTCTACCCGCGCGGGGCAGGGCCTGCGGACAGGATTCATGAGCGGTGCTCATAAGCCTTAGCGGTGCGTGCCAGCTAGGCATGGCGCGCCCCAGGCTTTACAGTCTGGCCACGTTCAACTTCATGCGGAGAGCAGATGAAAGCACGATATCCCACCATGGCGGCCCTGGCGCTGGCCGCCTGCAGCACGTTCCAGGCCCAGGCGGCCGACGGCGGCGGCACCCAGGTCATCTACCGCGCCGGCTCCCAGCCGTCCTTTGCCGGGTCCGCCGCGAACTTCGACGGCAAGGTGCGCGTCGACCCGCTGTTCCCGGCCGGCCAGCGCACCAGCTTCGGCGCGGCCACGGTCAGCTTCGAGCCAGGCGCACGCTCGGCCTGGCACGTGCACCCGGCCGGCCAGTACCTGATCGTCACTGCCGGAACGGGCTGGACCCAGGCCGAGGGCGGCCCGGTGAAAGAGCTGCATGCCGGCGACGCCGTCTGGTGCCCGCCCGGCGTCAAGCACTGGCACGGCGCCACGCCAGGCACGGCGATGAGTCACATCGCCCTGACCGGCATCGTCGACGGCAAGAACGTCGAGTGGCTGGAAAAGGTCAGCGCCCGGCAGTACCGGCGCTGACCGGGATTACTCGAACCACGAGAAGCCGTCGCGCGCCAGCAGGGCGAACGAGGCGGCGGGGCCCCAGGAGCCGGCGGCGTATTGCTGCGGCTTTTCGCCCAGGGTCTTCCAGCCTTCGATGATCGGATCGGCCCATTCCCAGGCCGCTTCCAGTTCGTCGCGGCGCATGAAGTGGGTCAGGCGGCCGCGCACCACGTCGATCAGCAAGCGCTCGTAGGCTTCGGCGCGGCGCTGCTTGAAGGCCGATTGCAGGTCGAGGTTCAGCTCGACCTGCTGCATCTGCATGCCGCTGCCCGGCTGCTTGGCCATGATCTGCAGCTTGATCGCTTCTTCCGGCTGCAGCTCGATCACCAGGCGGTTGGTCACGCCGCCCGGGTTTTCCGGGAACAGCGGAAAGGGGGGATTGGCGAACTCGATCACGATTTTTGAGGAGCGGCGCGCCATGCGTTTGCCGGTGCGCAGGTAGAACGGCACCTTCGACCAGCGCCAGGTGTCGATGTGGGCGCGCAGGGCGACGAAGGTCTCGGTGCGGCTGCCTTCCGGGACGTTCGCTTCTTCCAGGTAGCCTTTCACTTCCTCGCCGCCGCCCACGCCGTGGCTGTACTGGCCGCGCACGGTGTCGCGCGCGATGTCGGCCAGGGTGAAGCGGCGCAGCGAGCGCAGTACCTTGAGTTTCTCGTCGCGCACGGCGTCCGGCGACAGCGAAGTCGGCGGCTCCATCGCCACGATGCACAGCAGCTGCAGCAGGTGGTTCTGCACCATGTCGCGCATGGCGCCGGTGCTGTCGTAGAAGCCGGCGCGGCTGCCCACACCCACTTCCTCGGCCACCGTGATCTGCACGCTGACGATGTTCGGCGCGCGCCAGATCGGTTCCAGGATCGAATTCCCGAAGCGCAGCACGGTCAGGTTCTGCACCGTCTCCTTGCCCAGGTAATGGTCGATGCGGTAGATCTGCGATTCGGCGAAATGCTTGCCGACGGCTTCGTTGATTTCCACCGCCGACGCCAGGTCGCGCCCGAGCGGCTTTTCCAGCACCACCCGTGCGTGCTGGTCGACCAGGCCGGCAGTCGACAATTTGTCGCAGATGGTGGTAAACAGCGAAGGCGCGGTGGCCAGGTAGTAGACGCGCTGCGCACCCTCGCGCGAGGCTTTGGCCAGGGCGCCGAAGTCGGGCGCCTGCTGCACGTCGAAGCGCACGAATTCGAGCAGGCCCAGGAAACCGGTCCAGGTGGTCTCGTTGAAGTTCTCGGCCGCGATGAAGGGGCGCGAATGTTCGGTTACATGACTGGCGTAGGCCGCGTTGTCGTAGTCCTGGCGGCCGGTGGCGAGGATGCGGGTGGCGCCGGGCAGGTTGCCGTGCAGGTAGGCCATGTACAGGGCCGGCAGCAGCTTGCGCATCGCAAGGTCGCCGACGCCGCCAAAGATGACCATGTCGAGAGGGAGTTCGGTGTCGGGGGTTGGGGTAGGCGTCATGTCGGATTCGTGATGTTGTTGAGCAGCCGTACGTGCGCGCACGCGGCCGGCCTGGTGCTATCGAGCGTCCTAGCATATCACTAGCTTGCCATGTCGGCAGGGGTCGTGCGCCGCGACGCCCCGTAGCTGGACAATTTTGCTGGCCTGCGGATGGGCTGCACCGGCATACTGGCGCTCCCCGGCCGCGCATCTGCCGTAGTACGTTCCGGCCCACCACCAGCAGGAACCGACACCATGACAGCACCACTCGAAATCGCGGCAAACGCCTTTGCCACCGCCGCCATCCTGCTGGCGGGACGCAACAGCATCCACACCTGGTGGACCGGCATCGTCGGTTGCGCGCTGTTTGCCGTCGTCTTCTTCCAGGCGAACCTGTATGCCGACGTGGTGCTGCAGGTGTTCTTCGTCCTGTCGAGCGTGGCCGGCTGGCGCCTGTGGCTGCGCGGCAACCACGGACATGCCCTCGTGGTGCGCCCGGCCGAGCTGCGCAGCCTGGCCTGGATCGTGCCGCTCGGCCTTGCCTGCGCCGCCGGCTACGGCGCGCTGCTGCACTTCTGGACCGACGCCTACGCGCCGTTCGCCGACTCGATGGTGCTGGTGTTCAGCGTGATCGCCCAGCTGCTGCTGACGGGGCGCCGCATCGAGAACTGGCCATTCTGGCTGCTGGTGAACTCGATCGCCGTGCCGCTGTACGCCAGCCGCGGGCTGTACCTGACCGCCTTCCTGTATGCGGTGTACTGGGTGAACGCCATCGTCGCCTGGCTGCGCTGGAGGAAGCTCGCGCGCCTGCAAATGGAAGGCAGCGCCGTGCCGGCCGAAGCATGAAGCGCTACCGGCGCGGCCTGGTGGTCGGGAAGTTCTGTCCGCTGCACCGTGGCCACATGCACCTGATCGGGAGCGCGCTCGGTGCCTGCAACGAGGTGCTGGTGATCAGCTATACGAAGCCCGACTTCGCGCATTGCGATACCGGGGCGCGCGCCGGCTGGCTGTCCGCTTTGTTCCCGCAGGCGCAGCGGCTGGTGATCGACGACGCCGTGCTGGCCGAGGCTTTCCGCCGGGGCGAGACCGACCGCCACGCGACCGTGCCGCCCAACGATGCGCCGGCCGGCGTGCACCGCGAATTCTGCGCCTGGCTGTGCTGGACCCTGGGCGGCGGCGCGGTCGATGCGGTGTTCACCAGCGAAGATTATGGGAACGGTTTTGCCGCCGTGCTGACGGCGGCGTTGTCGAAGCGCCTGGGGCGTTCGCACCAGGTCGAGCACGTGTGCGTCAACCTGGCGCGGCAGGCGGTGCCGGTGTCAGGCACCCAGGTGCGCGCCGATCCCGCCACCTGGCGCGCCTTTCTCGATCCGCTGGTGTATGCCGATTTTGTCGACCGCGTCTGCATTCTCGGCGGCGAGTCGAGCGGCAAGACCACGCTGGTCGAGGCGCTGGCCGCCGCGCTCGGGACCACGGCCGTTCCTGAAGTGGGCCGCACGCGCTGGGAAGAGAAGGGCGGCCAGTTCGTTTTTGAGGACATGCGCGCCATTGCCGAGGACCAGGTCGCGCTCGAGATCGCGCTGGCACAGGAGGCGCGCGGTCCGCTGATTTGCGACGGCAGCGCGCTGACCACGGTGTTCTACAGTCAGGACGGCTACGGCAAGGTCGATCCGGCCGTGACCCGGCTGGCCCGTCGCCGCTATACCCACACCTTCGTCTGCGCGCCGGACTTCCCGTTTGTGCAGGACGGCACGCGGCGCGATGCGGCTTTTCGGCAGCGCCAGCACGACTGGTACGTGGAGACGCTGGACCGGGCAGGCATCGCGTTTAGCGTCCTGCATGGCCCGGTGCATGAACGGGTGCGCCAGGCCCTGTTACTGCTGCGCTGATCCGCGCGGCTATGGGCTATCCCTTGTACCGGATCGCGTCGATCACCAGCCCGAGCGCCCGCGAGGACTGGCGCCGGCTCGGGTAGTAGGCGAACAGTCCCGGAAAGCGCGGACACCAGTCCTGCATCACGCTCACCAGCCGCCCGTCCTGCACATACGGCGCCGTCATCTCCTCGGGCAGGAAGCCGATGCCGCAGCCATCGAGCGCCACCTGCAGGATGTGCGGCGCGGTATTGCACACCACCTGGCCGCGCACGCGCAGTTCCAGGCTTTGCCCTGCGTGCTCCAGCTCCCACGCATACAGCCCGTCGCTGCTGGCCAGGCGCAGGGCGATGCAGTTGTGCTTCATGAGGTCTTGCGGCGTGCCTGGTACCGGACGATTGGCGAAGTAGGCCGGCGAGGCGACGATGGACATCGGCATGTCGACGGTGAGGCGCACTGCGATCATGTCCTTGTCGACCTGGTCGCCGTAGCGCACGCCGATGTCGAAGCGCTCGGCGGCGATGTCGACCAGGCGGTAGTCCGAGCTCAGTTCCACGTGCAGATCCGGGTAGAGCGGCAGCAGCGGCGCCAGGCGCGGCCAGAGCAGGCTTTCGATCACGTGGTCGATGGCGGTGATGCGGATGGTGCCGGCCGGCTTGTCGCCCAGGTCGCTCACCGCCGTGATCTCGGCCTCGATTTCTTCCAGGCGCGGGCCGACGTTCTGCAGCAGGCGCTCGCCGGCTTCGGTGGGCGAGACGCTGCGCGTGGTGCGCGTGAGCAGGCGCACGCCGAGGCGCTCTTCGAGGCCGCGGATGATGTGGCTCAGCGCCGACTGGGTCATGCCCAGTTGGGCGGCGGCGCGCGTGAAGCTGCGCTCGCGGGCGACGGCGAGGAAGACCAGGATGTCGTTGATGTTGTCGCGGGCCATGGTGTGCAAATCGAGAGGTGGACGACGCCGTTTGGCGGATTCGTTTATGATACCGCGCACCGAATCGACGTGTCGATTCATGATGAATATTCATAAGGGCATGCAAATTCGCCTTCGTTCTGCCTGCCTTTTTGCCTGTACCATCCTCCCCCTGATTCGGCCTCGCGCCCCGCAAGCGCCAGGTCCTCGTACAACCTCAAAGGACTACCCATGACCGTCAAAGCCTACGGCGCCCACGCCGGCGACCAGCCCCTCGTTTCCCTCGACATCACCCGCCGCGAGCCGGGTCCGCACGACGTGCAGATCGACATCGCCTTCTGCGGCGTCTGCCACTCGGACCTGCACCAGGTGCGCGGCGAATGGGCCGGCACCATGTACCCGTGCGTGCCGGGCCACGAGATCGTCGGCCGCGTCGCCAGTGTCGGCGCCCACGTCAGCAAGCACAAGGTCGGCGACCTGGTCGGCGTCGGCTGCATGGTCGACAGTTGCAAGCATTGCGGCGATTGCGAAGACGGCCTGGAAAACTACTGCGACGGCATGGTCGGCACCTACAACGGCCCGACCGCCGACGCGCCGGGCCACACCCTGGGCGGCTATTCCGAACAGATCGTGGTGCACGAACGCTTCGTGCTGAGCGTGACGCACGCCGAAGACCAGCTGGCCGCGGTGGCGCCGCTGCTGTGCGCCGGCATCACCACGTACTCGCCGCTGCGCCACTGGAACGCCGGCCCCGGCAAGCGCGTGGGCATCGTCGGCATCGGCGGCCTGGGTCACATGGGCATCAAGCTGGCGCGCGCGATGGGCGCCCACGTGGTGGCGTTCACGACCTCGGAAGCCAAGCGCGCCGATGCACTGGCGCTCGGCGCCCATGAAGTCGTAGTCTCGCGCGATGCCGACGCGATGGCAACGCAAGCCAAGACCCTGGACCTGATCGTCAACACCGTCGCCGCCCCGCACGACCTGGACGCCTTCCTGACCCTGTTGAAACGCGACGGCACCATGGTGCTGGTCGGTGCGCCTTCGTCCCCGCACCCGTCGCCGCAGGTGTTCAACCTGATCATGAAGCGCCGCGCGATTGCCGGCTCGATGATCGGCGGTATCCCGGAAACCCAGGAAATGCTGGACTTCTGCGCCGAGCACGGCATCGTGGCCGACATCGAACTGATCCGCGCCGACGAGATCAACGCCGCCTACGAGCGCATGCTGGAGGGCGACGTGAAGTACCGCTTCGTGATCGACAGCGCTACCCTGGCCGCCTGATCCACCACCGCTAGGGAAGAAAGAACGGCAAGCGCATGAACCCGCAAGCATCGACAAGCAATCCCGGTCTGGCGGGTAACAGTAGTCCGGCGATCATTCCAGCCTGGGGCGCCGTGTTCGCCATGGCCCTCGGCGCGTTTGCCCTGGTGGCATCCGAGTTCATGCCGGTCAGCCTGCTCACGCCGGTGGCGGCGGACCTCGGCATCAGCGAGGGCCAGGCCGGGCAGGCGATCTCGGTGTCCGGGGCGTTTGCCCTGCTCACCAGCCTGTTCATGGCGCCGCTCGCCGGACGGCTGGACCGCAAGGTCCTGCTGCTCGGGCTGACGCTGATGATGATCGTCTCCAGCACGGTGGCGGCCTTTGCGCCGAACTACACGGTCTTCATGATCGGGCGCGCGTTTATCGGCGTGGCGATCGGCGGCTTCTGGTCGATGTCGGCGGCCACCGCGATGCGGCTGGTCCCGACTGACCAGGTGCCGCGCGCGCTGGCCATCCTGAATGGCGGCAATGCCCTTGCCACCGTGGTGGCGGCGCCGCTGGGGAGCTTCCTCGGCGGCGTAATTGGCTGGCGTGGCGCCTTCTTCTGCCTGGTGCCGGTGGCGGCCATCGCGCTGGCCTGGAAGATGATCAGCCTGCCGCCGCTGCCGAGCGCGGGCGGCGCCAGCCTGGGCGCGGTGTTCCGCCTGCTCAAGCGGCCCGCCATCGTGCTCGGCATGGCGGCGACCGGCCTGTTCTTCATGGGGCAGTTCGCGCTCTACACCTACCTGCGGCCTTTCCTGGAAACGGTAACGCATGCGGGCGTGTCGACGCTGTCGCTCTTGCTGCTGCTGGTGGGCGTGGCCGGTTTCGTCGGCACCACGCTGATCGGCGGCTTCCTCAAGCAGCATATGTACCGCACGCTGGTGACGATTCCGCTGGTGATGGCGCTTATTGCCGGCGGCCTGCTGGCCTGGGGCGGCTCGGTCGCGGCCACCGCCGTCCTGCTTTGCCTGTGGGGCCTGGTGGCGACGGCGGCGCCGGTCGGCTGGTGGACCTGGCTGGCGAAGAGCCTGCCCGACGAAGCCGAAGCCGGCGGCGGCCTGATGGTGGCGGTCGTGCAGCTGGCGATTGCCGGCGGCGCCACCCTGGGCGGGCTGCTGTTCGATGCGCGCGGCCATGCGGCGACCTTCAGCCTGAGCGCGGGCATCCTGCTGCTGGCCGCGCTGCTGGCGGCGTTGGCGGCGCGCGCGGCGCGGAGCGAAGTGCGCTCGCGGCGAATTGACCTTTGCATGTGAAACCGGCCCATCTGCATGCGCAGCGGGCCGGTTTTTTATTGGCGTTTCGCCGGCCTTGCGGGCGGGGCGCCCAGGGCCGCGATTTCGCTCTGCGCCTCACGCACGTCCGGGTGCTGGGCGCCGAGCAGCGGCAGCAGCGTTGCATGCACCTGCTGCTGGAGCGCGAGCGCGCGGGCGCGGTCGCCCCTGGCGCGGTAGACCAGCGCCATGTCGCCGCGCACCCGTTCGATCGCATACACGTTCGAGCCGGCCGTGGACGGATAGCTTTGCAGCGCCTGTTCGTACAGCGGCAGCGCCAGGTCGGACCGGCCCAGTGCGTGCTGGACTTCGCCGGTATTGCCCTGCATGTCGGCCAGCGCCTGCTGCCAGGTGTTGGCGTCGAGCCGCGCCTGCACCAGTCGATTGCGGGCGGCAGCCAGGGCATCGCGCCCGCCGTTGCGCTTCTCGGCCTCCCATTGCGCCTGGGCTTCGGCCAGCGCCGCCTGGCTGCTTGCACGGCCGGCTTGAATGCGCGCCAGCGCCGCTTCGCCCATGGCCAGCGCGTCCTTCAGCCGCCCGTGGCGCACCTGCAGGGCCATGTCGCTTTGTGTGTTCTCCAGTTCCGCGCGCAGTGCGTCCTGGCGGGGCTGCCCGGACAGGCGCTGCGGTGCCAGCGCTTCGGCTTCCTTGTAACGGCCCTGGGCGTAATAGATGCTGGCACGCTCGGCGTTCAGGCGCCGCAGCCTGGGCGCGCTTGCCGCGTCTCCTGCCGCCCCGCGTACGCGCTCGGACAGTTCGTTCACCAGCGCCTCGGCGCGCTCGTTGTCTTCCGCGCGGTAGAAGTGATCGGCGGCCGCCAGGTAGGCGGCGTAGCTGGTGCCCTCGAGCGGCGCCTGGTCCGCAGGCAGCGCCGCCAGCAGGCGTGGCGCGAGCGTGTTCATGGTCGGGTCGTCGCTCATCGCGCTGGCCAGCAGCATCAGCTCGCGTGCCACGGACAGTGCCAGCGGATCATTTGCGTCCCTGATTTTGTCGACTACCGCGAGTGCTGATTCGAACAGGCTCAGCGCCAGGGGGCAATGGTCGGTATTACGGGCGGTGCGTGCGCGCCGCTGCAGGTCTTGCGCCAGCGTGGCGCTGGGGGAGGCCGCGTGCCAGATGGTTGCGGCGCGCTCGGCCATGTCGAGCGCCGCCTTGCGGTTGGCGTCGCGCTGCGCCTGCGGCCCGCCCTGGGGCGCCGTTGCGAACGCGAGGTCGGCCAGCGCGGCAGCGAGGTTCAGGTTCTCGGGGCCGGGGTCCGCCCTGGCCCGGTCGAGGCCCTGGCTGGCGCGCGCCAGGGCCTCGGGATCCGCCTTGTAGACCGGGGTATCGCAGGCGATGGCAACGGGCAGCGCGACCGGAACCGGCGCTTGCGCAAAGGCGCCGGCGCAGGCGCCCAATAACAGGAGGAGCAGGGGCCGGGTCATTGACGGAGGGCGCTTCAATCGAGTGTCCATACGTATTGCACGTAAACCGTGTTTTGCACCGGCTGGCCGTCGAGACTGGCCGGGCGGAAGCGGCAGCGCGTCAGGGCGCCGTAGGCGGCGTTGTCGAGATGGGGAAAGCCCGAGCTGCGGGCGATTGCCGCGCCCAGCAGGCGTCCGTTTGCCGCCACCGTGAACCTGAGCGTCACCACGCCGGTCTCCTCGTTGCGAATCGAGGCGCGCGGATAGGCGGGCCGTGGGCAGAGGTCCCAGGACAGCACTTCGGCGGTCGCGCTGATGCGGGCGAACTTGGGGGAATACGGGGCGGCAGGCTCGGGCACAGCGGCCCAGGCCAGGGCCGGCAACAGCAGGATGGGAAGGAGGAGTAGGCGCATCGCTGGGCTCGTCAGGAATACTGGAAGTATAGCCAACATGGCTAACCAGGGCGACAGGAATCTCGCGCCGCCCCTGCCTGCCAGCCCTTACCGCGCTGCGTCGGCCGGCGCTGGCGCCCAGGCTTCCGGCGCCACCACGTGCGAGGTGGCCGGCTCCTGCATGTAGTGCGGCGACGTCAGCTGCACGCCATGGCGGTTGAACTCGTCCACGATGCGCCCATGCAGGCGGCTGCGCAGCGCCACGCGCTCGTGCGGGTCCAGCACGCCGGACTGCGCCACCAGGCGGTATTCGATATAAAAGTCCGACAATGCCGCCTGTGCGATGAAGGGCGCCGGCTCGGACAGGATGCCCTGCGTATCGCGCGCCGCCTGCAGCAGCAAGGCATGCACCTGGCGCCAGGGCGTGTCGTAGCCGACCGTCACGGCCGCTTCCAGCGCGAAGCCATCTTCCACGCCGGTGCGCGAGAAATTCCTGGTCGTGTTCGACAGCACCAGCGCATTCGGCAGCGAAATCTCCGCCCCCAGTCCGGTGCGCAGCCGGGTCTCGAACATGCCGAGTTCCACCACCGTGCCCTCGGCCTCGCCGATGCGCACGTACTCGCCCTTGCGCAGGGTGCGCGTGTACATCAGGATCAGGCCCGAGGCGCCTTGCGCCACCAGGCTGGAGCCGCCGATCGACACCATCACGCCGGCCAGCACGGTCACGCCCTGGAAGGCGGCGGTGTGCGAGCCGGGGAGATAAGGATAGGCCATCGCCAGCGCAAACAGCACGATGGCCACGTTCACCAGGCGGCGCGTGGGCGGCGCCGTGTCCTGGTCGAGCCAGCCCGCTTCGAGTTCGCCGCGTTCCACGCGCTTGAGGATCGAGCCGGCGGTGCGGATCGCCATCCGCGCCAGCACGGCGATCACGGCCACTACCAGCAGGCCGGGCAGGGCGCGGCCGATGCCGCCCATGATGTCGAAGCCGGTGGCGATCAAATAGTCGCGCAGGCGGTCGCCCCAGTCGTGGAAGTAGGGGATGTGCCCGAGCAGGAAGGTCAGCCACAGGAAGGTGGCGAACAGGCGCAGCGCCCACAGCAGCAGGCCGGCCAGCTGGCGCAGCATGCGCACGATGTAGTCGGCGTCGAGCAGGGCGACGTCCTGGAAGCGCACCTGCTCCAGCTTGCGGCTGACCGAGCGCTTGGTGAACGCGCGCACGCGCCGGTGCAGGATGCCCAGGCTGCGCAGCACCAGCCAGTAGCCCAGCGTCGCGGCCAGGCACCAGGCGCCGGCGACCAGCAGGGCGCGCGGGCTGCCCTGTTCGCGCCGTTCGAGCAGCACGCGGTTCAGCGCCGTCGCCGCTTCCTGCGCCACCTCGTCGACGGTGTCGCCGGCCAGGGTGTTGACGTCGTTCGCGGTGACCAGGAACAGCAGGTTCCCATCCAGCAGCACCTGGGTGCCTTCGCCGATCGAGCGCGTGCCGGCATGCTGCGGACCGCCGGCAGCGATGGCCTTGTCGAGGCGCTTGCTGGCGCCGTCGGCGCGGTCCCGGGCCGGAAAGCCGGCCAGGCTGGAGCGGAACACGAAGATGGTGCGCGCGCCGACGTTCAGTTCGGCCGTGGCGACGGTTGCGGCGGCGGCCGGTTGCCCCGCGAGCGTCGCCTGCGGCGCTGTCTGCGCCTGGCTCAGCGCACTGAAGACGAGGATGGTCAGGAAAACAAGGAGGCGAACCGGGGCAAGCATGGATGGTTGCTGTTGGGAAAAACCCGCAATGATGCCATGCATCGACGCGCTTGTCTGTGGCGCGAAAGCCGCTCTCTCGTGGAGCGCGGCGGCGCGGCTAGTCGGAATGCGCGATGCGCAGGCCTTCCTTATTGTCAGGCAGCCAGACCTCGGCGATGTCCGAACTGACATCGAAAAAGCCGAGCGCGTGCCTGGCTGCGAGCCGGTACACGGCGTCGTGCGCCTGGTCGATCCGGTCCCAGTCGAGGAAGGAAATATAGATCAGGTCGCGCCCGATGGTGTAGTCGGTGCCTGATTCCAGCTGTTCCGGCTCGTCCTCGGCAACCGGCGGGAATGTCTCGCTCAGCTCGGCATAAAAGGCTTGCAGCGCCGGCATGGCCAGCGCCGGATCGTCGTAGCCGTGGTCTTCCGGCCATTCGGTCTGCGCTTCGTACCAGTCGAGGAAATCGGGGCGCTTGCGTGGCGCGGCTTCGGGCGCGAAGACCATCAGGTCGTAGCTCATGGCTGTCCTCCACGTGGTGCAAGGATGGCGCTGCCGTCTGGTCGGGTTGAATCGTGGTGCATGTTCTCTTTCCTGGAAATAGGCTGGGGCTGCGCAGCAGCGACGCTGTCGAAGCGCGGGCGCCGGCGCCAATGCCCGCCATGCTAACACTACGGCTGCCAGGGTAGCCACGGCCGGCGCCGGCAATCGGCAACCGGCAAGGGAAAACCGGCAGCCGGCAACCGGTAACAGGAGGAAGCATGCGGCAGGCCTGCCAGCCCGGGCTTGCCCATGCACCCTTTACCACCGGATCGTGCTCGGCCTGATTGCGGCAGGGGTAGGGGGAGGCGCGTCAGGACCCCTCTATCAAATTGTCTTATTTGCCGTACTCATATCGTCTCATTCCTTCTCTTTTCCACCCTGTCACTTTGACAAGTACGAAATGAGAAAAAAAGAGAGGAAATGAGAGCGCGAAAAGAGACGGCTTGGGAGAAGGCCCGCGCCGGGTCACCCAGAATACTCCCGCGCGGAGCTGACAAACGGGCAACTTATTTCAGCACCGCCTCCACGTCCACAATGTCCACCCCCTGCATTTGCCCCAGCCACGCGTCGAACCAGGGCTTGTGCGAGCTGCCGACAACCGACAGGACGCGCGCGCCGGGCCGTTCGCGGAAAGTCTCGCGTACGTTGGCCACCATGCGCAGGTTGCGGATTTCCCAGCCGGCCACGAACATCTGCGGATAGCCGTCCGGCGACGTGTGCCGCAGCGAGGCGCTGACGTTGGCGTCGGCCAGCACCTTCAGGCCCGCAGGGGTATTGATGTAGCGGTAGAGCGGCAGCAGGTCGCCCGCCGCGGCCAGCACGTCTTCCTGCTGGCCGCGCGTCTTCATGGCCGGCCCGGCCGTGGCCCAGGCCGCCTCGATCGAGCGCACGAAGGCCTTCATGTCGGGCAGGTCCATGCGGTCGCCGGTATGGTTGTCGACCGGGTACACGCGCTGCAGGCCGAGACGTGCCGCCAGCCGCGCCGCGATCCGGTAGTTCTCGTTATTGCGCTTGCCGATCTTGCCCAGCATCTCGACCAGCTTCGCGTCCAGGCCGTCGCCGGCGCGGCGTTCGGCTTCGGGCAATTGCAGCCACTGCACATAGCTAGACGCATGGTCGTTCGCCGCCAGGAAGGTGGCGGCCAGGCGCCGCCGCTGCGCCGGCGTGGGCGCGGCCGGCCAGGCCTTCAACATCTTGTCGGCCTCGGCCAGCGCCGCCGGCACGTCCAGCCCGGTCGCCGCCCTGGCCGCGTCGGTCGACGGGCAATAGTCGGCGCCGTACCTGGCCGGATGGCGCGCGGCCATGTCGCATTCTTCTCCGGACTCGGTTTCGATGGTGACGATCTCCGGGCAAAAAAGCGCCAGGCGGTCGAGCAGTCCGTCCAGCGCTGCTGGCTTGAAGCTGGCCGGCATGCCGCTCAGGTGCACCGTGCCCAGCACCAGCACCTGGGCGCGCGGCCCGGTCATGCCCTGGTCGAGCGTGGTCAGGTCGAGTCTGTCGGGCGCGGTTTGCGCCCCGGCGCCAAGCGGCAGCGCCGCAAGCAGGCAGCACAGCCCATAGGTCCAGCGTGTCATTGCGGTGTCCTTTCCGTGGTTGTCGAACAGCTTGACAATGTAGAAAGAACTTCCGTACGGCACAACGACGGGTGGACAGATTGCAGGAATCACGGGCCAGGCTGCCAAATAGCCGGCATGGAGTCCGTCCCGCCATTAAGTAAACTCGGCGCTTTACTTATCCAGAAAGCAATAAGCGGGGGCAGCCGCGCCCCCACCGGCTTACTCCGCCGGCTTCTGGATGGCAGCCTCGATGCGCCGGATCGCCACCCGCGCAATGCGCCTCTCCTCGACCGCCAGGATCTGGAAGCGCAAGCCATCGAGCTCGATCGCCTGCCCAGCCTCGGGAAAGGTCTCGAAGCGCGCCAGCAGGAAGCCGGCCAGCGAGGTGTAGTCGTCGGACTCTCCCACCAGGGCGTCGGTTTCCAGCACTTGTTCCAGTAGGTGCAGGTCGGCGGCGCCGTCGACTTCCCACAGGCCCGGACCTTGTGGGCGCACGGCCGGCTGTTCGTCTTCGTCGGGGAACTCGCCGGCGATTGCTTCCAGGATGTCGATCGGCGTCAGCATGCCCTGGACCGTGCCGTACTCGTCGGTCACCAGCACCAGCTGGCCGTGGGCGCGCTTGAGCGTGTCCATGGCGCGCAGCACGCCGCTCGTTTCCGGCATGATGATCGGGGTCCTGAGAGCCGGCTCGAAGCTCGCTTCCACCGACAGGTCGCCCCGCTCGCGCAGCAGCAGCGCCGCGATCAGGTCCTTGGTGCGCGCCACGCCGACCACGTTATCGAGCTCGCCGCGGCATACCGGCAGCAGGCTGTGCGGCGTGTCGCGCAGCTGCGCCAGGATGGCGGGTGGTGCGTGCTCCAGGTTCACCCACGACATCTCCGAGCGCGGCGTCATGATCGAGCGGATCGAGCGGTCGGCCAGGGTCAGCACGCCGCTGACCATGTTGCGTTCCTCGACCCCGAAGGTTTCCTCGGGCGGCGTCTCCGCTTCGGCCTCCGCCTCGGCTTGCGCCACGGCGCCGCGCCTGCGGCTGCCCAGCAAACGCAGCACCGTGTCGGCGGTGCGCTCGCGGAACGGCACGCGCGCAGCGTTCTTCATGAGGTTGCGGCGGGCGAACTGGTTCAAGGACTCGATCACGATCGAGAAGCCGATCGCGGCGTACAGGTAGCCCTTCGGGATATGGAAGCCCAGGCCTTCGGCCACCAGGCTCAGGCCGATCATCAGCAGGAAGCTCAGGCACAGCACCACCACGGTCGGGTGCGCGTTCACGAAACGCGTGAGCGGCTTCGAGGCCAGGATCATGACGCCGATCGAGATGATCACGGCCGCCATCATGACGCCCAGTTCGTCGACCATGCCCACCGCGGTGATCACGGCGTCAAGCGAGAACACGGCGTCGAGCACGACGATCTGCGCCACCACGGCGGCGAAGCTGGCGTATACCTTCGATTCGCTCTGCGTGTGCTCCACGCCTTCCAGGCGCTCGTGCAGTTCCATCGTCGCCTTAAATAGGAGGAAGATGCCGCCGACCAGCAGGATCAGGTCGCGTCCCGAAAAGCTGAATGAGCCGAGGGAAAACAGCGGGGTGGTCAGCGTCACCAGCCAGGACACGATGGTCAGCAGGCCGAGTCGCATGCCCATCGCCAGCGACAGACCGAGCAGGCGCGCCTTGTCGCGCTGGTGCGGCGGCAGCTTGTCCGCCAGGATCGCGATGAAGATCAGGTTGTCGATGCCGAGGACGATTTCCAGCAGCACCAGCGTGAATAAGCCCACCCATATGGTGGGGTCGAACAGCCATTCCATCTTGTCAGCCTCTTGAATAAATTGAATACGTCATGCCGTCCGCGCACGTGGGGCGCGGCGGGCGAACCGGATACAGGGCCGGCGAACCGGTCTCAGGCTGCGCGCGGCGGCTTGACCGGAGGAGGCAGGAAGTGGCAATGCCGGCGCGCGTCGTGGCACAGCGCGGCGCGGCCGGGCAGGAGATGCAGGCGCAGGCCCGCTTCATGGTTCACGATGTCGTGCAGGTCCATGGCGGGCGGCTCGTCGGGATCGAGGTCGGCGCTGGTGTCGATGTCGAACACCTTGGCAAACAGGGAATCGCCGGCGGAAGAGGATGTCGATGCGGAAGAGGGCGCGTCAAGCTGGACGGCCACGCCCGCGGCGCCGGCCTGCGTGGCCGCAACCGACAGGGACAGTGCCAGCACATTCAGGGGGAACAGCAGGATCAGGAAGATGACGAACGCTCGTCTCATACGCTAGCAGTAAAGAGGACGCTGTCAGTATAGCATGCGGCCAAGGCCGAGCCGGGAGCGGGCGCGTACCCATGCAATTGGCATGAAATGCCAGCACCAGGCAATTGGGCGAAATATTCATGCTAAGGTGGCGCTTTTATTGCCAAGGAGTCCACAGTGCGCCGTTCGATCCTGATCCCCGCCGTCCTCGCCGTCCTGGTGCTGGCGGCCTGCAGCAAGGAAGACAGCCCGGCCGCGCCGGGCGCCGCTGCCGGCAATGCCGCGGCATCGGCTGGGGGCGACATCTGGCCGGCGGTGGGACCACTGCTTGCCGGCAGCCACAGCGGTGGCTGCACCCGCACGCCGCAGCTGGACACCGTCGAGGCCACCATCAGCCTCGACGCCGCGGGCAAGCTGACGGCGCCGGACATCAGCGCGGACATGCGCAAGGCGCAGATGATCAGCCTCACCCGCGAAACGGCGGGCGGCGCCGTCAAAGGGGGCGCCATGCTGTCGATGGATGCCGAGAAGGGCCCGGTGCTGACTCTGAGCGACGAGGGCAAGCCGGACGGCGCAGGCGCCGCAGTGATGCGCGGCGAGCAGATGATCAGCTGCCCGAAAGGGCCGCCGCTGGACAAGCTGCGCAGCCAGCCCCTGTACAAGAGCATGGCCCGCTTCGTCGACACGCCGGGTGTCGCCGTCACGTGCGTGAGCCGGGCCAATCCGCTGGAACAGAAGAAGGCCGAATTCAAGCTCGCCGGCGGCATGGCCACGCTGGGCGGCGAATCCTTTGACCTGAGCCGCGCCGAGCTCGAGACCTTGAGCATCGTGCCGGGAGAAAACCAGGTCCTGTACAGCGTCAAGCTGCCCGGCGGGAACCTGATGCAGGTCGGCTACGACCTGTCGGGCAAGCTGGTGGCCCTGCAAAACGGCGGCGATAGCGGCCTTGTTCGCGGCTGCAGCGTCGAAACCTGATCCTGGGGTTGAGGGCCGGCATCGGCGCATTTTCCGATCTGCAGGCGCCGCGCCTCGACGAAGCAGCGTTGCTGGCGACCCTGCGCGCCATGCCGGCGCAGCCGACCTCTGCCCACCAGCTGCTCGGCCACCTGCGCTACCACGCGGCGCCCAATGCCAAAGACAGGGGCACGGACGCGGCTGCCAGCGCCGCGCTCGACGCCGCGCTGGCGCCGCTGCTGCCGTCCGAGGAAGCCTGGTTCGACCAACGGCACGCCCTGCTGGCCATCGCCCGCGCCACCGGCAGCGGGGCCATGCTGGGGCGCTTGCGGCATGTGGTTGCGCAGCGGTACGAAGCCGATGGCGCCTTCGATCGCGACGATGCGCTGGTGCTTGGCATGGCGGCGCGCGTGGGCGCCCTCCGCGACGACGCCTGGTACGCGTGCCTGGTCGCGCCGGTGCTCTCCAAGACCTGCGTGGCGCCCACCGCGGCGCGCACCGCGCCGTCCCAAGCGCTGACGATTGCGCTCGGCCACGCCATCGAGGACGTGCCCACGCCCGAAGCGGTGGCCGCCTTGCGCCAGGCATTGGCGACGGTGCGCCACGCCGGCCTGCACAAGAAGCTGGCGCGCCACCAGAAGCCGGCCGAGCGCGCGCTGGCGCTGCGTCCGGAAGTGGCGCTGCGGCTGCTGGACGCCGGCCTGGCGCCGAAGCAGGCGCGCGCGCTGCTGACCCAGTTCTTCGAGGGCGCTTTCCTGCGCCCGTTCGCGCTTCCCTACGGCGAATGGCGTGCGCGCCTGCTGGCCGACAAGGTAGTTGCTGAATTCGCCCACACCCTGGTCTGGCGCGCCGGCGTGGCATTCATGCTCGGCGCGGACGACCAGCCGGTCGACGCGCACGGACAGCCGCTTGACATCGAAATTGGCGTTCCCGTCACGCTCTGGCACCCGCTCGACGCCGAAGAAACCGAGCGCGAAGCCTGGCGCGCGCGCATCGTGCACGGCCAGCTGCGCCAGCCGGTGCGCCAGGTCTTCCGCGAGTTCTACCAGCCCGCCGACGGCAACCTGTTCGCCGGCTACCAATTGGCCACCGTGCCGCTCCTGGGCCTGGCGCGGCGCGAAGGCTGGAAGATCGATGACGGCTGCCTGGTGCGCCGTTTCGGCGAGTGGGACACGGAACTGTGCCTGACGGACCGAGTCTATCCGGGCTGCGACGGCGTGGTCGGCAGCGGCGCACTGGTCTTGCGCCGCGGCGCCGCACCGGTGGCGCTGGCCGAGTCGCCGCCGCAAGTAGTATCGGAAGCCTGCCGCGCCGTGGACCTGCTGGTCAGCGTGGCCACGGTGGCGCTCGATACCGAAGACGATTCCCGCGATCGCCTGCGCCGCGTGGAGATGCTGGCCCAGATGCTGGAAAAGCAGATCGCGGCAGGCACGGTGGCCATCGAGGGTTTCCATGTGCAGGTGGCCGGAGCCAGGGTCGGCATCCGCACCGGGCGCGTGCTGCGCGACGGAACACCGGTGGAACTGGCGCTGCCGGACACGGGCCGCCGGCTCGGCGCCGTGCCCTGGCTGCCCTACGACGAGGCGCTGCTCGAGCGCGTGGTGCGCAGCGTCGGCGTGCTGCTGGATGGCGGGCAGTCTGCCGGGGCTTGAGGAAAAAAGGCACGGTCGTATTCGAAATTTCGGTTTGGTGTATGCTTCGCCGCGCATCGCCTCGGCATTCCAAAGGCTGAGGGGAGCGTTGAAGAAGACAACCCGAACCAAGAGACATACCGTGAACCAGAAACACCTGAACCTCCTCATTGCGCTGGCGCTGGCCGGCGTCTCCGCCACCGCCGGCGCCTCCGGCTACCGCTTCGGCTCGCAGAGCGTCTCCAGCCAGGGCACCGCCGAAGCCAACGGCGCCGAAGCCGCCGACGCATCGACCGTATTCGCCAACCCGGCAGGCCTCTCGCGCCTGGAAGGCCGCCAGTTCGCCGGCGGCGTCACCGCCCTGGTGCCGCACTCCACCTACCAGGACGCCGGCTCGACCCGCTTCACCGGCACGCCGACCGGCGGCCAGGCCCGCCAAAGCGACTACGCACCAAGCGCCGTCGCCGCGCCCTCGCTGTACTACAGCCACCAGATCGATGACCGCTGGACCGCCGGCTTCGGCGCCTTCGTTCCCTTCGGGACCGACCTCGATTACGACCGCGACTGGGCCGGCCGCTACTCGCTCACCAACATCAAGCTCGAATCGCTGACCCTGAACCCATCGGTCGCCTTCAAGCTGAACGCGCAGCACGCCTTCGGCTTCGGCATCGACATCGACTACATGAAGGCCAGCCTGGGCCAGGCCGTCGACGTGCCGGGCACGGTCGCCGCCGCCCAGCACAGCGGCACCGGCGCCGTACTGGCGCGCCAGATCGCAGGCCTGGGCGGCAACCCGGCCCTGCTGGCGACCGCCGGCGACGCCTATGCCGGCGTCAAGGGCAAGGACTGGGGCGTGGGCTTCAACCTGGGCTACCTGTTCACGCTCGACGAGAACACCCGCTTCGGCATCGCCTACCGCTCATCGATCAAGCATGAACTGAAGGGCAGCGCAGCCTGGGACTTCTCCGGCGTAACCTCGGACGCCGTCGTCAACGGCGTGCTGCAAAGCGTGTCGCGCCGCCAGAATTCGGACGCGCGCGTGGAGCTGCGCACGCCGGAAACCCTGTCGATCAACGCCTTCCACCAGTTCGACCCGCGCTGGGCCGGCATGGCGGACGTGACGTGGTCGCGCAACTCGCGCATGCAGAACATCGACATCGAATTCCTCGGCACCGGCGAAGGCGACGAAGTGATCCGCCAGCAGTGGAAGAACACGGTGCGCGTGTCGCTCGGCGCCAGCTACAAGCTGAACGAAGCCGTGCTCCTGCGCGCCGGTATCGCCCACGACAACGCGCCAGTGCGGAGCACCGAGCTGCGTCATGCCGCGCTGCCGGATGCGGACCGCAACCAGCTGTCGTTTGGCGCCAACTGGAAGCTGACCCCGACCTCGTCAATCGACCTGGCCTACAGCTACCTGGATTTCAAGGATGCTGCCGGCAGCTACACCAACAACTGCAACCCGGTGGCGGTGGGCTGCACGGGAAATGGCGAAACCACGCGCGGTATGTGGAATACGCACATGCAGCTGGTAGGCGTGGCGTACAACCAGCGGTTCTAAGTTTCAGCTGACTGCGACGAGCCGGCGTTCCCGCAAGGGCCGCCGGCTTTTTTGCGTTCGCATGCAGACCATTCAACCGAAAAACGAACGCGGCGCGTGATGTCGTAGGGTGGGCACTCCGTGCCCACGCGTGACATGCGAGCATTGTTGGCCATGCATATGTCACGCGTGGGCACAGGAGCGCCCACCCTACGTCGCATAGTCGGTGGCCACAATAACGGAACGGGAACTGGCGGAAGGCAGAAAGAGTCGAACTTACAGGAGAGCGGCTGACGCCCCCCACCGGGTTTGAAGCCCGGCCCCATCACCGGATGAGAATGCCTTCCATTTGCAGCGGCGGCGGCATGCCGCACGCTCTTTGATCACACTGTCGGACGTTTTGGCTAACTACTGGGCCAGATCGCTTGCGGCCTCGGCAGGTGGGTATTGCGGAACCGTCGAGTATAGCCGACGCGGTCGAAAAATTCCAGAACCTGGATCGCGCGCTTGCGTCCCAAACCGGTGGCATCGCGGAAGCTCGCGGCCTGTGCATCGGGCAGCGTGGCGACGATGGCGGCCAGTTCCGCCAGCGGACGCGGATGATAGAACAGGTCCGGCACCACCTGGCTGAGCTGCCCGGCGCGCGCGAGCTTGCGCAGCACGGCACGCACCGCGTCCTCTTCCAGCCGCTGCGCGCGCGCCAGGTCGCGCACCCACGGCGGATCGAAGCGGCCAGCCTCGATTGCCGCCAGCAGCGGCCCGGCCAAGGCCTGCTCATGCTCGCTCAAGGCCACACTGTGCGACGGCAGGTGCAGACTGGCGCCGCTGCGCGCAATGGCCCCGGCCTCCAGCATGCGCCCCACCAGCGCGCTCCAGACCCCATCCACCAGCTCCGGCGCCACCATGCGCTTCAGGCGCCACATCTCCAGGCCCGCTTCGTCCGGCTGGCGCGCATGCCATGCGGCCAGGCCGTCCAGCACCCGCGCCTCCAGCGGCGCCAGCATGATTGGCGCGATCAGCAGACTGTCGCCGCCGGCCAGCGGCAGTTGCAGGATGTCCGACGGCAGATGCAGCCTCTCCGGCGCCAGCTGCGTCAAGCGCACCATGCTGGACACCGCAATGCCGCCAGGGCTGGCCGCCACCAGGCGCGCCAGATCGCCGTCCTCGACCCAGCCGGCCAGCGCCTCCAGCCACGCCAGGCGCGCCGGACTGCGGCGCTTGCGCGCAGGGCCGAATGGATCGAGCACCACGCCACCGCCCAGCGTCTGCGTGGCGCCGGCATTGCGCACCACGAAGCGATCGCCCGCCACCGCGTGCAGCGGCGCGTCGAACACCAACTGGGCGCGGGTACGCCGGCCCGGCGTCAGCCCCTCGGCGTCGAGCGGCACTAGGTGCGCGGTGTGGTGGGCCGCGCCGATATGCACGTGCACCGGCGCCCAGGAGCCGAGCGACGATGCATCGGGCAGCAGCGTGATATCGGCATCGAAGCGCTCCGAGCACGCCGCCATGCGCGGATCGACGATCCAGCTGCCGCGCGCGATGTCGTCCTTCGCCACGCCGGCCAGGTTCAATGCCAGGCGCTGGCCGGCATGCCCAAGCTCGGCCGGCTCGCCCTGGGCGTGGATCGCGCGCACGCGCGCCTGCTGGCCGCCCGGCGCCAGCTGCACCAGGTCGCCCGGCGCCACCCGGCCCGCCAGTGCGGTGCCGGTGATCACCGTGCCCTGGCCGGCCACCGTGAACACGCGGTCGACGCCGAGGCGGAACAGGCGCGCTTCGCTGCGGCCCGGCAGCGCCGCTGCTTCGCGACCCAGATGGTCGAGCAGCGCAGCCACGCCAGCATCGCCTTCGTTCGCAGCGGCCGTGCGAAATACCGGCGCGCCGGCGAACGGCGTACCGTCCAGCAGGGTGGCGACATCGTTCTCGACCTGCGTGAGGCGCGCTTCGTCCGCGCGATCGGCCTTGGTCAGCGCCACGCAGGCCCGGCGCACGCCCAGCAGTTCCAGGATCGCCAAATGCTCGCGCGTCTGCGGCATGATGCCGTCATCAGCGGCCACCACCAGCAGTGCGAGGTCGATCCCGGTGACGCCCGAGGCCATGGTGCGGATGAATTTTTCGTGGCCCGGCACGTCGATGATGCCGAGCGTGGCGCCACCCGGCAGCGGCGCGTAAGCGTAGCCAAGTTCGATGGTGATGCCGCGCGCCTTTTCTTCCTTCAGCCGGTCGGTGTCGACCCCGGTCAGGGCGCGCGTCAGCGTGGTCTTGCCATGGTCGATATGGCCTGCGGTACCGACGATCATGGAGCAGGCGTCTCCCCGAGCAGGGCCAGCTGGTCGGCAAAGGCGGCAACATGGTCATCCTGCAGGCAGCGCAGATCGAGCCACAGGGTATCGTCGGCAATGCGGCCAATCACCGGGCGTGGCAGCGCGCGCAGACGCCTTTCCAGCAGCCCGAGCGGATTGCCGCGGACGCCGGCGCGGGCGCGGACGCCTAAGCCGTGGCTCGGCAGCAGCTCCACCGGCAGGGCGCCGCTGCCGATCTGGCTGTTCATCGGCGCATCAAGCACGGTATAGCTGTCGCCCAGCGCCTCCTGCAATGGCGCCGCGAGCTGCGATGCCAGCGCACGCATCTCGGCGGCCGGGCGGGTCAGCAGGCGCAGCGTGGTCAGGCGCTGCGGCAGCAGGTCCGGCGCGCGGTACAGGTTCAGCACCGGTTCCAATGCCGCCAGGGTCAGCTTCGACACGCGCAGTGCGCGTTTCAATGGATTCTTCTTGATCGTCGCAATCAGGTCGGCGCGGCCGGCGATGATGCCGCACTGCGGCCCGCCGAGCAGCTTGTCGCCGCTGAAGGTGACGAGATCGGCGCCGGCCGCGATGGTTTCCTTCACCGTCGTTTCGTGCGGCAAGCCATAGCGTTCCAGGTCGACCAGGGTGCCGCTGCCGAGATCCACCGCGATCGGAATGCCGCGCTCGCGCGATAACGGCGCCAGTTCGGCCACGCTGACTTCCTTGGTAAAGCCGGTGATCGTATAGTTACTCGCATGGACCTTGAGCAGCAGGGCAGTATTTTCGCCCGCGTACTCTTCATAGTCCTTCAAGTGCGTGCGATTCGTGGTGCCCACTTCGCGCAAGGTGGCGCCGGCGCGCGCCATGATGTCGGGGATGCGGAAGGCGCCGCCGATTTCCACCAGCTCGCCGCGCGAGACGATCACTTCGCGGCCCGGCGCCAGCGCGTTCAGCATCAGCAGCACGGCGGCGGCGTTGTTGTTCACGACAGTGACGGCTTCGGCGCCGGTGAGGGCGCGCAGCTGCTCCTCGACCAAATCGTCGCGGTCGCCGCGCTTGCCGGTCTCGATGTCCCATTCCAGGTTCATCGGCCAGCGCAGCGCCTCGACCACGGCCTGCACCGCCACGTCCGGCAGCAAGGCGCGGCCGAGATTCGTGTGCAATACCGTGCCGGTGAGATTGAACACCGGACGCAGGCGCGACACATTCGCCGCCGCCAGGCGCATGCCGAGCAGCGCCACGATACCGTCCACCGACACGCCAGCTTCCGCGCCAGCGCGCAGCGCAGCACGCAGTTCATCGAGCAGCGCACGCAAGGCATCCACGGTCTGCTCGCGGCCGTAGTCGGCGATCAGCCCCTGGCAAGCCGGCGCGTCCAGCAGCACATGCACGGCCGGCAGGCGCGGCATAGTCGTAGCGGCGGCCTTCGTCACGCGTTGTCCTTCAGCCAGAGCAGGGGATTGCCGCTGGCGCGCGCATAGCCGGCCTCGGACACGAGGACGTCGAGCAGCAGGCTGGCCAGATCGTCGGCCAATGGCTCGACGTGGTAATCGTGTTCCTGGTTGAAGATCTTGCGGTAGGTGTGGCAATCGTCGCAGGTCTCGGCGCGCGCCACCTTGGTCGGGTCGTTTGCCTTGTCCAGCGTCTTGCCCTGGCCGGCGGCGGCCACGTTGGCGGCTTGCGGATCGGCGGCCTGGTCGACCAGGCCCTGGTAGGCGACCTTGCCGTTGGCTTCGCAGCACGAGCACTTCACGCGCACCATGTGCCACTCGCTTTCGCAGCAGGCGCAGTGCAGGTAACGGTAACCCTGCGACTGGCCGCCGATGCGCACCACGCTGGCGACAGGTTGCGAACCGCACACCGGGCACAGGGTGCCGGTCACCAGCGGCTGGGCCCAGGCCGGATCGAGGCGCGAAGCCATCAGGCTCCAGCTCACCTGCAGGGCAGCAGCGATGAAGGGGGCGCTCAGCGGGTCGATGCCTTCGTCGTAGCCGTTGAGGATGGCGTCGGCCATGCCTTCCAGCTCGGCGTCGCTCAGGCCGCGCAGCAGGGCCAGCGCAGGCGCCAGTTGCGGCGCTGCCTCGACGCCCGGCCTCAAAGCTTCCAGCAGCGCGGCGAATACCGCACGCCAGCCGGCAGGGCGCGCACCGCTGACCGGCAGCGGCGGCATGTTGTGGTCGTGCGCCAGTTTCATCGACGCTTGCTCAGGCAGCTCGACGCTGGCAGCCGCGCTGCCGCTGGCCACGGCCTGCTGGGCATCGGCCAGTTGCGCCATCAGGCGCAGGTAGCCGCGCAGCGCTTCTTCGACGGGAATGCCCGGCACTTCACCGGCCGCCAGCTGGCGCAGGCGCACGGCGCGCGCGGCGAACAGGGTGGCGGGATGCGGCAGCAGCAGGCGCGGGATGGCGTTGTGATCGAGACCTTCGATCTCGCCTGGTTGGAGTAGACGTTGTACCAAAATAAGCTCTCGAAAAAAGCAGGGCCGGGTCGTATTCACGAGCCCGGCCCATTGTAAATCAAGCTGAAGAAGCGCGTCGGCGGCGCTTCATTCAACCCGCACGGCGCTTAGCGGCCGCCCCTGTCGCGCATGAGCTGCTCGAACCAGCGCGGATGATGCTTGCGCACCCAGCCATAGGTCACGGTGCCGCGCACCATGGCGCCCATCGTGCCCTTGATCCAGATGCCGGCATACACGTGCACGATGATCGAGACGATGATCACGAAGGCAAAGAACGCGTGCAGCACGGCCGACAGGCGGATCACGCCGATCGGGAACAGGTGCGAGAACCAGGCGCGCCAGATCACGATGCCGGTCAACAGCAGGAAGGCCATGCAGGCGATCAGCGTGAAGAACAGCATCTTCTGGCCGGCGTTGTAGCGGCCCACCTTTGGCAGCGCATGCTCGTTCCCGGACAGGACATCCGGAATCTGCTTCAGCCACTGCTTGTCGCCTTGCTCGAACTGGTTATGGTGCCAGAAGCGCACCACCAGCACAGCGAACGCCACGAACATCACCAGCCCGAAGAACGGATGCAGGATGCGGGTCCACTGGCCGCCGCCGAACAGCAGCGCCAGCCAGGCCATGACCGGATGGAACATGGCCAGGCCCGACAAACCAGCCAGCACGAAGCAGATCGCCGTGATCCAATGGTTGCTGCGTTCATTGGCGTTGTAGCGTTCGATCAGCGGGTTGCCGTCTTTATCGCGCAACTCATGCTTCATGCTTGTCCTCCTGCAGCCGCTTCGCTTCCGCCAGCGCCTCGGCTTCCTCGTCGCGGCTCACCTCGTTCGGACCGACACGGGTGTAGTGGAACAGGCCAGCCAGGGCGGCGGCAGCCATGCCGGCCATCGCCAGCGGCTTGGCCAGGCCCTTCCAGATGGCGACGGCCGGGCTGATGCTCGGGTTGTCGCGCAGGCCGGAATACAAGGAGGGCTTGTTCGCGTGATGCAGGACGT
The DNA here is from genome assembly GCF_030711405.1 of Massilia brevitalea. GTDB lineage: Bacteria > Pseudomonadota > Gammaproteobacteria > Burkholderiales > Burkholderiaceae_D > Telluria > Telluria brevitalea. The sequence goes on from NZ_JAULSI010000032.1 coordinate 62,231, forward strand.
ACATCACGTGGGTGCCGCCCACGCCGGCCGGGTCGTACAGGCCGGCGTTCTGGTAGCCGCGTTCCTTCAGGTCCTCGATACGCTCGGCCGCATGCGTCTTCATGTCCTCCTTGGTGCCGAACATGATGGCGCCGGTCGGGCAGGTCTTGACGCAGGCCGGTTCCTGGCCAACTGCCACCCGGTCCGAGCACAGCGTGCATTTATAGGCGCGGTTGTCCTGCTTCGAGATGCGCGGCACGTCGAACGGGCAGCCCGTCACGCAGTAGCCGCAGCCGATGCAGTTCTCCTGCTGGAAGTCGACGATGCCGTTCGCGTACTGCACGATCGCGCCCGGCGCCGGGCAGGCCTTCAGGCAGCCCGGGTCTTCGCAGTGCATGCAGCCGTCCTTGCGGATCAGCCACTCGAGGTTGCCGTCTTCGTTCTCGTGCTCGGCAAACCGCATCACCGTCCACGACTTCGGGGTGAGGTCGGTCGGGTTGTCGTAGATGCCGGAGTTGACGCCGACTTCGTCGCGGATGTCGTTCCACTCCATGCAGGCGGTCTGGCATGCCTTGCAGCCGATGCATTTCGAGGCGTCGATCAGCTTGGCGACGCTGCCGCCCACCGGCGAACGCGCGGTAGGCGGGGTCACGGTGGTGGCCGAGACCCGTTTGATGTCCAACGATTGTAGTGCCATATCTATTCTCCGGTCCTCAAGCCTTCTCGACTTTCACCAGGAAGGACTTGAATTCCGGTGTCTGCGAGTTACCGTCGCCCACGACGGGGGTCAGGGTGTTGGTCAAATAACCAGGCTTGGTCAGTCCCTTGAAGCCAAAGTGAATCGGGATACCGATGGTGAAGGTTTCCTTGCCGTCGATTTTCAAAGCCTTGATACGCTTGGTGACGATGCACTTGGCGATGATGTGGCCGCGTTTCGACGTCACTTTCACATGGTCGCCCGCCACCACGCCAATCGTCCTGGCGTGCGCTTCGCCGATTTCCACGAACTGCTCCGGCTGGATGATCGCGTTCAGGCGGGCATGCTTGGTCCAGGTGTGGAAGTGCTCGGTCAGGCGATAGGTGGTCGCCACGATCGGGAACTCGGCCGCGGTGCCCATCTGCTTGCGGTCGTCGGGGAAGACGCGCGCGCCAGGGTTGCTGATGGCCCGTGGATTATTCGGGTGCATCAGGTTCTTGCCGACCGGGTTCTCGAATGGCTCGTAGTGCTCGGGGAAGGGCCCCTCGTTCATCATGCCGCGGGCGAAGAAACGCGCCACGCCTTCGGCATTCATGATGAAGGGGTTCATGCCGCCCACCGGGTTCTCGTCCAGCTTGAAGTCCGGCACGTCGGCGCCGCCCCAGGACGTACCGTTCCACGCCACCAGCTTGCGCGTCGGGTCGAACGGCTTGCCCTGCGTATCGCAGGACGCGCGGTTGTACAGCACGCGGCGGTTCGCTGGCCAGGCCCAGGCCCAGTTCAGCGTATTGCCGATGCCGGTCGGGTCGCTGTTGTCGCGGCGGCCCATTTGGTTGCCGGCTTGCGTCCACGAACCTGCGAAGATCCAGCAGCCCGAGGCGGTGGAGCCGTCGTCGCGCAATTGCGCAAAGCCAGCCAGCTGCTCGCCCTTCTTCGCCAACACCTTGGTCGGGTCTTTCGGGTCGAGCACGTCGGCCAGCGCCTTGCCGTTGAACTCCATCGCGAGTTCTTCCGGGGTCGGGCTGTGCGGACGGGCGTAGTTCCAGGTCAGGTTCAGGATCGGATCCGGGAACTTGCCGCCATCCTTCTGGTAGGCGCCCTTCATGCGCAGGAACAGTTCCGACATGATCTCGATGTCCGAACGTGCCTTGCCCGGCGGCTCGGCGCCTTGCCAGTGCCACTGCAGCACGCGCGAGGACGAGACCAGCGAGCCGCGTTCTTCGGCGAAGCAGGTGGTCGGCAGGCGGAACACTTCGGTCTGGATCTGGGTCGGGTCGACGTCGTGGAATTCGCCATGCGACTTCCAGAACTCGGCCGTTTCCGTTTCCAGCGGGTCCATCACGACCAGGAACTTCAGCTTCGACAGACCGGCCTGCACCTTGGCCTTGTTAGGGGCCGATGCCAGCACGTTGAAGCCCTGGCAGATGTAACCGTTCATCTTGCCCTGGTTCATCAGCTCGATGGCTTGCAGCAGGTCGTAGGGCTTGTCCAGCTTCGGCAGGTAGTCGAAGGCGAAGTTGTTTTCCTGGGTCGCAGCATCGCCCCACCACGACTTCATGAAGGAGACGTGGAACTTCTTGTAGTTGCTCCAGTAGCTGAGCTGGTTCGGACGCAGGGCCTGCGGTGCACGCGCCTTGATGTAGGCGTCGAAGTCCTGTTCGGCTTCGTTCGGCAGGGTCATGTAGCCCGGCAGCAGGTTCGACATCAGGCCGAGGTCGGTCAGGCCCTGGATATTCGAGTGGCCGCGCAGCGCGTTCATGCCGCCGCCGGCGATACCCATGTTACCCAGCAGCAGCTGGACCATGGCGCCGAGGCGGATGGTCTGGGCGCCGGTAGAATGGTGAGTCCAGCCCAGGGCATACAAAATGGTACCGGCGCGGCCAGGCACGGCGGTCGACGCCAGGGCATCGGCAACCTTCTGGAACTGCGCAGGCGAGACGCCGCAAATCTTTTCCACCATCTCCGTCGTGTAACGGGAATAGTGCTTCTTCATCAGCTGGTACACGCAGCGCGGGTGGCTCAGGGTCGGGTCGACCTTGGCGTAACCATCTTCGCCGATCTCGTAGTTCCAGCTCGATTTGTCGGTGTATTTCCCGGCGGCTTCGTCGTAGCCGGAATAGATGCCGTCATTGAAGGCGAAATCTTCGCGCACGATGAAAGGCATGTCCGTGTAATTGCGGACGTATTCATGCTGGATCTTGTCGGTCGTCAGCAGATAGTTGACGATCGCGCCCAGGAACACGATGTCCGTGCCGGTACGCGTCGCGACGTAATAGTCTGCAACGGACGCGGTACGGGTAAAGCGCGGGTCGACCACGACCAGCTTCGCTTTATTGTGGGCCTTTGCTTCGGTGACCCATTTGAAACCACAAGGGTGTGCTTCAGCGGCATTGCCGCCCATGACGAGGATGACATCTGCATTCTTGATGTCGACCCAGTGATTCGTCATCGCTCCACGGCCAAACGTCGGGGCAAGACCTGCCACCGTCGGACCGTGTCAAACACGCGCCTGGTTATCGAATGTCAGCATGCCCAAAGACCGCACGGTCTTGTGGGTGATGTATCCGGTTTCATTGCTGCCGGCCGAAGCGGCCAGCATGCCGGTGGTCAGCCAGCGGTTCACGACCTTGCCGTCTGCCGTCTTCTCGATGAAGTTGGCGTCGCGGTCTTCCTTCATCAGCGTGGCGATGCGGTCCAGCGCCTGGTCCCAGGAAATCTTGGTCCATTCGGTGCCGCCCGGCTTGCGGTATTCCGGCTCGAGCAGGCGGCTCGGGCTGTGGATGAAGTCCACCAGGGAAGCGCCCTTCGGGCACAGGGTGCCGCGGTTGACCGGGTGGTCGGGGTCGCCCTCGATGTGGATAATGGATGCGGCGGCGTTCTTGGCGCCATCGCCAAGGCCGTACATCAGGATGCCGCAACCGACGGAGCAGTAGGGGCAGGTTTGACGGGTTTCGGTGGTGCGGGCGAGCTTGTACTGCCGGACTTCGGCAAGTGCCGTAGCCGGAGCAAAGCCGAGCAGCGCCAGGCTCGAACCCGCGATGGTGGCGCCAGATACCTTAAGGAACTGGCGGCGAGACATCTGGTTCATCAAAAATCCTTCTCACAGGAAACGAGGGCGCTAGCTTACACCCTGGACATACACTGATGAATGCTAAAATTGATGAATATTCCCTCTAAACTGCTCAAATACGTAGTTTCCACAATGCCTGAAACGCAATTTTATGCGATTGCGTTAAAAAAATGATAAATCTGATTAACTCGGAAGAGGACGTTTCTGTGCCGACTGCCCGTTCGCGGGACGTGCTGCGCATGCGCGGCGGCGTACTGGCCGAGACGGCCGACATGGTGGTCGACGAGGTGCCGGTGGCGCTGGTCTACAACGGCCTGTCGCATGCCGTGATGATGGCGACGCCAGCCGACCTGGAAGACTTTGCGCTGGGCTTTTCGCTGAGCGAAGGGATCACCGATTCCGCTGCCGCCTGCTATGGCATCGAGGTGGAGCAGGGCGGGCAGGGGATCGCGGTGCAGCTGGAGATTGCGTCGTCGGCCTTTGTCGGGTTGAAGGAAAGGCGGCGCGTGCTGGCAGGGCGTACCGGTTGCGGCTTGTGCGGGGTGGATAGCCTGGAACAGGTGCGGCGGCCGGAACGTGTGCTGGCGCCGGCGGTCGGTTTTCATGCGGCGGGAGTGCGTGCGGCGCTGGGCGCGATCGGCGCCGAGCAGCATCTGACGCGCTTGACCGGTGCTGCCCATGCGGCTGCCTGGTGCGGGATGGATGGTTCGTTGCGCATCGTGCGCGAGGACGTCGGCCGCCACAACGCGCTGGACAAGGTGATCGGGGCCATGGCGCGCGCGAAGTGTTTGCCCGAGGATGGTTTCTTCCTCATTACCAGCCGCGTGAGTTTCGAGATGGCGCAGAAGGCGGTGATGGCCGGGGTGCCGGCGCTGGTCGGCATGTCGGCGCCGACGCTGGCGGCCGTCGAATTGGCGGAAAAGGCCGGCATGACCTTGCTGGCGTTTGCGCGTGGCCGCGACTTCGTTTGCTATACGCACCCGCAGCATCTCGGTCTCGACGTCAGCGCGTCCGAAGCATGATCGAGGTGAACGAGGAACTCTGGGCTGCGCTGGCGGGGCGCCGCAATTATCCGCCACGCCGCCTGTCCGCGCCGGGGCCGGATGCGGCTTCGCTGGAACGCATATTTGAAGCTGCGGCGCAGGTGCCGGACCATGGGCTGTTGCGGCCTTGGCGCTTCATCCTGGTGCCCGATGCGCGCCGCGCCGACCTGGGCGAGGTATTCGCGCAGGCGCTGGCCGAGCGCGATCCCGACAGCGACGAGGCGGCGCGATCGCGTGCTCGCGAAAAGGCTTTCCATGCGTCTTGCTTGATGGTGGCGGTGCTCAGCGACGATCCCGAAGCACGCCGGATTCCAAAGAGCGAAAAGCTGGTGTCGCTCGGCTGCGCGGTGCAGAACATGTTGACCATGGCCCAGGCGCTCGGTTTTTCGAGCGGACTGGCGAGTGGGGCGGCGATGGGTAGCGAAGGCATGCGCAGCTTGCTTCGCCTGGCGCCGCATGAGGAAGCGGTCTGCTTCCTGGCGTTCGGTACGGCGAGCGATCCGCGGCCGCCGCGCGAACGGCCGCATCCGTCGGAATTCGTGACGACGCTCTGATCAGCGCTCTTCGTCGCGGTGCGCTTCGGTCTTTTCGGGCCAGCGCGCCGTCGGCAGATGCCAGCCGTAGTGGATTGCCGCCAAGCGCAGTCCCAGGCACAGTGCCGCACCGGCGCAGGCGGTCGCCGTCGTCGGCCAGCCCAGCACGTGGCCGATGACCACCACGCTGGCGCCGGCCAGCGCCGCCACCGCATAGATATCCGACCTGAAGACCCCCGGCACGTTCGACAGCAGCACGTCGCGCGCGATGCCGCCGCCGATCCCGGTCAACATGCCCAGCAGAGCGGCCATCATCGGCTCCAGCCCGAACACCAGCGCCTTTTGCGAGCCGGCCACGCAGAACAGGGCCAAGCCCACCGCATCGAAGAACAGCACCGGGCTTTGCAGGCGGTTGATGATGGGGTACCAGAAGAAGATCACCACGCCGGCCAGAAGCGAGACGGCCAGGTAGCGCCAGTCGCTGATCGCGGCGGGAGGCGTGGCGCCAATCAGCAAATCGCGCACGATGCCGCCGGAGTTGGCTGCGACGAAGGAGAGCACCAGCACGCCGAAGATATCGAGCCGGCGGCGCGCGCCGGCCGTGGCGCCGGAGAGGGCGAAGACGAAGGTGCCGACCAGGTCGAGCGTGAGCACGAGGGTCTTGATGGCGGCGTCTACGTCGAGGGTGAGGACATCGAACACGTTGTTACCTTGGACAGCTTGTATGGACAAAGGGCGCAATGATAGCGCAACGCGGACCTCGTCGGATGTCAATAGTCAGGTGGATGTGAAATGGCTTTGTTGCGTAAATCGAGCGAAGGCCGAGCTAACGCCATTTGTAGTTCGTTTTATAACACTGGGACCGTAACTGGAGTACCCAGCCGAGTGAACCGGTTCAGTACGGCAGCCCGCACTTGTAACTCGGCAACCTGACGGTCAAAGTCGCGCGCCATGACACGCTCGCCCAGCAGCTTGAAGCAGCGCATCTTGGTTTCAACAAGGCTGCGCCGGTGGTAGCCGCTCCATCTCTTCCATATTGCCCGTCCCAGCCTTTTTGTTGTCCGCAGGATGTCATTACGTGCATCGGCACCGCAGCGGTTTGCCTTCCAGGGCTTGGCGTTCTTACGGGTCGGGATGGCGGCGTGCGCGGCACGCAACGCGATGGCTTCATGACAGTCCGTCGTGTCGTAGGC
>NZ_JAULSI010000033.1 GCF_030711405.1 Massilia brevitalea
CGCATATGAAAATATCAGCGGCCACGTTACCCCGACGCTGCCAAAAGGAATTTGATTGGCGTCAACACGTTTCCCTGTCCCATCTCTAAGGTTTCCTGAGATTTACCCTGAAGGAATTCGGCCATGCCGAAAAACCTTAGTCGAAAGGGCAAGCGTGTGCTCCAGGCACGATTGGCCGATAGCCAAGGGCCAATGGAGGTTTCATCAATGTTGGGCCAACACTGGTTCGCAGTCCCAGGACGCGCCGATGTGCGCCAGCCTTATTCGATACAGTTCCGAGCGCAGGGCGCGCTCGATCAGTTAGATCGAAGCTTGATACATTGGGCTGATATCAGAACAAGGGCGGTTGCGAAGGTGGTAATACTGCCCCTGTACTGTCGGCCGTCAGTTGCTGCCATACCCTCAGCTTCTGCTCGAACGTCATCGCCATATGCGCCGGCGAACTCGAAGGCAGCACCACGGTGCGGTAGCCGGCCTGCTCGAACTGCGGCGCGAACTTGCCCGATGCCTGGCCATTAAAGCCGACCGTTTCCAGTTGCGGACACAACTTGTGCAGCCGTTCGAAGTCGTTCGCGGACGGCTTGCGGATCGCCGAATCGAGGCTGCCTTCGCGCTCGCAGGCGGCCAGTACGTCCCACAGACCGAAGCGGTGCGCCAGCAGGCGGGGCAGGCGTTCGTTATAGGGCAGGCTGTACAGGTCTTCGCAGACCAGCGCCCCGACCAGTTTCCAGAACTGATTGCGCGGATGCGCGTAATACTGCTGGGCGGCGAGCGAGGCGGCGCCGGGAAAGCTGCCGAGTAGCAGGATGCGGGTATCGGGCGCGATGACGGGCGCGAGGCCCATGAGAAGCGGGCTGTCTTGGGAAACGGTATTCGGCATGGCCCGATTGTAGCGCCCTGCCCGTTCCACGATGCGCACCGCATCGTCAATAAAAAAAGCGGCGGGCCGCAATCGCGGGCCGCCGCAAGGGGCAAATCAACAGTTCATCAACCGAGCGATCAGTTTCGTGCCAGTGCGTTGGAAGCCGCCGGCGCATCCCAGCCGCCACCCAGCGCCCGGATCAGCGCCACCGTGGTCAGCGCCCGGTCGCCGCGCAGTTGCACCGCCGTGCGCTCCACCGCCGCCAGGTTGCGCTGCGCATCCAGCAGGTCCAGGTAGCTGGAACGCCCGGCGTCGTACAGCTTGCGCGCCAGCTCGGCCGAGCGCCTTGCCGACACCAGCGCCTCGTCCACCTGCACGCCCTGCGCATCGAGCACGCGCAGGCCGGCCAGGTTGTCCTCGACTTCGGCAAAGGCCACCAGCACGCGCTCGCGGTAGGCACCGACGGCTTCTTCCAGCGCCGCCTCGCTGCGCGTGATATTGGCCTTATTCCGTCCGCCATCGATGATGGGCAGCGACAGCATCGCGCCCAGCACCCAGGAGCGGCTGCTCCACTTGAACACCTCGGCCACGGTGCCGCCCACGCCGCCGCCGGCAGCGTCGATGTTCAGCGCCGGGAACATGGCCGCGCGCGCCACGCCGATGCGCGCGTTCGCTGCTTCCATGCCGCGCTGGGCTTGCGCGATATCCGGACGGCGTTCGAGCAGCGTCGATGGCAGCCCGGCCGGAATCACCGGCATCTGCGCGCCAGGCGGCAACGGCGCAGCACCCGTCGTGAAGTCGGCCGCCGGACGACCCAGCAGCACGGCCAGCGCATGCTCGGTGGTAGCACGCTGGCGTTGCAAGCCGACCGCTTCCAGGCGCGTGGTGGCCAGTTCCGTCTTCGCCCGCGTCAGATCGAATTCGCCGATGTCGCCGAGGTCGAAGCGGCGCTGGTTGACGCCCACGCTTTCCTCGCGCAGGCGCACGGTCTGCGCCAGCGTGTCCAGTTCGGCGTCCAGCGCACGCAGGCGGAACCAGCCCTGCGCCACGTCGGCCTGCAGCGAGAGCAGCACCGAGCGGTAGCTGGCCTCGACCGCGCCGGCATCCTGGCGCGCCGCTTCCACGTTCGACGACACGCGGCCGAACAGGTCGACCTCGTAGCTGGCACTCAGGCTGGCGTTGTAGGTCGTGCGTGGCGCTACCGGACTGCCCTGCGGCAGGCCGGCTTCCAGCGAAGAAGAACGGCCACGCTGGGCGCCCATGCCGACGCCGACCTGCGGAATGCGGTCCGCTTCGGCGATGCCGGCAATCGCGCGCGCCTGTTTTACACGGGCGGCCGCCACGGCCAGGCTGGCGTTGTTGCGTGCCGCTTCATCCATCAAGGCGGTAAGCGTGGGGTCCTGGAAGGCCAGCCACCATTCGCCGCGCGCCTGCTGTTCGGCAGGACGTGCTACCTGCCAGCGGCTGCCGTCAGCGGCGGTGTGGACGGCGGCTTCCTTGAAGGCCACCGGGACGGAAACCTCTGGCTGGCGGAAAGCCGGCGCCGCACAGGCGCTCAGCAACAGGGCCGCCATCAGCGGTGCGATACCTCTCGCAATCATGGCCTTCATTGTGCGACTCCTTCTTCAACATGCGCGCTCGGTACACGTACCACCACAGGTTTTTCGAAACGCTTGGCCAGCGTGCGCAGCAAGACATAGAACACCGGCGTCAGGAACAGGCCGAAGAAGGTCACGCCCAGCATGCCGGCGAACACCGCCACGCCCATCGCATGGCGCATCTCGGCGCTGGCGCCGCTCGAGAACACCAGGGGCACCACGCCCATGATGAAGGCGATCGACGTCATCAGGATCGGACGCAGACGCAGGCGGCAAGCCTCCAGCGCGGCGTCGACGATGCTGCGGCCGTGGTGTTCCAGTTCGCGGGCAAACTCCACGATCAGGATCGCGTTCTTCGAGGCCAGCCCCACCAGCACGAACAGCGCGATCTGGGTGAAGATGTTGTTGTCGCCGCCGGTCAGCTTCACGCCCACCAGGGCGCACAGGATCGACATCGGCACGATCAGGATCACGGCCAGCGGCAGGGTCCAGCTTTCGTACTGGGCGGCCAGCACCAGGAACACCAGCAGCACGCACAGCGGGAAGACGTAGATCATCGTGTTCCCCGACAGGATGTCCTGGTAGGTCAGGTCGGTCCATTCATAGGCGATCCCTTTCGGCAGCGTCTCTTTCGCGATCTGCTCGAAGATGGCTTGCGCCTGGCCCGAGGACACGCCCGCGGCCGGGCCGCCGTTCATGTCGGCCGACACGTAGGCGTTGTAGCGCTGCACGCGGTCCGGACCATAGCTGTCCTTTACCTGCATCAGCGAGGACAGCGGAATCATCTCGCCGCTGCTGCTGCGCACCTTCAGCTGGGCGATCTGCTCGGGCTGCGAGCGGAACTGGGCGTCGGCCTGCACGCGCACCTGGTAGGTGCGGCCGAACTGGTTGAAGTCGTTCACGTACAGCGAGCCCAGGTTCACTTGCAAGGTCTGGTAGATGGTCTGCAGCGGCACGCCGAGCTGCTTGGCCTTGACCCGGTCCACGTCCGCAAACAGCTGCGGCACGTTGATCTGGTAGCTCGAGAACACGCCCTGCAAACGCGGGTCGGCCCAGGCCTTGGCCTGCATCGCCTGCGTCGCCTTGTACAGCGCGTCGTAGCCGAGGTTGCCGCGGTCTTCCAGCATCATCTTGAAGCCGCCGGTAGTGCCCAGGCCGTTCACCGGCGGCGGCGGCAGCACCATCACGAAAGCGTCTTCCACCGCACCCATGCGCTTGTTGATCTCGGCGGCGATGCCTTCGGCCGACTGCGCCTTGCCCTTGCGCTCATTGAAGGGCTTCAGGCTGAAGAAGGCGATGCCCGAGTTCGGCGCATTGGTAAAGCCGTTGATCGACAGGCCGGGGAAGGCAATCGACGATTCCACACCCGGGATCTCGGCGGCAATCGCCGACATCTTGCGGATCACGGCATCGGTGCGGTCGAGCGAGGCGGCGTCCGGCAGCTGGGCGAAGCCGATCAGGTAAGCCTTGTCCTGCTGCGGCACGAAGCCGGGCGGCACCACCTTGAACATGAACACGGCGGCGATGCCGAGCACCGCGTACACGCCGAGCGACAGCGTCTTGCGGCGCAGGACGCCCTTCACGCCGCCTTCGTAGTTGTGCGAAGCACGGCCGAAGAAGCGGTTGAAGGCGGCAAAGAAGCGGCCGAAGACGGCATCCATCATGCGCGTCAGGCGGTCCTTCGGCGCGTCGTGGGCCTTGAGCAAAGCAGCGGACAGCGCCGGCGCCAGCGTCAGCGAAGCAAAGGCCGAAATCACGGTGGAAATCGCAATCGTCAGCGCGAACTGGCGGTAGAACTGGCCGGTGAGGCCGGCGACGAAGGCGATCGGCACGAACACGGCGCACAGCACCAGCGCAATCGCGATGATCGGGCCGCTCACTTCACGCATCGCCTGGATCGTCGCATCGTGCGGCGACAGGCCGTTGGTGATGTTGCGCTCGACGTTTTCCACCACCACGATGGCGTCGTCGACCACGATACCGATGGCCAGCACCAGTCCGAACAGGGACAGGGTATTGATCGAGAAGCCGAACATCAGCATCACGGCAAAGGTGCCCACCACCGATACCGGCACGGCCAGTAGCGGGATGATGGAGGCGCGCCAGCTTTGCAGGAACACGATCACCACCAGGGCGACCAGGATCACCGCTTCCAGCAAGGTGTGGATCACGGAGTCGATCGACTCGCGCACGAATTGGGTCGGGTCGTACACAATGCTGTATTCGACGCCTTCCGGAAAATCTTTCGACAGCTCGGCCATGGCCGCGCGTACGTCGGTCGACAGCTGCAGCGCGTTGGCGTTCGGCGCCTCGAAGATCGGGATCGCGACCGCCGATTTATTGTCCAGCAGCGCGCGCAGCGCATACGAGTTCGAGCCCATTTCGAGGCGCGCCACGTCTTTCAGCAGCGTGGTGGCGCCGTCGGCATTCGCCTTCACGACGATGGCGCCGAATTCCTCGACGCTGGCCAGGCGGCCCTGCGTGTTCACGGTGAGCTGGAAGTCGGCGTCCTTGCTCGGCCCCTGGCCGATGACGCCGGCCGCGACCTGCACGTTCTGCTCGCGGATGGCGTCGACCACGTCGCTCGCCACCAGGCCGCGCGCGGCTACCTTCTGCGGGTCGAGCCAGACGCGCATCGCGTAGTCGCCCGAACCGAACAGCTGCACTTCGCCCATGCCGTGGATGCGCGCCAGGCGGTCCTTGACGTTCAGGGTGGCGTAGTTGCGCAGATACAGGTCGTCGTAGCGGCCGTCCGGCGATTTCAGGTGCACCACCATGGTCAGGTTGGGCGAGCTTTTCACGGTGGTCACGCCGATCTGGCGCACCTCCTCGGGCAGGCGCGGCAGGGCGCGCTGGACGCGGTTCTGCACCTGCGTTTCGGCCTGCTCGACATTGGTGCCGATGGCGAAGGTAATCGTCAGCATCAGCGCGCCGTCCGACGTGTTTTGCGAGCTCATGTAGAGCATGTTCTCGACGCCGTTGATCTGCTCTTCCAGCGGCGCGGCCACGGTTTCGGCGATCACCTTCGGGTTCGCCCCGGGGTACTGGGCGCGCACCACTACCGATGGCGGCACCACGTCCGGGTACTCGGACACCGGCAGCTGCAGGATCGAGATCAGGCCGCCGACGAAGACCAGCACCGACAGCACGATGGCGAAGATCGGCTTGTCGACAAAGAAGCGGGAGATGTTCATGGTCTTATTCCTTCACAGCCGCATTCGATGCCAGCGCCAGCGGCGCCGCGTCCATCGACACCATCTGCGCCGCAATCGGCGCGCCGGGGCGCACGCGCTGCAGGCCATTCACGACGATCTTCTCGCCGCTTTTCAGGCCGGTGCGCACCACGCGCAGGCCATCCACGGTCGGGCCGAGGGTGACGGGACGATACTCGGCCTTGTTGTCGGCGCCGACCACGAACACGTACTTGCGGCTCTGGTCCGTGGCGACGGCGCGGTCGCTGATCAGGACCGCGGTGCGGCTGTCGGCCGCGCCCAGCTGGATGCGCGCGAACAGGCCCGGCGCCAGCTTGCGCTCGGCGTTGTCAAACGTGGCGCGCATGCGCACGCTGCCGGTGCGGGCATCGAGTTGGTTGTCGACGAATTCGAGCTTGCCCTCGTGCGGGAAGCCGGTTTCGTTGGCCAGGCCCACGCGTACGCCCACCGTCGTGCCCTGCTGGGCCTTGGCGCCGACGCGCAAATAGGTTTCTTCGTCGCCGTCGAAGCTGGCGTAGATGCGGTCCAGCGAGACGACGGAGGTGAGCACCGCCGTCGCGTCGACCAGGTTGCCGAGGGTGATTTCGGCTTTCGATACGCGGCCGTCGATTGGCGAGACTACCTTGGTATAGGCCAGGTTCAGGCGCGCGGCGTCAGCCTGGGCTTGCGCCGCGTTGGCGTTCGCTTCGAGTTCCTTCTGGCCGGCGGCGGCTTCGTCGTATTCGCGCCTGGCGATGGCTTTGTCGGCGAGCAGGCTTTCGGCGCGCGCCAGTTCGCGCTTGGCCAGGTCCAGCTTGGCACGGCTTGATGCGGCAGCGGCTTCGGCGCGCGCGGCTTCGGCCTGGTAGGGGCGCGGGTCGACCACGAACAGTACATCGCCCTTCTTCACTTCGCTGCCTGGCTTGAAGTTGACGGCGGTGATGAAGCCGCTGACGCGCGAGCGGATCTCGACGCGCTCGATGGCTTCCAGGCGGCCCGAGAATTCCTGGGTTTCTGCCACCGGACGCTCCAGCACCAGCGCGGCCGAGACCGGCGGCGCGGCCGGCGCTTGCGCTTCGGCGGCCTTGCCCGTGGCGTCGCCGCAGCCGGAGAGCGTGGCTGCGATCAGGCCGGCGGCCGCCAGCGCCATCGACATCGGCCGCAGGAGTGCGGACCATTCATGTGTGCGTTTGATGTTTACCCCTTGTTATTGTTGAGTATTAGTAATGAATCTAAGTGCTTGGGCAATACCCGCCCTGCCCGGCGCCGTTCTGGACAGGGCGCAGGAAAAAATGGGCAAAGCGGGTCCCGCCACGCTCGGATGAGCGCGGTAGTCCGGTTCAGTGATTTAGAGGATCAGGAAGATCAGGAGGCGGAAGTCATCCCGTGGCTGCCTCCGCGTCGAGGCCGGCGATGAAGGCGGCGATTTCGGTCAGGGCGCTGGCCTTGCAAGCGCAGTCGTTGCGCCCACCGGGTTCGGTGAGCGGCGCCGGCAGCAGGCGGCGCACGGAGGCGGGCACGCCGAAGCTGTTCAGCTTGGCGCCATAGGCTTCGGCTTCGTCGCGCAAGGGATCATCCTCGGCGGACAGGATCAGGGCCGGCGGCAGGTTTTTCAGCCGGCTCGATTGCAGCGGCGACGCATACGGATGGGTACGGTCGGCGGCGTGCGGCAGGTAGCCGCGGTAGGCGGCGGCGCAATCGTCGGCCAGCGCTTCCATGTCCGGGCAGTTCGGCATTTCGCGCATCGAGCAGGTCGACAGGCCGGGGTCGAGCATCGGCATCAGGAGGATCTGGCCGTCCAGCTTGGGGGCGCCACGGTCGCGCGACATCAGGGCGCAGACGGCGGCCAGGTTGGCGCCGGCCTCGATGCCGGCCACCAGCATGCGCTTGCCGTTCCAGCCGAGCTTGGTCTTGTTCTTTTTGGCCCACAGCAGCACGGCGTGGGCATCCTCCACGGCCGCCGGGAAGGGACGCATGGTGGCCAGGGTGTAGCTGGACGCCAGCACCACTTGCGCGTGGCCGCCGTCGGCCAGGTGGCGCAGGAAGACGTCGGAATCGTCCAGCTTGTCTTCGACGAAACCGCCGCCGTGGAAGAACACGATCAGGGTGTCGCGCTTGGCGGCCGGGCCGGCGCTGTACAGGCGCGCCTTCAGCGGGCCTTGTTCGCCGGCGACCTCGAGCTCTTTTACGCGCACATCGTCGGCCTTGCCGGCCAGGCCGGATTCGAAAGGCGCGTTCATGGATTCACCTGCACGGCAACGGCCAGCCATTGTGCGTCCGCAGCACGGTTGACATGCGTTTCAGGGCAAACGGTTTCGATCACGGCATTCGACAAGGCCTGCACGCCGCGCGCCTCGGCGCCGGCAGCCTGGGCATACGCGCCGCTGCCAACCACGCCCGCCATCGCCAGCGTGCTCAGCGCCAGTGCGATCGTTGCGACGATGCCATCCTTGTGTGTCATGACCTGCTCCGTTTAAATAAATATGACTGTCAGTACGCACACTATAGACATCATCTACAATCTGATAAAGATGCCAATTTCGAATTGATTGTTCGGAATACGCGAACAATGAGCGAAAAACCTGAACGATTCCTGATCGAGAGAGACGCAAAGTGAACAAGCTGCAAGCCATGGAAGTCTTCGTGCAGGTGGCCGACACCGGCAGTTTCACCCGCACCGCCGAGATGCTGAACATGCCCAAGGCCAGCGTTTCGACCCTGGTGCAGGCGCTGGAAACGTCGTTAGCGGCCAAGCTGCTGCACCGCACCACGCGGCTCGTGACCGTTACTTCGGATGGCGCCGCGTATTACGAACGTTGCATCCGTATCCTGTCGGACGTGCGCGACGCCGAGGAATCGCTGTCGCGCACGCGCCTCAATCCCAGCGGACGCCTGCGCGTCGACACACCTACCGGACTGTCGAGCGAAATCCTGGTGCCGGCCCTGCCCGACTTCTTCGAGCGCTACCCGGACATCACGCTGGAACTGGGCAGCACCGACCGCACCGTCGACCTGATCGAGGAAGGCGTCGATTGCGCCGTGCGCGGCGGCCCCCTGCTCGATACCAGCCTGATCGCTCGCCGGGTCGGTGTGATCAACTTTGTCACGGCCGCGTCGCCAGCTTACCTGGCGCGCCATGGCAGGCCTACCCATCCAAACGATTTACTGCAGCACCGCTGCGTGAATTATTTCTCGGCCAAGAACGGCAAGGTTTCCGACTGGGATTTCAACCGCGACGGCGAGCGCATCGCGATCCCCCTGCCCGGCGCGATTGCCCTGAACGATTCGAATGCTTACGTCACCGCCGGGCTGGCGGGGCTGGGCATCATCCAGATGACCGATTACCTGCTGCTGCGCCATGTGCAGGAAGGCCGCATGGTGCAATTGCTCCCGGACTGGAGCAGCGACCCGCTGCCGGTGCACGTGCTGTATCCGCAAAACCGCCATTTGTCGGCCAAAGTGCGCGTATTCGTTGAATGGGTGTCGGAGCTGTTTGCGAACCATCCGCAGATGCGCCTGGGGGCGCGGCCGGCCTTCGCGGAACAGGCTCAGGCGGCGTGATTTTTTCGGCTGGAGCGGGTGTAGAATTTCTACATAAAATCACTAAGGAGACCTTCGCCATGCGCGCCACCCCGTCCCGCGACATTCATACCCTGCTCGACATCTACAGCGAAAGCCACCGCAACCCGACCAATGAACTGATCCATTTCGTGTGCGTGCCGGTGATCGTGTTCTCGCTGCTCGGCATCCTGTGGGCGATTCATCCGCTGGTGGCGCTGGCCGCGGTGGCGGGGGCCATGTGGTACTACTTCCAGCTGTCGAAGCCTTTTGCCCTGGGCATGCTGGCGATGGCGGGGATCATGCTGGCCTTGCTGGCGGCGATGCCGCCCTATGCCGTGCTGCCGATGTCGATCGCCATCTTCGTCGTGGCCTGGATCGGACAGTTCGTCGGGCACAAGATCGAAGGCAAGAAACCGTCCTTCTTCGACGACCTGCGCTTCCTGCTGATCGGTCCGCTGTTCGTGCTGGGTTTCCTGTACCGGCGCCTGAACCTGGCGTATTAATGTCGGCATATTGACACTGACTTATTGAACGCTAGCGTCAACGCGCGCCACGCGCCGCTAACGAGGAGTAGGATTTCTGGACAGAGAAACAAGCCGGAGATCATCATGAACAAGTCATTGCCCCTCGTTGCCATCCTCGCTGCCGGCCTGCTTGCCGGCTGCGCCACCCCGCCCCAGTCGGGCAGCGTCTACCGTTCCTACCAGGCCCAGTCCGAGCAGGTCGTGCGCATGGGCGTGGTCGAATCGGTACGCAACGTCACCATCGTCAACCCGGAATCGGGCGTCGGCACCATGGGCGGCGCAGCCCTGGGCGGCCTGGCCGGCTCGCAGATCGGCAGCGGCAACGGCTCGGCCGCCGTCGGCATCGTCGGCGCCATTGCCGGCGGGCTGATCGGCAACCGGGTCGAGGCGAATGCGAATAACCGCCCCGGTTTCGAAATCACGGTCAAGCTCGACAATGGCGAACTGCGCGCGATTACCCAATCGGCGGACGAACTGTTCCGTCCGGGCGAGCGGGTGCGCTTGCTGAGCAATGGTTACCAGACGCGCGTGACGCATTGATCGTTTACTCGTGCGCGGGTGTTGTATCGCTTCCGAAAACCTGCGTACGAGCACTTCATATTGCCAATCTATAGACGACAGGCAACAGCGAAAGCACGTATACTTTCGCGATGCCTACTCCCGTACTGTTCGTCATCGCATCCCTGATCTGGGGATCGACCTTCTGGGCCATCACCTTGCAGCTGGGCGACGTGCCGCCGGCCGTCTCCGTGGTCTACCGATTCGCCCTGGCTTCGGCCACGCTGTTCTTCATCTGCCTGATCCGCGGCCACAAGCTGCAGCTGCCCTGGCGCACCCAGAAATGGATGATGCTGCAGGGCGCCGCGACCTTCGGCCTCTCCTACATCTGCACCTACCAGGCCGAGGAAGTCGTGGTCTCGGGCCTGGTGGCCGTGCTGTTTGCGCTGATGGTGTTCTGGACGCCGCTCCTGGGCCGCCTGTTCCACGGCACGCAGATCGCGCCGCGCACCTGGGGTGCGGGCGCGGTGGCCACCGCCGGCGTCGCCCTGCTGTTCTGGCATTCCATCGGCCAGGCCTGGCGCGATTTGCAGACTGGCGGCAGCGGCCACTTCCTGCTGGGCGTGGTGCTGGCCCTGGTGGCGACGATCGCCAGTTCGGGCGGCAGCATCGTGGTGAGCAAGGTGCGCGAGCAGTCGACCAACGTGATGCTGACCACGGCCTGGTCGATGCTCTGGGGTACCCTGCTGGTGGTGTTCTACGTGCTGCTCACCGGCCAGCGTTTTGTCGCGCCGCCGAGCCTGTCGTACACGCTGGGCCTGTTCTACCTGGCCCTGTTCGGCTCGGTGATCGCCTTCCTTGCCTACTTCACGCTGATCGCCCGCATCGGACCGCAGAAGGCGGTGTATATCGGCGTGATCACGCCGGTGCTGTCGGTGCTGCTGTCGATCAAGCTCGAACACTACCGTCCCGGTCCCGTCGAATTCTTCGGCATGATCCTCTGCCTGGCCAGCGTGGCCTGGGCACTGCGTGCACCCGCAGCCAAACCAGTGCAAAATGATCTTTTGAACAACGCAATCGAAACCCCATGACATCTGCCACACACTTTTCCATCCGCCCCGCCGAGCCGGCCGACGTTACCGACATCCACTCGATGATCGTCGAGCTGGCCGTGTTCGAGAAACTCGAGCACATGGTGGTCGCCACCGAGGAGCTGCTGCACGAAGGCCTGTTCGGCACCAGGCCGGCCTGCGAAGCCATCGTCGGCGAGGAAAACGGCGAAGTCGTGGCCTTTGCCCTGTTCTTCCATAACTTCTCGACCTTCCTCACCAAGAAGGGCCTGTACCTGGAAGACTTGTACGTGCGGCAGTCGCACCGCGGCAAGGGCTATGGCACCCAGCTGCTGGCGCGCCTGGCGCAGCTGACGGTGGAACGCAACTGCGGCCGCTTCGAGTGGTCGGTGCTGGACTGGAACGAACCGGCCATCGGCTTCTACCAGACCATGGGCGCCGAGATCTTGCCGGAGTGGCGCATCTGCCGCGTGACGGGTGAAGCGCTGGATCACCTGGCGCGGCGCGGGCTCTGATTCTGTCGCCAACGCGCTGGTAAAGCGCTATCTGATCTGGAAAGAAAAAGCCCACGGGACCTTGTAGCGCCGTGGGCGAACCCATTTTTTAAGATGGGGAGGGGAGAGTCGGAATCAACGGTTTCAATATATCCGCCTGACACCGCCGACAATGCTTGCTCTTACAATTGCTTACCTCTCTTACGGATTCTCTTGATCCTAATAATTACCGAGCTGGGAATGGGCAATTTGAGAAGCCTCAAGCATTGTGAGGGGCTGTGGCACAATTGAGTTATCACAAACGCAACGGGTAGGCGGCGCGGAGAATGTGCTCTTCCAGTCAGGAGAGACACATGAAACTCAGCCTCAAACCGGTGAAGTCGCGGATCTACAAAGCGTGGCTGCGCTCACGTCTCGATCATTATTCGCGCAATTTGCACGCCATCGAGGTGCAGCGGGCCAATGATTTTCATGCGGAGCGGATGTTGCACCGGGCGGTGTCGACGACGAAGGCGAAGTTGCAGTCGTTGTGAGGCGGTTGTTGTGAGGGGGTTGTTGTGAGGCGGTTGTTGTGAGGCGGTTCGAATGATCGGATTGTGTACCGCGTGGGCACAAGTGCCCACCCTACCCGGTTTTGTAGCGTGGGCACTCGTGCCCACGCGGTGCAGCGTTTCCTATCCCGGAACCCGAAACAAGATGCCAGGCATGAACCTGCCCTTCCCTATCTAATCAAAACCCCGCCGGCAGCCCTGCATCCCGCTCACGCATCACCCCACCATTCACCACCGCCTGGCAAGGATTGAACCCGATCGAATACGCCAGCTCCGACGGCCGCGCAATATCCCACAGCGCAAAGTCAGCCCGCTTGCCAACCTCCAGCGTTCCGATCCGGTCCAGCATGCCCAGCGCACGCGCCGCATGCACGGTCGCGCCCTGCAGCGCCTCGCGCGGCGTCAAACGCCACATGGTGCAGGCCATGTTCATCGCCAGTAACAGCGAACTCATCGGCGAGGTACCCGGGTTGCAATCGGTCGCCACCGCCAGCGGCACGCCGGCGGCGCGCAGTTCGGCGATCGGCGGCATGCGCGTTTCGCGCAGGAAGTACCAGGCGCCCGGCAGCAGCACGGCCACCGTGCCCGCCGCCGCCATGGCGGCAATCCCGGCCGAGGTCAGATGCTCCAAGTGGTCCGCCGACAAGCCACGGTAGCGCGCCACCAGTTCCGCGCCGCGCTGCTCGGAGAGTTGTTCCGCATGCAGTTTGACGGGCAGATTCAGGCGCTTGGCGGCGTTGAACACGCGCTCGGTCTGGTCGTAGGTAAAGCCGATGTGCTCGCAGAAGGCGTCCACGGCGTCGACCAGCCCTTCCTTGGCCAGCAGCGGCAGCATGCGTTCGGCCACTTCGGCGATGTAGTCGTCGGCGCGGCCGGCAAATTCCGGCGGCAGCGCGTGCGCACCCAGGAAAGTCGTCCGCACGCACACCGGCAAGATTTCGCCCAGGCGGCGCGCAGCGCGCAGCAGGTTCGCTTCGCCGACCATGTTCAGGCCATAGCCGGACTTGATTTCGAGGGTGGTCACGCCTTCGGCCAGCAGTTGCGAGACACGCGGCGCGCTCACGCGGATCAGGTCCTCGACCGTGGCGGCGCGGGTAGCGCGCACCGTCGACATGATGCCGCCGCCATTCCGGGCAATGTCTTCGTAGCTGGCGCCTTCCAGGCGCGCTTCCCACTCGTCGCTTCGGTTGCCGGCGTGGACGATGTGGGTATGGCAGTCGATCAGGCCGGGCGTGAGCCAGGCGCCGTCGCAGTCGTGGATGACGGCTGCGCGCGGAGCGTCGCGCCGTGCGCCGATCCAGGCGATGCGCCCGTGGTGCACGGCAATCGCGCCGTCCACGATCTCGCCATAGCCGCCGACCATGGTGGCCAGGTTGACGTTCGCAAATACCGCATCGACCCGCGGATTGCTGCGCTCACTCATCGTCGTCCTCGTCCTCGTTGTAATAGAAAATGTCGACAATGAAGATCGTCGCCTGCGTGGTTTCGAGCGACCACACGCTGCCGGGATCGAACATCACCGCGTCATAGCGTACCAGCCCGATGCGTTCGGCGTCGCTGGCGATCTCCAGGCTCTCGCCCTCGGCCAGGAACAGCACCGTCAGGTCGGCGCGTGCGACAAAGGTCGATTTACCGGACAGCCGGCGCCGCCCGAACTGGTGGTAGCAGCAGTCGCTGCGCGTCATCACATTGAAATCGGTCGTTGGCCCGCGGTTCAGCTTGGCCACCACCTGCGATTCGCCGTCGAACGCCAGCACCGGACCGGACTCGCACAGGATCACGCGCTCGGAACCGTCGATGTCGAGCGTCATGCCATGGCCGTCGACCAGCGCCAGGGTGCGGTCTACGCCCGGGAAGCTGGAAAAGGGGCCGTCCTCGCTGATGGTGGCCAGGCTGACGCGCCACTCGAAGTTCTCGAGAGTGGATTCGGGCGGGCCGACCGCGATCGTGGTGGTGCTGCCGCCGCCGTTTTTCCACGGGATCGCCGACAGGCCGGCAAAGGGAATCAGGATATTCATGTTCTTGCCTCAAGCAAGGGGTTGATCGCCTGCCGGTAGCGGCGCGCGATGGTGTCCTGGGCCATGTGGCGCCCGCCCTGCACGACCCAGCGCCCGCCGGCCAGCACGTCGCGCACCAGGTTGTCGTTGCCGCAAAAGACCAGGCGGCCCATCACGTCGGCGTCCAGCGCGCCTTCCAGGTTCGGATGCGCGCTGTCGAGCACCAGCAGGTCGGCGCGCCGCCCGGCTTCCAAAGCGCCCACGGCCCGCCCGGCCGCTTGCGCGCCACCGGCCAGCGCATCCTGCCACAAGTTGAGCGCAACGTCGCGCCGCGTTGAACTCGAGACAACGTTGCGGCGCAGATGCGCCAGGCGCTGGCCATACTCGAGCCAGCGCAATTCCTCGACCGGGCTCTGCGACACATGGCTGTCGCTGCCGATGCCCCAGCGCCCGCCAAGCGCGAGGTACTCCCCGAGCGGGAACAGGCCGTCGCCCAGGTTGGCCTCGGTGGTCGGGCAGATGCCGGCCACCGCGCCGCTGCCCGCCAGCGCCCTCACCTCGTCCTCGTTCAGGTGGGTGGCATGCACCAGGCACCAGCGCTCGTCGATGCCGATGTTCTCCAGCAGGTACTCGACCGGGCGCCAGCCGGAAAACGCCAGGCTCTGCTCGACTTCACCCTGCTGCTCGGCGATGTGGATGTGCAGCGGGCGGTCCTTCGGCAGCGCCGCCGCCAGCTCGCGGATCTGCGCGATGCCGGCCGCGCGCAGCGAATGCGGCGCGGCGCCCACTTCGAGCTGGCCCGAACGCAAGGGCGCCAGCGCCTCGACGATCCGCAGCACGGTGTCGACGTCGCTGCGGAAGCGCCGCTGCTCCGGCTTCAGGGCCTGCTCGCCGAAGCCGCTGTGGCTGTACAGCACCGGCAGCAGGGTCAGGCCGATGCCGGACTGCTGGCCGGCGGCGGCGATGCGCTCGGCCATCTCGGCCGGCCGCGCATACAGTTCGCCCGCAGGATCGCGCCCGATGTAGTGGAACTCGCACAGCGAGGTGTAGCCGTGGCGCAGGCATTCCGAAAACAGCTGGGCGGCGATCGCCTCGGCCTGTTCCGGCGTGATGCTGGCGGCAAAGCGGTACATCAGCTCGCGCCAGGTCCAGAAGCTGTCCGGCCCATCGCCGGCGTGCTCGGTCAGGCCGCCGAGGGCGCGCTGGAAGGCGTGCGAATGCAGGTTCGCCATGCCCGGCACCACATAGTCGGCGCGCGGTACGCCGATCGGCGCCCTGGCGTCGGCCTGCACCCGGGTGAGCGCACCGCGCGCATCCCATTCGACCAGCACGTCGCCGCGCCAGCCTTCCGGCAGCAGGGCGTGGCGTGCGAATAATGCATTCATGATTTCACCCAGGCCAGGGCCGCTTCCATCATCCCGGCCAGCAGCGGCTGGACTTCGGCCGCCACGTCCGGCCGGTACTCGAAGGGAGGTTCTTCGTTCATGTACAGGCACTGGCACATCTCGAGCTGGATCGCATGCACGCCCTCTTTCGGCTGGCCGTAGAAGCGGGTGATGTGGCCGCCCTTGAAGCGGCCATTCACCGCGATGCTGAAGCGGTCCTGGGCGCGCGCCACGCCGACCACGGCCTGTTCCAGGCCGGGATCGCAGGACTTGCCTTCGGCGGTGCCGAAGTTCAGGTCCGGCAGGCGGCCTTCGAAGAAGCGCGGCACGACCGAGGCAATCGAATGCGCGTCCCACAGCACCACCCTGCCGTGCAGCGCCAGCAGGCGCGCCAGCTCGGCGCGCAACTGGTCGTGGTAGGGGCGCCAGTAACGGTCCAGGCGGCGCCCGACTTCGGCGGCATCCGGCACTTTGCCTTCCTGGTACAGGCTTTCGCGCCCGAAGGTATCGACCGGACACAGGCCGGTGGTGTCCAGGCCCGGATACAAATTCGTATTTTCCGGCGGCCGGTTCAAATCGATGGCGTAGCGCGACCAGCGCGCGGCCAGGGTCGAGATGCCGAGGCGGCCGGCGGCCTCGTACAGTTCGGCCAGGTGCCAATCGGTGTCGGCCGTCGCCAGTGCGCAGGGCGCCATGGTGGCGGCGACCTCGTCGGGAATGTCGGTGCCCACGTGGGGCATCGACAGCAGCATCGGCGCAGTACCTGCCTTGAACCGGAAATCCATCACCTCTCCTGTCGCATTGATTTATGGGTGTAATACCGTGAACAGTTCCTTGCACGAGGCCGAGAGCGCGCCTTCGATCACCATGCGGCGCGCGGCTTCGATATCGGGTGCGAAGAAGCGGTCGGCGTCGTACGGCGCCACCTGTTCGCGCAGCTGGGCGTGCACGTGCTCCAGGTGCCTTGATGTGGCCAGCGGACGGTGGAACTCGATGCCCTGCCCTGCCGCCAGCAATTCGATACCGACAATCACAGCCGTATTGTGCGCCATCTGCTGCAATCGGCGCGCCGCGAAGGTGGCCATGCTGACATGGTCTTCCTGGTTGGCCGAGGTTGGCAAGCTGTCGACACTGGCAGGATGGGCCAGCGACTTGTTTTCCGACGCCAGCGCGGCCGCCGTGACGTGGGCGATCATGAAGCCCGAATTCAGGCCTGGCTCACGCACCAGAAAGGCCGGCAGGCCGGACAGATTCGCGTCGATCAGCAGCGCGATGCGGCGCTCGGCCAGGGAGCCGACTTCGGCAATGGCCAGCGCCAGGGTATCGGCGGCAAAGGCCACTGGCTCGGCGTGGAAGTTACCGCCCGAGACGATCGCCCCATCGCCGGATGCGCCGTCCGCCGGGAACAAGAGCGGGTTATCGGTGACGGCATTCGCCTCGATCAGCAGGGTGCGGCCGGCGTTGGCGACGAGGTCCATCACCGCGCCCATTACCTGCGGCTGGCAGCGCAGGCTGTAGGGGTCTTGCACGCGCTCGTCGCCCACCAGGTGCGAGGCGCGGATGGCGCTGCCGGCCATCAGTTCGCGGTAGATGGCGGCGGCGGCGATCTGGCCGGGCTGGCCGCGCACCGCGTGGATGCGGGCGTCGAACGGCGCATCGCTGCCGCGCGCCGCGTCCACGGACAAGGCGCCGGTAACCATCGCCGCTTCCACCAGGCGCTCGGCCATGAACAGGCCGTGCAGCGCCAGCGCGGTCGATACCTGGGTGCCGTTGATCAGGGCCAGGCCCTCTTTCGCAGCCAGGGTCACGGGTTCGATGCCGGCGGCGCGCAGGGCCTCGACGGCATCGACGATCTCGCCTTGATAGCGCACCGGGCCGACGCCGAGGATGGCCAGGGTCATGTGCGCCAGCGGCGCCAGGTCGCCCGAGGCGCCGACCGAACCCTGGGCCGGAATGGCCGGCATGATGCCCGCGTTATACATGGCGATCAGGGTGTCGATGATCAGGGGACGCACGCCGGAATAGCCGCGCGCCAGGCTGCCGATCTTGGTCAGCAGGATCAGGCGCACGATATTGTCCGCAATGAGTTCGCCGGTGCCCACCGCGTGCGACAAGATCAGGTTGCGCTGCAGCTGCGCCAGTTGCTCGTTCGGGATGTGGGCCTTGGCCAGGATGCCGAAGCCGGTGTTGATGCCGTAGGCCGGGTCGCCCTTGGCGACGATCTGGTCGACCAGTGCGGCCGACGCCGCAATCGGTGCGGCGGCGTTTGCCGACAGCGCAATCGGGAAGTGATCGGCCCAGACCGCGCGCAAGTCGGCCAGCGTCAGGGCGCCCGGTTCCAGGACCCAGTTGTATGTTTCGTGTTTCATCTTCTTTGCTACCTTTTACTTGATCATCGGGAGATTCAGGCCCTGGCGCTTGGCCGTGTCGATGGCGGATTCGTAGCCGGCGTCGGCATGGCGCATCACGCCCGAGCCGCTGTCGTTCACCAGCACGCGCGCCAGGCGTTTTGCGGCAGCCTCGGTGCCGTCGGCAACGATCACCACGCCCGAGTGCTGCGAATAGCCCATGCCGACGCCGCCGCCATGATGCAGCGAGACCCAGGTGGCGCCGCCGGCCGTGTTCAGCATGGCGTTCAGCAGCGGCCAGTCCGACACGGCATCGGTACCGTCGCGCATGCTCTCGGTTTCGCGGTTCGGGCTGGCGACCGAGCCGGTGTCCAGGTGGTCGCGGCCGATGACGATCGGCGCCTTCAGTTCGCCCGTGCGCACCATCTCGTTGAACGCCAGGCCGGCCAGGTGGCGCTCGCCCAGACCCAGCCAGCAGATGCGCGCCGGCAGGCCCTGGAAGGCGATGCGTTCGCGCGCCATGTCGAGCCAGCGGTGCACCTGCGCATGGTGCGGGAACAGCTCCTTGATCTTGGCGTCGGTTTTATGGATGTCTTCCGGGTCGCCGGACAGCGCCACCCAGCGGAAGGGGCCGCGTCCTTCGCAGAACTGCGGGCGGATATAGGCCGGCACGAAGCCGGGGAAGTCGAAGGCGTTCTCGAGGCCTTCGTCCTTTGCCACTTGCCGGATGTTGTTGCCGTAGTCGACCGCATACGCGCCGAGCGCCTTGAAGTCGAGGATGGCTTGCACGTGCTTGGCGCAGGATGCAGCGGCGGCGGCCTGCAGGCGCGCGTGCTGGGCCGGGTCGCGCTGCGCCGCCTTCCATTCCTCGACCGTCCAGCCGCTCGGCAGGTAGCCGTTGATCAGGTCGTGGGCCGAGGTCTGGTCGGTCACGAGGTCCGGCACCAGGCCGCCTTCGCGCGCGCGGCGCACCAGTTCCGGCAGCACGTCGGCGGCGTTGCCGAGCAGGCCGATCGAGACCGCTTCGCGCTTCCCGGTATGTTCCTTGATCAGGGCGATGGCGTGGTCGATGTCCGCTGCCTGCTTGTCGAGGTAGCGGGTACGCAGGCGGAAGTCGATGCTGGTTTGCTGGCATTCCACCGTCAGCGACACGGCGCCGGCAAAGGTGGCGGCCAGCGGCTGCGCGCCGCCCATGCCGCCCAGGCCGGCGGTGAGGATCCAGCGTCCGCCCCAGTCGCCACTGAAATGCTGGCGCCCGGCTTCGGCGAAGGTTTCGTAGGTGCCCTGCACGATGCCCTGGGTGCCGATGTAGATCCAGCTGCCGGCCGTCATCTGGCCGTACATGAACAGGCCTTTGCGGTCGAGCTCGTTGAAATGCTCCCAGTTGCCCCACTTCGGCACCAGGTTCGAATTGGCCAGCAGCACGCGCGGGGCGTTTTCGTGGGTCTGGAATACGCCGACCGGCTTGCCGGACTGGATGAGGAGGGTCTGGTCGTCTTCGAGCTCGCGCAGGGAGGCGAGGATCTGGTCGTAGCATTCCCAGTTGCGCGCGGCGCGGCCGATGCCGCCGTAGACCACCAGGCGCTGCGGGTCCTCGGCTACCTCGGCGTCGAGATTGTTTTGCAGCATGCGGTAGGCGGCTTCGGTGAGCCAGCTCTTGCAGCTGAGCTCGGTACCGCGCGGGGCGCGGATGCTGCGGCTCGGGTCGAAGCGCGGATCGGTATCGGTATCGGTATCGATACGGGGCAATGCTTGGGTCATGGCAGCTCCTGGGTTGAGGATATGCTCAGAGTCTAGGTTGTCTATACAACAGCGTCAATTCATTTTGCTTTGCTTTGGCCTGGAACCTCAACCGTACGGTGGGCACTCCGTGCCCACGCGGTTACGGGCTGATCCGCAGTCTGCTGCTTCGAAACATCGCTCGCTAACGTTTGCAATTGGTTTGCAATTGAATGTGGCGTCAACAATATTTCGTTTGAACTGCCAACAATGCTCACCGTTCCGCGTGGGCACGGAGTGCCCACCGTACGGTTGCGGCCGCCGTTATTTTTGGTACACCTGTTTACCTGCCACCCAGGTCTGCAGCACGCCCGTCTTGTAGATGTCATAGGTCGGCATCTTGAACAAGTCCTGGTCCACCACGATGAAGTCGGCCCACTTGCCCGGCTCCAGCGAGCCTAAGCTGTTTTCCGCGTGGCCCGCATAGGCTGCGTCAAGCGTGAAGCAGCGGAAGGCTTCCTTCAGCGACATCGCCTGGTTCGGATACCAGCCGGCAATTGGCTGGCCGGAAGCGTCCTGGCGCGTCACCGCGGCGTGGATGCCAAAGAACGGATTAGGCGATTCCACCGGGAAGTCCGACCCGCAGGCAATCCGCGAACCCTGGTGCAGGAAGCTGCGCCAGGCGTACGCACCCTTGATGCGCTCGTGGCCGACGCGGGTTTCCGCCATGTTCTTGTCCGAGGTGGCGTGGGTTGGCTGCATCGACGGGATGATGCCAAGCGTCTTGAAGCGCACGATGTCGGCTTGCGTGACGACCTGGGCATGCTCGATGCGGTGGCGCTGGGCCGCGCTCTTGGTCGCCGCCAGTTCCTTCTGGTAGATGTCGAGGATCTGGTGGTTGCCGGCGTCGCCGATGGCGTGCACGTTCACCTGGTAGCCGCGCGCCATCGCCTTTTTCATCATGGCGTCCATCTGCGCGGTCTTATAAAACAGCAGGCCGTGCGAATGCGGCTCGTCGCTGTAGGGTTTGATGAGGGCGGCGCCACGGCTGCCCAGCGCACCGTCGGAATACAGTTTCACGGCGCGCAGCGCGTACATGTCGTTGCCGTAGGTTTTCAGGGGACCGTTCTTGGCCAGCGCGTCGAAGTCGCCTTCGGTGCCGCCGATCATGCCGTAGATGCGCGCGGTCAGCTTGCCCTGGTCGGCATAGGCGCGGTACAGGCGGTCTTCCGCCACACCCAGGCCGGCGTCGTGGGTGCTGGTGACGCCAACCTTGGCCAGTGCGCCGAGTGCGCGATCCAGCACGACGCGGCCTTCGGCTTCGGTCTGGGCCGGCAGCACCTTCGTTACCAGCTCCTGCGCCGCATCGACCAGCACGCCGGTGGCCTTGCCGTTCGCGTCGCGCATGATCTTGCCGCCCGCCGGGTCCGGCGTTTTATCGGTGATGCCGGCCGCCGCCAGCGCGCGGCTGTTGGCCCAGCCGGCATGGCCGTCGACGCGCTCGAACCAGACCGGGCGGTCGCTGACCACGGTGTCGACATCCGCCGCGGTCGGGAAGCGGCCCAGCTTCCAGTTCTCCTGGTTCCAGCCGCGTCCGCGCAGCCAGCCCTGGCCGGCGTTTGCGCGCGAATAGTCGGCAATCGCCTTCAGCGCGCCTTCGAGCGAGGTGGTTTGCGAGAGGTCGAGCTGGGTCAGCATCTGGCCCAGGCCGAACACGTGGCCGTGGGCGTCGATCAGGCCCGGCAGCAGGGTCTTGCCGCCCATGTCGACGCGGCGCGCGCCCGGCGCCTTGGCAGATACGTCGGCGGCGCTGCCGACGGCGACGATCTTGCCCTGGGCATCAAAGGCGAGCGCCGTGAACTGCACCAGTTCACCCTGATTATTGAGCGTGTATCCGTTGGCGTTCTCGATCACCGTTTGCGCCTGTACCGACATGGCGGCGACTGCGGCAAACACGAACATGGAACACTGCTTCAGGGTGGGGCGCATGGATTCTCCGTTTTATTAAATAAATGCAAAACATGAGTGTAGCGAATCGCCGCTTCTTTGGCACTGGCGTCAGCCGCCATCCGCCCATATTTCGTATCATGCGCGGAACCGACCTCAACCACGAAGCACGACATGTCCGCCAAACGACTCATCCTCAGCCTTTCCCTGACGTTCGCCTGCCCCCACGGCGCCCTGGCCGCCGACTGGGACGCGCCGCAAGACCCCTTCCCGATCTACGGCGGCAGTTATTACGTCGGCCCGCAGGGCGTGGCCTCGGTGCTGATCACCTCGTCCAAGGGCCATATCCTGATCGACGGCGGCACGCCGAAGTCGGCGCAAACCATCATCGAGCACGTGCGCAGGCTGGGCTTCAAGCCGGAAGATATCAAATACATCCTGGTGTCGCACGCGCACGTCGACCATGCCGGCGGCGTGGCCCAGCTGCAGCGCCTGAGCGGCGCGACCGTCCTGACCAGCCCTGCGGCGCAGCCGGTGCTGGAAAGCGGCAAGCCGGATCGGGGCGACCCGCAGTTCGGCGCCCTGCCCGACATGGAGCCGGTGGAGAACGTGAAGACGGTGCGCGACGGCGAGATCGTCAGCGTCGGCCCGCTGGCCGTGAAGGCCAACTACACGCCGGGCCATACCCGGGGCGGCATCAGCTGGACCTGGACCGCGCAGGAGCTCGCCGGCGCCATGCAGATGGTGTATGCCGACAGCCTGAACGCCTTCGGCCTGCACGGCTTCCGCTACAGTGGCGACGCGCGCTATCCGGAGGCGAAGGCCGACATCGAGCGCTCGATCGCGCGCGTGGCGGCCCTGCCCTGCGACATCCTGGTCTCGGCCCACCCCGAGGCCGGCGGGCTGTTCGAGCGCCACGCGCGCCAGGCCAACGAAGGCAGCACCGCCTTCATCGACCGCGACGCCTCCCGCCGCTATGCCGACGACGGCCGCCAGCGCCTGGAAAAGACGCTGGCGCAGGAAGCGGCGGCGCGCAAATAATGAGAAAAATGCGTGCCGAATAAGCCGTAACGATCAGGCGTCGTTCTTCTCGCGCTCGATCAAGGCGCGTTTCCGCTCGATGCCCCAGCGATAGCCCGACAAGCCGCCATCGTTGCGCACCACCCGATGGCAGGGAATCGCCACCGCCACCGGATTCGCGGCGCAGGCCCCGGCTACCGCACGCGCCGCGGCGGGCGACCCGATGCGCTGCGCCAGCTCGGTATAACTCACCGTCGCCCCGGCCGGAATCGCGCGCAGCGCATCCCACACGCGCTGCTGGAAGGCGGTGCCGCGCACGTCGAGCGGCAAGTCCAGGCCCAGGCGCGGCGCTTCCACGAAGCCCACCACCAGCGCCACGGTGCGCTCGAACTCCGCATCGGCGCCGACCAGCCGCGCCTTTGGAAAGCGGTCCTGCAGGTCGTGCACCAGGACCTCGGGATCGTCGCCCATCAGGATTGCGCAGATGCCCTGCCCGGTGCTGGCGACCAGGATCGCGCCGAGTGAACACTGCGCCACCGCGAAGCGGATCTCCTCGCCCGCGCCGCCGCTGCGAAAGCGCGCCGGCGCCATGCCCAGCATCGCATCGGCTCCCGCATAAAAGCGCGAACTGGAGTTGAAGCCGGCCGCATACAGCGCATCGGTGACCGGGGCGCCGTGGGCCAGGCCTGCACGCACGCGCGCCGCCCGCACCGCGGCCGCATAGGCTTTCGGCGTCACCCCGGCCTGCGCCTTGAACACGCGGTGAAAGTGGAAGCGGCTCATGCCGGCGCTGGCTGCGAGCGCGCCCAGGCTGGGTTCTTCTTCGCCCGATTCGATCAGGCGGCAGGCCGCGGCCACCAGTTGCGCCTGGCGCTCGGCCAGCGGCGGCAGGTCAGGACGGCAGCGCAGGCAGGACCGGAAGCCCGCGCGCTCGGCCGCCTCGCATGTAGGGTGGAAGGCGACGTTCTCGCGCCGCGCCGGCCGTGCGCCGCAAGAGGGCCGGCAATACACGCCGGTCGTGCGCACCGAGTAATAGAAGGCGCCGTCGGCGGCGCGCTCGCGGCGCTGCACGGCGTCCCAGCGCGCTGCGTCGCTGGCATAGTCATACAGAATGGTGTCGGTCTTCATGGCGGCTCCTGCCAGGCTGAATGTCCCTATCGTGGCGCCTGCTCCACACGCGCGCACTCCGGCTCTTGCTTTCGAATTGCGATGCTAGAATCGCGGCTGTCGGCAGCCATCATTATCGCCCCACCGGAGAGCAGTTTGAACGAACAGAGCGTGCAAGCGAGTACCCCCATTTTCCAGCGCATCAAGGATTACCTGGTCGGCGAGATCGCGTCGGGCCGCTGGAAAGAGGGCGAGCTCGTGCCCTCGGAGCAGGCGCTGGTGCGCCAGTTCGGGGTCTCGCGCATGACGGTCAACCGCGCCGTGCGCGAACTCACCGCCGAGCAGGTGCTCACCCGGCGCCAGGGTTCGGGCACCTATGTGGCGCCGCAAAAATACCAGGCTACCCTGGTCGAGATCCGGAATATCGCCGACGAAGTGCGCGCGCGCGGCCACCGCCACCGCAGCAGCCTGCACCTGCTGGCGTCTGCGCCGGCGGGCGAGGCGCTGGCGCTGCAGTTCGGCCTGGCGCCGGACGCTCCCCTGTACCACTCGCTGATCGTCCACTTCGAGAACGAGGTGCCGATCCAGCTCGAAGACCGCTGGGTGAACCCGGCCTGCGCGCCGGACTACCTGGCCCAGGACTTCAATGCCATCACGCCCAACGAGCACCTGGTGGCGGTCGCGCCGCTGCAGGGCGCCACCTGGGCCATCGAGTCGCTGGCTGCGCCGCGCGACGTGGCCGAGCTGCTGGCGATCGAGGCGAAAAGCCCGTGCCTGGTGCTCAAGCGCAAGACCACGTCGGGCGGGCGCGTGGCATCCATCGTCACGATGTGGCATCCAGGCAACCTGTACCAGTTCACGGGCAGCGTGGGCTGAACGCGACGCCTGGAAGGATTTTTTCGGGCGGCATGTCCCACGCATGCCGCTTCTCGACCATAATTCCCTTCCAGTCAATATTCTTCCGGAACCAGTCGTATGAACGGTGACACCGTAGCCAGCCCAGTCCAGCCGCCGCGCGTGCTGGTGCTCGACGATGACTGCTTCATGCTGGAAGTGCTCACCGACATGCTGGGACAGGTGGGCGTGCGTGAAGTGTTTGCCGAGGCTAGTACCCGCCGCGCCCTGTCCACACTGGAAGAACGTAGTCCCGATACCCTGATCTGCGACCTGGCCCTGCCCGACATGGACGGCATCGAGTTCCTGCAGGCCGCCGCCGCGCGCGGTTTCAATGGCCGCGTGATCCTGCTCTCGGGCATGGATGCGGGGGTGCGCGATGCCGCCGGCGAGCTGGCGCGGGTGCTTGGCCTGCGCGTTGCAGGCACCTTCCGCAAGCCTATCGGACTGGAGCAATTGCGCTCGGCCGTCACGTGTTAAGATTTGTACAAACGTCCGAACACTTTTTGGGAAAATGCGGTATTATTCGGCCTAAATCCCCCGCCTGACGTCCTCTTGACGCCCTTCCAATATTGAGTTTGCGCACATTGTCTCCACCATTGTGTTGCAACCAGTTTTATAAATAAACGGAAGCCGGATGAATTGCCGAGGAATCGGCACAGTCTCCAGGCGTACATTGATCCTTACCTCTATTTGAGGAAAACATGAGCGAAAACATTAAACACATCAGCGATGCTTCTTTCGAAACCGACGTGATCAAATCCGAGCGTCCGGTCCTGGTCGATTTCTGGGCCGAGTGGTGCGGTCCGTGCAAGATGATCGCCCCGATCCTCGAAGAAGTCGCGAAAGAATACGGCGACAAGATCACGATCGCAAAGATGGACGTCGACGCCAACCAGGCCGTGCCGGCCCAGTTCGGTATCCGTGGCATCCCGACCCTGATCCTGTTCAAGAACGGCGAGCCGGCCGCACAGAAAGTCGGCGCCATGGCCAAGGGCCAGCTGACGGCTTTCATCGACAGCAACATCTGATCGAGCGCTCACGCAAGGTTTCATCGAGCGTCTAGTTGAGCGGCGGCAGCGCGCCCGCACTGCCGCCATTAATCCAGATGGGTAGCCCGCCGATTCCGGCCGCGACCCTACATTGACCCACGTAGTCCCCTCCCCTACCTTTACTTTCCCGTCACGGGACACCCACATAACATGCACTTATCTGAACTGAAGGCAATGCACGTCTCCGCCCTTCTGGAGATGGCAATCAGCCTCGACATCGACAACGCAGCGCGCCTGCGCAAACAAGAACTGATGTTCGCCATCCTGAAGAAGCGCGCCAAGCAAGGCGAGCAGATCTTCGGCGACGGCGCACTCGAAGTCCTGCCCGACGGCTTCGGCTTCCTGCGTTCGCCCGATGCGAGCTACATGGCCTCGACCGACGACATCTACATCTCGCCGTCGCAGATCCGCCGCTTCAACCTGCATACGGGTGACTCGATCGAAGGCGAAGTGCGCACCCCGAAAGACGGCGAGCGCTACTTTGCCCTGGTAAAGGTGGACAAGGTCAACGGCGAATCGCCGGAAGCCTCGAAGCACCGCATCCTGTTTGAAAACCTGACGCCGCTGCACCCGAACGAGCCGCTGCGCCTCGAGCGCGACATGAACGGCGCCGAGAACATCACCGGCCGTATCGTCGACCTGATCGCGCCGATCGGCAAGGGCCAGCGCGGCCTGCTGGTGGCCTCGCCAAAGTCGGGTAAATCGGTGCTGCTGCAGCACATCGCCCACGCGATCACCGCGAACCACCCGGACGTGACCCTGATCGTCCTGCTGATCGACGAACGTCCTGAAGAAGTCACGGAAATGCAGCGCTCGGTGCGCGGCGAAGTCGTCGCCTCGACCTTCGACGAACCGGCCACCCGCCACGTGCAGGTTGCCGAGATGGTGCTGGAAAAAGCCAAGCGCCTGGTCGAAATGAAGAAGGACGTCGTGATCCTGCTGGACTCGATCACCCGCCTGGCGCGCGCCTACAACACCGTGATCCCGGCATCGGGCAAGGTCCTGACCGGCGGTGTGGATGCGAACGCGCTGCAGCGTCCGAAGCGTTTCTTCGGCGCCGCACGTAACGTCGAGGAAGGCGGCTCGCTGACCATTGTCGCCACCGCGCTGATCGAAACCGGCTCGCGCATGGACGACGTGATCTACGAGGAATTCAAGGGCACCGGCAACATGGAAGTCCACCTCGAGCGCCGCCTGGCCGAGAAGCGTGTGTATCCGGCAATCAACCTGAACAAGTCGGGCACCCGCCGCGAGGAACTGCTGATCAAGCCGGACCAGCTGCAGAAGATCTGGATCCTGCGCAAGCTGCTGTACTCGATGGACGAGATCGAAGCGATGGAGTTCATCCTCGACAAGATGCGTGCGACGAAGACCAACGTGGAATTCTTCGACATGATGCGCCGCGGCGGTTAATACCTGCCAAAAACATCATGAAAGGCGGCTTCGGCCGCCTTTTTTTATTGGAAACCACGCGGCGTATTCAGCACCACGATCCGTAGCGACCGTACGGTTGGCACCTCGGCCACAAATCCGTAGCTGCAGCGCCGCCACTCCCGCCCCGCGCTTGCCTCGACTACAGGACCGTTCTATAATCGTGGGTTCAGTATTTCCACCCCTGGCAAGTGAGCGGCAATCGGGTCAAGAAGCAGCGAGACCGACGAAGTGCTGTTTGGCTACCAAACTAAACCAAGGCAAAACCATGAAGACCGATATCCATCCAGATTACCGCGAAGTCCTGTTCCACGACGTGTCGTGCGACTTCAAATTCGTGACCCGTTCGACCATCGCTACCCGCGAAACGATGACCCACGAAGGCAAGGAATACCCGCTGATCAAGATCGAGGTGTCCGCTGAATCGCACCCGTTCTACACCGGTAAGCACAAGATCGTCGACACCGCTGGCCGCGTCGAGAAGTTCCGCCAGAAGTTCGGCTCGGTCGGTTCGAAGACTGCGGTCGCGAACGGCTAAGCAACAGAGCAATACAATCTTCGGAGCGTTCCCTGGAGCGCTGCGCGGAATACGAGAAGAAGCCGGTTTCCGGCTTCTTTTTTTTCGTCTTTTCCAATGCCGCTATACTAGCGCGACATTCATTTCGCAACAGATTGATCGATGAAACCAGTCCGTCTCCCCGCCGCCGCCACGCTGGCCCTGCCGCGCTGGGCGCTGTTTGCGCTCGGCATGCTGTATATCCTGCCGGGCCTGATCGGCCGCGACCCGTGGAAGGATGACGCCGGCAGCTTCGGCATCATGTGGACGATGGCGCGCGGCGGCCTGCACGACTGGCTGTACCCGAATATCGCCGGCCTGGCCGTCAACGACGAAGGCCCGCTCGCCTTCTGGCTGGGCGCCATCTGCATCAAGCTGTTCGGCTGGCTGCTGGGCGACGTGCTGGCCGCGCGCGTCTCGAACATCGGCATCTTTGTCCTCGGCACCATGTCGCTCTGGTACACGGCCTTCCACCTGGGGCGCCGTCCCGAAGCCCAGCCGCTGCGCCTGGCCTTCGGCGGCCAGCCCGAGCCCGACGACTACGGCCGCACCTTGGCCGATACCGCGGTACTGGTCTACCTGGGCTCGCTCGGCCTGCTGCTGCTCAGCCACGAAACCCTGTCCGTCACCCTGCAGGGCTCGCTGATCGCCTATTTCCTGTACCGCGCGGTACGCTACATCGAGGGCGCCAGCGTGCGCAATGCCGTACTGGTCGGCCTGGCGCTGGGCGCCCTGGTCCTGAGCCGCGGCCCGCTGTCGCCGGTTGCGCTGCTGGCCGCGCTGTTCCTCGGCACCCGCTTCTTCCGCCTGCCGCCGGCCACCTCGCTGCGCCACCTGGCGCTGGCCGCCGGCGTGGCCCTGCTGCTGAGCCTGGTGTGGATCCTGCCGGCAAGCATCGTCCAGCCTTACAGCCAGTCGCCGATTCCGGACTGGCTGGCCTGGAACGCGTCCGAACTGAGCCTGCCGAACTGGGCCTCGATCAGCGCCTTCTTCCGCGTGGGCGTCTGGTTCTTCTGGCCGGCCTGGCCGTTTGCCGGCTGGGCCATCTGGGCCTGGCGCCGCCAGCAGAACATGCTGCACATCGTGCTGCCCCTGACCTTCCTCGGCGCCCTGACCGTGGTGATCCTGTGCGACCCGACGCCGGAAAACGGCGACCTGCTCAAGCTGCTGCCGCTGCTGGCCCTGATGGCCGCCTTCGGCTTGCCGACCATGAAGCGCGGCGCCATCAACGCCATCGACTGGTTCTCGGTGATGGCGCTGACCACCCTCGCCGCCCTGATCTGGCTGTTCTGGATCGCCAAGCTGAGCGGCTGGCCGGCCAAGCTGGCGCATAACGCGCTCAAGCTGGTGCCAGGCTTCAAGCCCGAATTCGGCATCGTCTCCTTTCTGGTGGCGGCCAGCGTGACAATTGGCTGGATCCTGCTGGTGCGCTGGCGCGTGTCGCGCCAGCCGGCAGTGCTGTGGCGCGCCGTGGTGCTGTCGTCGAGCGGCCTGATCCTGTTGTGGGTGCTCCTGATGACGCTGTTCCTGCCGGACCTGAACTACCGCCGCAGCTACGCCGGCGTGGCCCAGGCGATTGCCGCCAAGCTGCCGCCCGGCGCCAACTGCATCGACACGAACGTCGGCTCGGCCCAGCGTGCCTCGTTCGCCTACTTCGGCCGCCTGCCGTTTGCCGGCGTCGAAGGCGGGCAATGCGATTACGTGCTGCTGCAGGACAGCGTCAAGACGCGCGACAAGGCGGACGACCAATCCGGCGACGAGGCGGACAACGAGGCCAACAACAAGGCCAGGGCAAAGCGCGCCCTGGCGCGCCGCTGGGCCACGAGCGGCGCCACGCTGCTGTGGGAAGGCCGCCGCGCCTCGGACCGCGACGAGCGCTTCCGCCTGTATCGCCGACGCTGAGCCCTGGCGCTGAGCCGGCCGCGCCGGCAGCCGGCACGCCAGCGCTCCAGGACCGCCCTCCGGGTTTACCCGCAGGGCGGTTTTTCCATGGCGCGCCGCGGCCCGCGCCGGCGCGCCAGCGCCCCCGCCGCCAGCCCCGTCAGCAGCAGCGCAAAGGCCGGCGCTTCGGGCACGGGCGACACCGCCAGGTCGGCGCCGAAGCTGCCGCCGCCGCTGCCCAGCACCCGCCCGTCGACCCGCACCGCGTAGGCCCCGGTCGGCAAGTCGTAGGCCGCCAGCGACCAGGAGTCCGGGGCCTCGTCGCCGAAGCCGGTCCCGTCAATGCCGGCCACGACCGGGCCGATGACCGCCAGGGTGGCCGGATCGTAGCGGTACAGGCTGAAGGCGACGATGTCGAGGTCCTTGCCCAGCGGCGAATTCAGGAACGAGGACGTTACCGAGGCTGCCGCATCGAAAGGCAGCCCGCTGACGCTGAAGGTGAACAGCTCGGTAAAGGCGCGGCCGGATTCGGCGGCCGTGAAACCGTCGCCGAACCATGCATTGAAGCCGCCGGCGCCGGCGCCGTCGCCGATGACGGCAACAGGCGTACTGCGCGCGATGGTCTGCGCCGCGGCCTGGGGAGCGGCGCACACGGCGCCCGCCAGCAAGGCGGCGAACACCAGAGGGGTCTTGTTCATATCGTTTCCATTGGCAATGGTTGTCGACGCGGCGCGACGGAATGCCCGCGCCGCCACCTCATGCTTTGAGTAGCTACCGGGGGCGGACGTTTGCTTTTGAACGTCCCCGTCCTTGAGTCAGCTCAATCCGGGACCATATACGGGGCAGACAATGGCAGGCAGTGCCGTC
This sequence comes from Massilia brevitalea, assembly GCF_030711405.1. GTDB lineage: Bacteria > Pseudomonadota > Gammaproteobacteria > Burkholderiales > Burkholderiaceae_D > Telluria > Telluria brevitalea. The sequence goes on from NZ_JAULSI010000033.1 coordinate 30,554, forward strand.
GCCATCCGGCGTTCGCACCATGGAGGAAACAACATGAAAAGCGTAATGTTTTCGGAAGTCATGCCCGCGCCGCGCCGCCCCGGCCTGCTGCGCACGCTCTCCCCGCTCACGGCCTATGGCCTGACGCTGGCCATCGGCATGCCGCTGCTGGTCGTCGCCATGCACCTGCTCGCCCCCACTGCGCCCCTGGCCTACATCGTGCTGCCGGTACTGGCCGGCCTGGTCCTGCCCCTGTGCGCGCATGCCCCGGGGCGCCTGGAAGTCAGCACCCGCTTCGACGCCTGTCACATGGCCAGCACCCTCGACGCCACCCTCGATTCGCTCGGCTACGCACGGGGCAAGTCCGCACCTGGCCTGCTGCGTTACGTAAAAACCGCGCGGCCGACCTGGCGCAACCGGGCGCACAACGTGAACGTCCGGGTCCATGCCCATGCGCTGGAAGTGATCGGCCCGGTGCCGGTGCTGCGCGCACTGCAAAAGGCGCTGGCCGGCTAACCGTCGGTTTGCCGCCGCCTCTGCTGTAAACTGGCCAGCAATAGAATCGGTGTGCTAATATGCGGCCTCGTTGTGTGCAAGGCCTCTGTGGCGGAATTGGTAGACGCACTTGACTCAAAATCAAGCGCCGTAAGGCGTGCCGGTTCGATTCCGGCCGGAGGCACCAGCACAACACCATGACATGACAAAACCGCGTTTCCTTGTAGAGGACGCGGTTTTTTGTTTTCCGACCCCGGTACAAGCGCCATCGCTGCACTGGCTCCTCAGGTTTACTTGCTTGCCGCCGGCGTCCAGCGGTCGTAGCTGCGCTCGATCCGCTTCAGCGTCCCATCGCGCTCGAGCGCCACAAACGCGGCGTTCAGGCGTGCAATCACCGCATCCGGCACGCCCCGGTTACAGGCCAGGAACACGTCCTGCCGGCTGAATGCAAACACCGGCACGATCTTGCCCTTCCAGCCGTTCTGTTCCAGCACCGTGCTTTCGCGCCGCAGCGAAGCGGCCCACAGGTCGATCCGCCCCAGCAGCAGTTTTTGTGGATTGAGCAGGTCATGTGGGGCGGTGTCGACGGTGAAGCCGCGGCTGCGCAGGTAGTCGTCGCGGGCGTCGCCGTAATAGGTGCCGATCCGGTAGGGCAGCGCATCCTCCAGTGTCCTGATTGCCATGCGGCGGTCGGCACGCGCCATCAGCACCCACTGTGCACTGTCGGTCGGGCCTACCCACTTGAACAGGGCTTCGCGCTCGGGCGTGCGGGTGGTTGAATAAACACATGCGTCAGCGCGTTCGCGGGCGGCGGCGTAGGCGCGCTTCCAGGGCAGCGTTTCGATGATGTAGGTCACGCCGGCGCGCGCCATGGCTGCGCGCACCTTGTCAGTGGCAATGCCGACAACCCGGCCGCCGGCATCGCGCATGCTCGAAGGCGCGGCCTCCTCGGTGGCGATGTAAAGGCTGCCGGCAAGCTGCGCTGCCGGAGCGGCGCGTGTCGGCATGGAGGCGAACATGAGCAGACAGGCGACGCCTGCCGTGATGAGTCCGATTCGCATGGTCTTGCCCTCCCTGGTACGCCGCCGGTGATCAAATAAGCTGATAGGACAGGTCATCCATGCAATAAGCATACCGCAAGGAACTAGGTCAAAGCGAACGCTCGCATGCATGGTCGCAAGCACGCTACACATGCGATAGCAGCATTATAAGTTTTCCGCATAAAACCAAGACTTTCCATACGGAAAGTGTCATAATTTTGTACGCCCGCCGTTTCTGTTTTTACTGATTTAAGGTTTCCCGAAAGACGCCATGCAGCTTTTCACCCTGCCCGATGACCCGTCGCTGCTCAGCTACGGCATCCACGATACCAAGCTCGTGCTGCTGTCGCTGCTTGTGGCGATCTTTTCGTCGTGGATGGGCTTGCAGATCGCGGGCCAGGCCCGCCAGCGCAGCAGCCAGCGCACGGTCTTCCTGCTGACCGGCAGCCTGGCGCTCGGCGCCGGGGTCTGGGCCATGCACTTCATCGGCATGCTCGCCTTTAATCTGTGCACCCAGGTCGTGTATGACCCGATGACCACCATCCTGTCCAGCCTGCCGAGCATCTTCGCCTCGTACGTGGCCCTGAGCCTGATCGCGCGCGAACGGCTCGGCGCCGGCGGCCTGCTGGCCGGCGGCGTGCTGGTCGGCGCCGGCATCGGCGCCATGCACTATGCCGGCATGGAAGGCATGCAGATGGGCCTGGCCCTGCGCTACGACCTGGGCATGTTCCTGCTGTCGATCGTGGTGGCCGTGGTGCTGGCCACGCTGGCGTTGTGGGTGCGCTTCGGGCTGTCGCGCTTTGCGCGCCTGGGCGAAGGCGGGCGCCTGCTGCTGGCCGCCACCGTCATGGGCTGCGCCATCTCGGGCATGCACTACACCGGCATGGCGGCTGCGCGCTTCGTCGGCCGCATCGACCCGAACGCGCCGGCGTCGTCCGACACCACCGCGCTGGCGCTGGGCATTTCCCTGATTACCGTGCTGTTCACCGTGCTGGTGCTGGCCGCCAACGGCCTGCTGCGCTACCGCCGCCTGTACGCCGATCTCTCGCGCAGCGAAGCCTGGATGCGCGCCCTGCTCACCACCACCATCGACGGCGTGATCACGATCGACCGCGAAGGCACCATCCGCGAATTCAATGCCTCGGCCGAGAAGATCTTCGGCTGGCGCCGCGACGAGATCGTCGGCGGCAACGCCGGCCTGCTCCTGCCCGAAGGCGACCAGGCCAGCCGCGCCGGCCTGTTCGGCTACCTGGCCAGCAGCGGCACCCAGGCCGCCCCCGACAACGCCGAAGTCGAGGCCCTGCGCCGCGACGGCAGCCTGGTGCCGATCCGCGTCGCCATCGGCCACGCGCGCCTGGAAGACCAGGAACTGTTCGTCTGCTTCGTCACCGACATCACCGAGCGGCGCGAGATGGTCCAGGCGCTGCGCGCCAGCGAGCAGCAGTTCCGTTCCCTGATCGGCACCATTCCCGGCATCTCCTATCGCAGCCGTTTCGAAGGCACGCACCCGATGGTGTTCATCAGCGACGCCGTCGAGCGCGTGGCCGGCTATCCGGCGCGCGATTTCATCGGCACCTCGCCCGATACCCCACCGCGCCGCTGCTTCGGCGCCCTGATCCACGCCGCCGACCGCGTGCGCGTGTCGGAAGCAATCGAGACCGCGCTCCGCGAAAACCGCCCCTGGCTGGTCGAATACCGCCTGCTGCACGCCGACGGCACGACTCGCTGGCTGTGGGAGAACGGCGCCGCCGTGCGCGACGACGAAGGCAAGCTGGCCTGGCTCGACGGCGTGATCCTCGACATCAGCGAGCGCCGCATGATGGAAGAAGCGCTGCGCGAAGCCAAGGAGAACGCCGAGCAGGCTGCCGCCGCGCGCGCCACCTTTGTCGCCAACATGAGCCACGAGATCCGCACGCCGATGAACGCCATCCTCGGCTTCACCGACGTGCTGCTCGACGGCGAACTGGCGCCGGGACAGCGGCGTCACCTGGATACCGTGCGCAACGCCGGCCGCTCGCTGCTGCGCCTGCTGAACGAGATCCTGGATACCGCCAAGCTGGAAAAAGGCGCGGTCGAACTCGAGATCAACGACTACAACCTGCTCTCGCTGATCGACGAGCTGTCGTCGACGCTGGCCGCCAACGCGCGCGCCAAGGGCCTGCACGTGGACATCCACTACGACCCGGCGCTGCCGACCAATTTGCGCGGCGACGAGCTGCGCATCCGCCAGGTGCTGACCAACCTGCTCGACAACGCGATCAAGTTCACCGCCGCCGGCAGCGTGGTGCTGCGCGCCGAGCCGCAGGGCGACCAGCTGCACTTTTCCGTGAAAGATACCGGCATCGGCATCGCGCCCGAGCGCCTGGACGCGATCTTCGACCCGTTCACCCAGGCCGATGCCTCGATGACGCGCCGCTTCGGCGGCACCGGTCTCGGCACCACGATCAGTAAACAGCTGGTCGAGCTGATGGGCGGGAAGATCTGGGCCGAGAGTACCGTGGGCGAAGGCGCCACCTTCCACGTGCTGCTGCCGCTGGTGGTGGCGCGCTTCGCACCGCAGCAGGCGCGCGTGCGCACCGCCGCCGCCCTGCCGCGCCTGCGCGTGCTGGTAGCCGACGACGTGCCGCAGAACCTGGAGCTGCTGCAGCTGTTGATGGCGCGCCGCGGCCACACCATGACCGGCGCCGCGGATGGCGCCCAGGTGGTGGAACTGGCCGCGCACCAGGACTTCGACCTGATCCTGATGGACTTCCAGATGCCGACCATCGACGGCTTGAGCGCCACGCGCCTGATCCGCGAGCAGGCCGAAGCCGCCGGCCGCCCGCGCGTGCCGGTGATCGCCATGACCGCCAGCGTACTGGCCGAGCACCGCCGCGCCAGCCAGGAAGTCGGGATGGACGGTTTCGCGACCAAGCCGGTCGACTGGTTCACGCTTTCGCACGAGATCGCGCGCGTGCTCGGCATCGGTTCGCACGCGGCGCCGGATGCGCCGGCGGTCGGGCGCCAGGCCTGGAACCGCGTCGGCGGCGTGCACCGCTGGGGCGGCAAGGAAGACGCCTACCTGGAGGCGCTGGCCCACTTCCACGCCCAGCAGGCGCTGCTGCCGCAGTTCCTGCGCGGCTTTGCCGACGCCGCCGACTATCCGTCGCTGCGCATGCTGGCGCACAAGACGCGCGGCGTGGCCGCGAATCTCGGCCTGGAGCTGCTGAGCGACGCGCTCGCCGGGCTGGAAGCGCTGGCCGAAGGCGACAAGGGCCAGCAGCTGGCCGCCAGCGCGCTGCTGCCGGCGGCGCTGGACGCGGTCGATGCCGCCCATGCCGAGGCGCTGGACCTGACCCGCAGCAGCCGCCCGTCCGCCGCCCCTGCGCCGGACGCCGGCGGCGCCACCCTCGACCTGGCGCGCGCACGCCGCGCCGGCGGCCTGCTGCACGATGCGCTGGCGCGCGGCGCGCTCGACGACGCGGCCATGGCCGGCCTGGCCGCGGCGCTGGCCGGCCACCCGGTGGCCGTGCGCGTGACCCAGGTCCAGGCGGCCCTGGCCGACTTCGACTTCGACCTCGCCCAGCAGCAGCTCGACACCGTGCTGATCGCCCTCGAGTCCCTTTCTACCCATGACGATGCAACGCCACAGGAAACGATGCAATGAGCAATAACATCACCCGTCCGCTGATCCTGGCGGTCGACGACGAAGCCAGCAACCTGCAACTGCTGCGCCAGATCCTGCAGGACCATTACCGCCTGCTGTTCGCCAAGGACGGCGCGCGCGCGCTGGAACTGGCGGTCAAGGAGCGCCCCGACCTGGTGCTGCTCGACGTGATGATGCCGGGGATGAGCGGCTACGAAGTCTGCGCCGCGCTGAAGGCGAACCCGATGACGGCGCCGATTCCCGTGGTGTTCGTCACCGCCCTGACCGACACCGCCGACGAGCTGGAAGGCTTCGAGGCCGGCGCCGTCGACTACATCACCAAGCCGATCAGCCCGCCGCTGGTGCGCGCGCGCGTGCGCACCCACCTGTCGCTGGTGCGCACCGAGGAACTGAAGGCCTCGCGCCTGGCGATCGTCCAGCGCCTCGGCCTGGCGGCCGAGTACAAGGACAACGAGACCGGCCTGCACGTGATCCGCATGAGCCATTTCGCGCGCATCCTGGGCCTGGCCGCCGGCATGACCGAAGAGGAAGCCGACGACCTGCTGCACGCCGCGCCGATGCACGACGTCGGCAAGATCGGCATCCCCGACCGCATCCTGCAAAAGGCCGGGCCGCTCGATCCGGACGAATGGAAGATCATGCAGAGCCACGCCACCATCGGCGCCGAGATCATCGGCGAGCACGAAGGCGGCATGCTGAAGCTGGCGCACGACATCGCCATCACCCACCACGAGAAGTACGACGGCAGCGGCTACCCGAACAAGCTGGTTGGCGAGCGCATCCCGCTCGCCGGCCGCATCGTGGCGATTGCCGACGTGTTCGACGCCCTGACCTCGGTGCGCCCCTACAAGCGCGCCTGGAGCGAGGAAGAAGCGGTGGACTACCTGGTGCAGCAAAAGGGCAAGCACTTCGATCCGGCGCTGGTCGATTTGTTCGTGGCCCAGCTGCCGGCAATCCGTACGGTGCGGCTGCGCTGGGCGGAGAAGGTCGAAGCCGAAGCGGAGGCGCAATTCGCGTAAGCGGCTGCGGGCTGCGGGCTCGGGGTTCGGGGTCGGAGGGTGGGCACTTGTGCCCACGCGGTGCGGCGTTTGCGATATCGAAAACGCACCGTGAGAACGAGACTCTGCCGAACCGGGCGCTGCGCGGCCATCCCGATCGATCACATGCCGTACCGCGTGGGCACAAGTGCCCACCCTACAAAAAACACAAAGGGGCGCGCTGCGCCCCTTTTGCTTTTCCCCTGCTTCGCTTATTCCGGCGTTACCGGCGGCGCCACCGGCACGGGCGCCTGCGGCGCGCCGGCATGCCTGGCCAGCACTTCGCGGTACAGCGCGGTATAGCCGTTTGCCATCTGCGCCGAGGTGAACACTTCCTCGAAACGCCGGGTCGCATTGCCGCCCATGGCGCGCGCCAGTTCCGGGTCGTTCCACAGGGTGCGCAGCGCTGCGCGCAAGGCCTGCGCATCGTCCGGCGGCACCACCAGCCCAGTCTCGCCGGCGATGTTGATGTAGCTGGTGCCGGTGCCGATCTCGCACGAGACCATCGGCTTGCCGTACATCGCCCCTTCCAGCAGCGACACGCCAAAGGCCTCCGAGCGCAGGTGCGAAGGGAAGGCAAAGGCATAGGCCAGGGTCAGCAGCGCGACCTTGTCGTGCTCGTCGACGGCGCCCGTGAACAGCACGTTCTTCAGCCCCAGGCGCGCAGCCTGGGCCTTGAGCGCCGCCTCTTCCGGCCCGGCGCCGACGATCACCAGCGGATACTCGGTGCCGGCCACCGCGTCGAGCAGCACGTGCAGGCCCTTGTAGTAGCGCAGCACGCCGACGAACAGGAAGAACTTCGGGCCGACCCGCTCGCGCCAGTACGCCAGCCGCGCCGGGTCGGGTTGCGGATAGCTGGCCTGGTCCAGGCCATAGGTGATGACGCGGGCCTTGCCCGGGTAGCGCGCCAGCACCGCCGACGATTCCAGGTAGTTCGGCGAGGCGGCGACGATGGCGTCGACGCTGCGCAGGAAGCGGTGCTTCAGCGGCTGGTACAGGCGCAGCAGGTTCTTCTGGCGCACGATGTCGGAGTGGTAGCTGACCACCGTCGGCTTGCGCACGCGCGCCATGAAATGGGCCAGGTCCATGAAGGGCCAGGGGAAGTGGTAATGCACCACGTCGGCCTCGCGCGCCAGGCGCGCCAGGGCGCCGAGCGCGGCGTACGAGCAGGCGTTCGAGGCGATCTCGAAGTCGAGCGGCACGCGGTGCACGGTGTGGCCTTCGAAGGCGATCGGCTGCAGGTTCTTCTCGCGCGACAGCGACAGCACGGTGTTGGTCACGCCGAGGCGGCCGGTGCCGACGCACATCTGGCGGATGGTCTGTTCGACCCCGCCTACGGTGTCGGGATAATAGGTCTTGTAGAAATGGAGGACGCGCATGGACGTGGTGAAAAATGAACGCTTAGTGCGCGAAAACGATACCGCAAGCCATGCCGGCACATGACGGCACGCAAGCGGTCAATACAGCACGACGATGCTGCCTTGCGGCCCGGCTCTGCATGGTGCCAGGCCCGGTCATGCTCAATCCTCCGCCATCCAGCGCAAGGTTTCGGATAAGGGCCGCGTCTGCACCTGGCCGATCCGTGCCACCAGCTTGCTATTGTCCCCGGTAAGGGTCAGCACGTCGTTGGCGCGAACGAACGCCGGATTGACCCGGACGTCGATGCGGTAACCGGCAATTTCCGCCATCAGGTCGAGCACGTTCGACAGCGAGTGACTGCGTCCGGAACAGACGTTGAAGGTCTCGCCCGCAGGTGCGGCCGCCAGCAGGCGGCGGTAACTGTGCACGACCATGCGCACATCGGAGAAATCGCGTGCGATCTCCAGGTTGCCCAGTTCAATCGTGCTTGCCCTGCGCCGGAAATGGGCGACGATCTTCGGCAGCAGGAACTGTTCGCTCTGGCCACGGCCGGTGTAGTTGAACGGACGCGCCAGGATGATCGGCAGCCGGTCTTCCCACAGGCGCGCCATGTATTCCATCGCCAGCTTGCTGACGGCGTAATCGTTGGCCGGCGCCGGCGCCACCGATTCATCGATGAGCGAAACACTGGCATTGCCGTAGACATTCGCCGACGAGGCCAGCAGCACGGCCGAGGGGGTGCGCGACATGCCGGCCAGTGCTTCCAGCAGGTTCCGGGTACCGGCTACGTTGATACGGTAAATCTGTTCCGCATTGCCATGCTCGACCCGTGCGATGCCGGCCAGGTGCACGACTACGTCGGGCTGGACCTGCTCGACCATCGCGCCCACGGCCGCACGGTCGCACAGGTCGACGGGGAACACGCCGGGTTGATCCGCCGCGCCCGGCGCCGCCATGCCGAATACCTGGTACCCGGCCGCAGCCAGCTCGCGCTCCATGTAGACGCCGGTAAAGCCACGCAGGCCGGTAACAAGCGCGCGCCGGCCTGCGCCTTCGCACACCTCAGCCAACAACTGCGGACGCGGTACGCTCATGTCAGAACGAGGCGCCCTGCTCGTTGCGGCGCAGGTCGGCGTCGACCATCATCTGGCACAGCTCTTCCAGCGTGGTTTTCGGTTCCCAGCCCAGCTCGCGCTTGGCCTTTTCCGGGTTACCGATCAGGAGTTCGACTTCGGCCGGACGGTAGAACTTCGGCGACACGCGCACCAGGGTCTTGCCGCTGTTGGCGCAGCGCGCGGTTTCGTTCTCGGCGCTGCCGCTCCATTCGAGATTGATGTCGGCGCCCTTGAAGGCCATGGTGACGAAGTCGCGCACGGTCTCGGTGCGGTTGGTCGCCAGCACATAGGTGTCTGGACGGTCGGCCTGCAGCATGCGCCACATGCCCTCGACGTATTCCTTGGCGTAGCCCCAGTCGCGCTTGGCGTCCATGTTGCCCAGCTCGAGGACGTCGAGCTTGTTCAGCACGATCTTGGCGACCGAGTCGGTGATCTTGCGGGTGACGAACTCACGGCCGCGCAGCGGCGACTCGTGGTTGAACAGGATGCCCGAGGAGCCGAAGATGCCGTAGCTCTCGCGGTAGTTGATCGTCATCCAGTGCGCGTACAGCTTGGCCACGCCGTACGGGCTGCGCGGGTAGAACGGGGTATCCTCGACTTGCGGGATGGCCTGCACCTGGCCGAACATTTCCGAGGTCGATGCCTGGTAGAAGCGGATCTTCGGATTGACCATGCGGATCGCTTCGAGCAGGTTGACGGCGCCCAGGCCGGTGATCGAGGCGGTGGTCAGCGGCTGGTCGAAGGAAACGCCGACGAAGCTTTGCGCGGCCAGGTTGTACACCTCGTCCGGCTCGGCGGTCTGGATCAGGCGCAGGCTCGATGCCAGGTCGGTCAGGTCGTATTCGACCAGCGACAGGTTCGGGTGCGCGGCAATGCCCAGTTCCTCGATGCGCCAGAAATTGGTCGAGCTGGCGCGGCGGAAAGTGCCGGTAACGTGGTAGCCCTTTTCAAGCAGCAGCTGCGCCAGGTAAGCGCCGTCCTGGCCGGTAATGCCGGTAACGACGGCACGTTTCGTTGTGTTTTGCATGGTAATGGAGTTCCGGATGAGTGCTCGGGTCGATCAAATACTTTTCTGACAACCCCATATTGTAACAGAGCCATATCCCGTAAAGGCAGTGGCTGCTATCAGAAAGCGGTCCCTGCTGCAAATCGGCAGCATTATTGCGCCAAACACCACACTTCCGGGTTCCGCTTACGGATTGTTACTTGTTCAAGGCAAAAAAAACAGGCGAGCATGCTCGCCTGTGAGTGACCGCAAGTTACCTTTATCCTGCCCGAACTTTTATCGGCACGGGAGGACAAACATGATCGAGCTTAGCGGCTCGACACCGCATCCACCACGCACAGCGCCGTCATGTTCACGATGCGGCGCACCGTGGCCGACGGCGTCAGGATGTGCACCGGACGCGCGCAGCCGAGCAGCACCGGTCCCACCGCGATGCCGTTGCCGGCGGCGGTCTTCAGCAGGTTGTAGGCAATGTTGGCCGAGTCGATGTTCGGCATCACCACCAGGTTGGCGTCGCCCTTCAGCGTCGACTGCGGCATGATCTTCGCGCGCAGCTTCGAGTCGAGCGCGGCGTCGCCGTGCATCTCGCCGTCGATTTCCAGGTGCGGCGCCTTCTGCTGCACCAGGGCCAGGGTGTCGCGCATCTTGCGTGCCGACTCGTTGTCCGAGGTGCCGAAGTTCGAGTGCGACAGCAGCGCCACGCGCGGGGCGATGCCGAAGCGTTCCAGTTCCTCGGCCGCCATCATCGTGATCTCGGCCAGTTCGTGCGCGGTCGGGTTCTCGTTGACGTGGGTGTCGACCATCGCCAGCTGGCGCTCTTCGGTGATGATGAAGTTCATCGCCGCGTACACGTCGGCTCCGGCACGGCGGCCCAGCACCTTGTCGATGAAGTCGAGGTGGGTCCAGGTGGTGCCGTAGGTGCCGCAGATCATGCCGTCGGCGTCGCCCTTGTGGATCATCATGGCGCCGATCAGGGTATGGCGGCGGCGCATCGCCAGCTTGGCCATGTCGGCGGTCACGCCCTTGCGCATCACCATCTGGTGGTAGGTCTGCCAGTAGTCGCGGTAGCGCTCGTCGAAGTCGGGGTTGATGACGTCGAAATGCTGGCCCAGTTTCAGGCGCAGGCCGAACTTCTCGATGCGCTGCTCCAGCACGGCCGGGCGGCCGACCAGGATCGGGCGCGCCAGCTTTTCATCCACCACCACCTGCACCGCGCGCAGCACGCGTTCGTCCTCGCCCTCGGCATACACAATGCGCTTGAGTTCCGGCGGCGTGGCCTTGGCCACCTGGAACAGCGGCTTCATGAACGAACCGCTGCGGTAGACGATCTGCTGCAGGCTCTCGGCATAGGCGTCGAGGTCGGCGATCGGACGCGCGGCCACGCCGCCTTCCATCGCCGCCTTGGCCACGGCCGGCGCGATATGGGTCAGCAGGCGCGGGTCGAACGGCATCGGGATCAGGTATTCAGGGCCGAACGACAGATTGTTGATGCCGTAGGTGGTGGCCACCACGTCCGACTGCTCGGCGTGCGCCAGGTCGGCAATCGCGTGGACGACCGCGATTTCCATTTCGCGCGTGATGGTGGTCGCGCCGCAGTCCAGCGCGCCGCGGAAGATGTACGGGAAGCACAGCACGTTGTTCACCTGGTTCGGATAATCCGAACGGCCGGTGGCGATGATGGCGTCGCTGCGCACGGCTTTCGCGTCTTCCGGCAGGATTTCCGGATTCGGGTTGGCCAGCGCCAGGATGATCGGGTTGGCCGCCATCTGCGCCACCATCTCGGGCTTGAGGACGCCGCCGGCCGACAGGCCGAGGAAGATGTCGGCGCCGGGAATAATGTCCGATAAGGTGCGCTGCGCGGTCTCCTGCGCGAAGCGTTCCTTGTCCGGGTCCATCAGCTCAAGACGACCTTTATAAACAACACCCGCCAGGTCGGTCACGAAGATGTTCTCGATCGGGAAGCCGAGGTCGACGATCAGGTCGAGGCAGGCCAGGGCCGCGGCGCCGGCGCCGGAGACGACCAGCTTGCACTGCTTGATGTCCTTGTTGACGACCTTCAGGCCGTTCAGGATGGCGGCGCCGACGATGATGGCGGTGCCGTGCTGGTCATCGTGGAAGACCGGGATCTTCATGCGCTCGCGGAGTTTACGCTCGATGTAGAAGCACTCGGGCGCCTTGATGTCTTCCAGGTTCACGCCGCCGAAAGTCGGTTCCAGCGAAGCGATGATGTCGACCAGCTTATCGGGATCGTTCTCGGCGATCTCGATGTCGAACACGTCGATCGCGGCGAACTTCTTGAACAGCACGCCTTTGCCTTCCATGACCGGCTTCGAGGCCAGCGGGCCGATGTTGCCCAGGCCGAGGACGGCGGTGCCGTTCGAGATCACGGCCACCAGATTGCCGCGCGAGGTGTACTTGTACGATGCCGCCGGGTCCTTGACGATCTCTTCGCAAGGCGCCGCGACGCCGGGCGAATAGGCCAGCGCCAAATCGCGCTGGTTCAGCAGGCCCTTGGTCGGGGTGACGGCGATCTTGCCGGGACGGGGAAACTGGTGGTATTCGAGCGCTGCAGCACGCAGTTGTTGGCGTAATTCTTCTTTTTTATCCGATGACGAATCCATGTTTTGCAGCCTTCCTGAACTAGAGGGGAACCTCCAATTTTATCAGACTGACTCTTTCTGGCGGCTACGTATTTTCCACTCCCAGGGGGCTTTAGAAGCTTATCTGATGGTAGGCGATGTCACATTAGCAAGTCTTATGGATCGTTGGCAGTGCGGTATGTATAGAGTGGCAACGGTAGAATGCGCGCATGCTTTCCGAATTCGAACTCATCCAACACTACTTCCGCCGCAACCGGCCGGGCAAAGCCGTACTCGGTATCGGCGACGACTGCGCCCTGCTTGCGCCCACGCCCGGCATGCAGATGGCGATTTCCTCCGACATGCTGGTCGAGGGGCGGCATTTCTTTGCCGGGGCCGACGCGCGCATGCTGGGCCATAAATGCCTGGCCGTGAACTTGTCCGACCTGGCGGCAATGGGTGCGCGGCCGCTCGGCTTCACGCTGGCCCTGGCCCTGCCCGAGGCCAATCCGGACTGGCTGGCAGGATTTTCCGCCGGCCTGTTCGCGCTGGCCGACGCCCATGACTGCGAGCTGATCGGCGGCGACACCACGCGCGGGCCGCTCAACATCTGCATCACCGTGTTCGGCGAAGTCGCACCCGGGCAGGCGCTGCGGCGCGATGCCGCGCGTGCCGGCGACGACATCTGGATTTCCGGGACGCTGGGCGATGCGCGCCTGGCGCTGGCGGGGTACTGGAAAGAATATGCGCTGGGCGAGGACGAACACACGCTGGCTGCGTTGCGCATGCACATGCCGACCCCGCGCGTGGCGCTGGGGCGTGCGCTGGCGGCCTTGGCCTCGCCGCCGGCGGCGCTGGATATCTCGGATGGGCTGGTGGGGGATCTCGGGCACATCCTGGCGGCGTCCCGGGTTGGCGCGACGCTGGAGGTGGATACCTTGCCGGCGGGGGCGGTGCTTGCGCGCCAGCCGCGAGAGTGGCGGCGGCGGTTCACGGTGGCCGGGGGCGACGATTACGAGTTGTGTTTCACGGCGCGGAAGGATGATCGCGAGGCGGTAATCGCGGCGGGCGTGGCGTCCAGAACGCCGGTGACGCGGGTCGGCACGATCGATGCGCAGGCGGGATTGCGGTTCGTGGATGCCTCAGGCGCAGCAATCGATTTGCAGGTCAAGGGTTGGGACCATTTCGGCGGCAGTTGATATGCGCACATTGTAGGGTGGGCCGGGCCGCGCCAGGCACTCGTGCCCACGCGGTCGTACCCATGCACACCCTACCACCAAACCATCACCCCGCCCTGGGCACCTTGCGGTCATCATACGGCCCATGCTCCATCCAGTACTGCCGGAACGCCAGCCGCACGTTATCGCGCAACTCCGCATCGCTCCACGGCTTCGTATAGAACTTGTAGATCGACCCGCGGTTGATCGAGTCGAGCACGACGTTCACCCCTGTATAACCGGACAAAATGATCCGCATCGTGTCCGGATACATCTCCTTCACCTTGCTCAGGAACTCGGTGCCGCTCATCACCGGCATGCGCTGGTCGCACATCACCACCTGTACCCGGTACAGCGCCAGCGCTTCAAAGGCCTCGGACGGCGTGGATGCTGTCAGCACCCGGTAGTTGTCGCGCCTGAACAGGCGGTGCAGCGCACTGAGGGTGTCGGCATCGTCGTCGACCACCAGGACGGTCTGGACGTTGCTGTCGTCGGCGGCCGGCATGTCGGGCGTGGCGCGGTTCTTGCGCACCAGCGCGGCCAGCTGGCCGGCCGGCAGCGCGCGCGAAAAGTGAAAACCCTGGATCTCGTCGCAGCGGTTGCGCCGCAGGTAGGCCATCTGGGCGCGCGTTTCCACCCCCTCGGCGATCACCTGCATGTGCAGGCTGTGCGCCATGCTGATGATGGCCAGGGCAATCGCCGCGTCGTCGGGGTTGGTGACGATGTCGCGCACGAAAGCGATGTCGATTTTCAGCTTGTCGATCGGGAAGCGCTTCAGGTAAGCCAGCGACGAGTAGCCGGTGCCGAAGTCGTCGATGGCGATGCGGATGCCGAGTTTCTTCAGGCGCTGCAGCACCTCGATGGTGCGCTCGGCGTTGGTCATCAGCGCGCTTTCGGTCAGCTCGAGTTCCAGCATGCCGGGCTCGATGCCGTGGCGTTCGATGGCGGCGCGCACCACGCCTTCGAGGTCGCCCTCGACGAACTGGCGGCTCGACACATTCACGGCCACGCGCACCTCGCGCACACCCTGCGCGTTCCACTCGGCGATCTGGCGGCAGGCTTCGTCGACGATCCAGTCGCCGATGCGCACCACCATCCCGGTTTCTTCCAGCACCGGTACGAACTCGGCCGGGTACACCAGGCCATGGCCGGGCCGGTTCCAGCGCAGCAGCGCTTCCACGCCGGTCACGCGGCCGGTGTTCAGTTCCAGCTTGGGCTGGTAGTGCAGCACGAACTGCCCGCCCTCCAGCGCGCTGCGCAGCGCCACTTCCAGGTCGAGCCGCGCCAGCACCTGCACGTTCATGCCGGCCGTGAAGAAGCGGTAGCCGTCGCGCCCCGCTTCCTTGGCGCGCACCATGGCGGTGTCGGCGTACTTCACCAGGGTGCCGGGGTCGGTGGCGTCGCTCGGGTACATGGCGATGCCGATGCTGGCCGTGAGCACCGCTTGCTGCCCGCCCAGGTCGAAGGGCGTGCGCAGCGCTTCGCGGATCTCGTTGGCCACGTGTACCGGCTCGCGCCTGTGTTCGCGTCCCTGCTCGCGCGTCATGTTCAGCACCACCGCGAACTCGTCGCCGCCCAGGCGGCCGACGGCGTCGCGCAGGTCCATCACGCGCATCAGGCGGTTGCTGAACTGGCGCAGCAGTTCGTCGCCCAGGGCCGGGCCCAGCGAATCGTTGACGATCTTGAAGCGGTCGAGCGTGATGAACAGCACCGCCACGCGCCAGGCCTTGTCCTGGGCCAGCTCGATCGCTTCGCGCAGGTTCTGGAAGAACAGGGTGCGGTTCGGCAGGCCAGTCAGTGCGTCGTAGCTGGCCAGGTGCTTCAGGCGCTGCTGGGCGTGGCGGCGCTCGCTGATGTCGCGCGCCACGGCAATCAGGAGCTTGCTGCTGCCCGCCTCTTCCCACTGCCAGCTGATCTCCACCGGCACCGCGCCTTCGCCGCCGGCGCGCAGCAGCTCGGTCTCGGCGATGTCGGATTCGTGGGCGGCGCCATTCGTGTCGAGGTGGCGCTGCAGCTGGTCGGCGGTGGTCAGGCCGAGCGCTACCGGGTCGATGCGCAGCAGCGCGTCGCGCGAAAAGCCGAGCAGGCGGCAGGCGCCGTCGCTCACATCCACCAGCGCCAGACTGGCGGCGTCGACCAGGAAGATGCCGTCGGAGGTGGCGTCCATGGCGCGCCGGAAGCGCTCCAGCTCGGCCGTGCGCTCGCGCACCGTGCGTTCCAGGTTGGCGCCGTGGGCCAGCGACTCGCGGTGCATCAGGCGCACTTCGAGCAGGTTGCGGATGCGCGTCATCACCTCGACCGTGTCGAGCGGCTTGCCGATGAAGTCGCGCGCGCCGGCTTCCAGCGCGGCCAGCTTTTTATCGGGTTCGGCCGTCACCACCAGCACCGGCAGCCAGGATTCGCTTTCCAGGGGCTTCAGGGCCTCCATCACCTGGAAGCCGTCCATGTGCGGCATGTGCAGGTCGAGGATGATCAGGTCGAAGCGGTACTTCAGGTGCAGGGCCACCACCTGGCGCGGGTCGGTGGTGCTGTGCACATTCTCGTAGCCGGTGGTCTTCAGCAGGTATTCGAGCAGCTGCACGTTGACGGGCTGGTCGTCGACCACCAGCACGCGTGCACGCCGCACCTCGGCGGGCGTGATCATGTTTCTTGTCCTTTCCCGGCAGCCAGCTGGGCCAGCGTGCCGTCGATCGCTTCGTTGAACTTGTCGATGTCGACCGGTTTCGTCAGGTAGCGGAAAAAGCCTGCCGCCATGCCGCGCTCGATGTCGCTGGCCATGGCGTTCGCCGACAGGGCGATGGCCGGGATGGCGGCCGTCTGCACGTCGCGGCGCAGTTCGGCCAGCACCTCGTAGCCGCTCATGCCGGGCAGGTTAATGTCCATCAAAATGATGTCGGGGCGCCGTTCGCGCGCCAGCGCCAGCCCGTCGGGGCCGTTGTTGGCGGAGACCAGGCGCAGGTCGGGCCGGAAGCGCACGATCTCCTCGACCAGCCGCAGGTTGGCCGGGTTGTCCTCGACGTACAGGACCAGGTGCGGGGCGCCGGCGGCGCGTTCGGACCACGCCACCGCCACGCCATCCTCGGCCGCGTTGGGTCCCACCAGCGGCGCCGTGGTGCCCAGTTCGATCGCGAACACGCTGCCCACGCCGGGACTGCTGCTCACGTGAATCGATCCGCCCATCAGCTCCACCAGGCGGCGCGTGACCACCAGGCCGATGCCGGTGCCTTCCTGGGCGCCGGCTTCCTGGCCCAGGCGGTTGAAGGGCTGGAACAGGCTGTCGAGCTGGTCGGGGCGCAGGCCCATGCCGGTGTCCTGCACCGCGATGCGCAGGCGGCCCGGCCCGGCCGCGGCGCAGTCGAGCACCACGGCGCCGGCCTCGCGGTTGTACTTCACCGCGTTCGACAGGAGATTGAGCAGCACCTGCTTCAGGCGCGTGCGGTCGGCCAGCAGCACCGCGCCCACCTGCTCGGGGAACAGCACGCGGATGCCGCGCCCGGCCGCCAGCGGCGCGATCATGGTGCGGCACTCTTCCAGGATCTCGCCCAGGGCCACCGGCTCCATGCTGAGCGGGATCGTGCCCGACTCCACCTTGGCCAGGTCGAGGATCTCGTTGATCAGGGTGAGCAAATGGCGCCCCGACTTCAGGATGTGGCTGGCGAATTCCTTCTTTTGCGCGTCGCTGGTCGGCAGCGCTTCCGAGGTGAGGATCTGGGCGAAGCCGAGGATGGCGTTCAGCGGCGTGCGCAGCTCGTGGCTCATCGAAGAAAGAAAAGCCGATTTCGCCTGGTTCGCGGTGCGCGCCTCGTCGATGGCATTCGCCAGTTCGGCGTTCGCCAGCGCCAGCTGCAGGGTGCGTTCGTCGACCCGGTGTTCGAGCTGTTCGTTCAGGCGCATCACTTCCTGCTGGGCGCGCGAACGTTCCTGGGCTTCGCGCGCGATGACGGCGTTCGAGTCTTCCAGCTCGCGGGTGCGGCTCTCGATCTCGCTCAGCATGGCGTTGAAGGAATCGACCAGCTCGGCCGCCTCGTCGTTGCTGATGCGCGGGGCGCGGCGCGAATAATCGCGCGTCGCCACCACGTCGTGGGCGATCTCGGTAATCGCCACGATGGGCGCGGTGATGATGCTGCCCAGGCGCCGCATCAACAAATACGCAATCGCCATCGCCAGCAAGGTGACGCCAAACGCGATTGCCAGGTAATCCAGGGTACGCGCCAGCAGGCGGTTCTCGGCGCGCAGCCAGACCGTGCCCACGGTTTCGCCATTCTCGACCACCGGGCGGAACACGACCAGATGGTCGCCCTCGACACGCGCCCCCGCGCTTTCGGCGCGCGCCGGGAAGACGGTGCCGGCGCCCTCGGCCGCGTAGGAGGCGAACAGGCGCCCGCGGTCGTCGTAGATGGCGGCGGCGTCGACCATCGGGCGGGTGCGCAGCAGGGCCAGGTTCTCGCCGGCCAGGCGCGCGTCGTCGAAGGACAGGGCGGCCGAGGTCATGTGGCCGACCAGCTCGGCCTGGGTCGAGAGATCGTTGATCAGGGTGCGGTGGTAGCTGCGCAGGTCGTAGCCGATCACCAGCCCGACCGAGACCACCAGCGCGGCCAGGGTGGTGGCCATCACGACGGCGACCAGCTTCTTGCGGATCGAGGGCAGGCGGATCATGGCGCCACGCCAGTCTGGAAGGGCGACAGTATCCCGTGCGCACGCCACGCGGCCCGGATGGACAAAACCATCACGGCCGCGCCGGCCAGGCCCGGCAGCACGCGTATTGATGAAGCAACATTGTGGTCGATTGAATAAAGGAAACTCGGCGGATACCGCCGCGATGCAGGATAGCAGCAGGCAATGTCAACGTGTCGCACGGAACATTTCGTACGCTGAAAGCGTGCAACTCTACGCCTTCCCTTGTCATTTGGATAGCATAGTCGCGGATTTTTCCTGCAAGTTTGCTACACCGGCAGCTGCCTGCGCGCGCTAGAATGCCTATTGCGCGAACAAGGCTGTCGCCCCTGCTGCGCCACCGGCTTTCCGCTGATTTGCCTGGTGCGTACAGTAACGTTACATCACCGGAGGAGCCGCATGAGCAACGAAATGATCGAACTCGCCACCAAGGTTGGCGCGGCATTGCAGGCCAAGCGCCTGGTGCTGGCCACCGCCGAGTCCTGCACCGGCGGCGGCGTGTCGCAGGCCGTCACCGAGATCGCCGGCTCCACCGCCTGGTTCGACTGCGGCTTCGTCACCTATTCGAACAACTCGAAGACCGAACTGCTGGACGTGCCGGCGGCGCTGATCGCGCAATTCGGTTCCGTCAGCGAGGAAGTTGCCGGCGCCATGGCCGAGGGCGCGCTCTCGAACAGCAATGCCGATGTATCCCTCTCGACCACCGGCATCGCCGGCCCCACCGGCGCGGTGCCGGGCAAGCCGGTCGGCACGGTCTGTTTCGGCTGGACGCGCGGCGACACCACCTTTACCGAACGCCTGGTCTTCCAGGGCGACCGCCAGGCCGTGCGCGAACAGACCGTCATCCACGCGCTGCGCGGACTGCTGCGCTTTATTGAATAGTGCAGCCGGTCCGTGTAGTCCTGGCCGCGCTGGCCGCCCTGTGTTCGCACGCCTGTGCGAACGCGGCACCGGTGCAGACGGTCTACGCCGCCGGCGACATCGCCCGCTGCGCCCATCCCGATCCGCGCTGGTCGGGCGCGGCCGATACCGCCGCCGTGGTGGCCGCCGGCCTGGCCACCGCCCCGCAAGCCGTGGTGCTGACCCTGGGCGACCACACTTACCCGCGCGGCACGGCCAGGGAATTCGCCGATTGCTACGACCCGACCTGGGGCCGCTTCAAGGACCGCACCTGGCCCACGCCCGGCAACCACGAGTACTACACGAAGGGCGCCCTGCCCTACTTCGCCTATTTCGGCGAGCGCGCCGGACGCCCGGAGCGCAGCTGGTACAGCCTGACGCTCGGCAGCTGGCACGTGATTTCGCTCGACAGCAACCTGGCCCCGGACGCGCACGCCGCCCAGCTGGACTGGCTGCGCGAGGAACTGAAGAACAACCCGCGCCGCTGCACCCTCGCCTTCTGGCACCATCCGCTGTACAGTTCGGGCGGGCACGGCAGCGTGCCGAAAATGCGCGGCGCCTGGGCCCTGCTGCACGCGGCCGGCGCGGAACTGGTATTGTCCGGGCACGACCACGACTACGAGCGCTTTGCACCGCAGGATGCGCACGGCAAGCCGGACCCGCGCGGGATGCGCCAGTTCGTGGTCGGCACCGGCGGCGCCTTTGCCACGCCCTTCCTCCTGTTCGCGAAGCACAGCGAAGTGCGCGACGCCAGCCGCAACGCCGTGCTGCGCTTGCGGCTGCGCGCAGACGGCTACGACTGGGAATTGCTGGAAGCGACCCCACCTATGCTGCCGAACGCCTCGCCGCCCGACCATGGCAGCGCCGCCTGCCACTGACACATTGAATGAATCCTGGAGTACCGCATGAAAACCCGACCGCTGTTCGCCGCATCCGTGCTGCTGGCCGCTGCTAACAGTACCGGCGCAGCAGGAGCGGCCGCCGCGGCGGCCCCGCCTGCCGCGCCTGTGGCGCCTGCATCGTCTGGCGCGCCGCCAGCGCCGCTCGATATACCGCACATCGCCTTCGACAAATACACGCTGCCGAACGGCCTGCAAGTCATCCTGGTGGAAGACAAGCGCCTGCCCGTGGTGGCCGTGAATGTCTGGTACCACGTCGGCCCGGCCAACGAAGCGCCCGGCCTGGCCGGCTTCGCCCACCTGTTCGAGCACATGATGTTCGCCGGCAGCAAGCACCTGCCGCGCGGCCTGGCCGACCGCCTGCTCGAAGGCGCCGGCGCCAGCGACAGCAATGGCGGCACCGGCTACGACAGCACCAGCTACTACGACACCGTGCCCGCCAACCAGCTCGAACTGGCGCTGTGGGTGCACGCCGACCGCATGGGCTACCTGCTCGACGTGCTGGACCAGAAATCCCTGGCCAACCAGCAGGACGTGGTGCGCAACGAGCGCCGCGAGACCGTGGAAAACGAACCCTACGGGATCGTCGAGGAAGCCCTGAACCACGCGCTGTTCCCGCCCGAGCACCCGTACTACGCCTCGGTGATCGGCTCGCACACCGACATCCAGAACGCGAAACTGACCGACGTGCGCGACTTCTTCACGCGCTACTACGGCCCCAACAACGCCAGCATCGTGATTGCCGGCGACATCGACAAGGTGGCGGCGCGCGCCCTGGTGGCCAAGTACTTCGGCAGCCTGAAGCGCGGCCCGGATGTCGAGCGCCCGCAGGTGACCACGCCGCCGATCACGCAGGAACGCCGCCTGACGGTACCGGACCGCGTCGAACTGCCGCGCGTGTACATGGGCTGGCTCACGCCGCCCGCCTACCAGCCGGGCGACGCCGAACTGTCGGTGGCGGCGCAGATCCTCGCCGGCGGCAAGTCGAGCCGCCTGTACCAATCCCTGGTCTACGAGCGCCAGATCGCCCAGGACGTCGACGCCGACCAGGATGCGCGCGCCCTCGCCTCCACCTTCCTGGTCGAGGTGACCGCGCGCGCCGGCCACACGGCGCAGGAACTGGAAGCGGCCATCGACGCCGAACTGGACGCCCTGCGCGAACAGGGTCCGCACGAGGCAGAAGTCGAACGCGCCAAGCGCCAGATCGAAACCGCCATGCTCACCGGCCTGGAACAATTGGGCGGCGACGGCCTGGCCGACCAGCTGAACCACTACAACCAGTTCACCGGCAACCCGGGCTACCTGGCCGAGGACATCGCCGCGCTGCGCCGCATCACCGCGGCCGACGTGCAGCGCGCCGTGCGCACATGGCTGCAGCCGAAGAACCGGGTAGTGGTGGCCGGCGTGCCGGGCGAGCCGACGCTGCCGCACGACCCGCCGCTGCCGAAAACGCCGAAAGCGTCCAGGACCGCGAAGACGGTCAAGACCCGGCACGCCGGCGCCAACGAAGCCGAAGCCTGGCGCGCAAAAGCGCCGCAGGCTGGTCCGGCGCCGGGCTTCATGCTGCCGCTGGGCGAAGCCTTCCGGCTCGCGAACGGCCTGACCGTGATCCACCATCGCAACCCTGCGCTGCCGCTGGTGTCGGCCGAAGTCGTGATCCGCAGCGGCGCCGACAGCAACCCCCTGGCCCTGCCCGGCCTGGCCGGCTTCACCGCGCAGATGCTCACCGAAGGTACGGGCAAGCGCAGCGCCCTGGCGATTGCCGAGGAGATCGCGCAGCTGGGCGCCTTCATGGATGCCGACAGCGGCACCAATGCCTCGGCGGTGTCGCTGCTGGCGCTGCGCTCGACCTTCGAGCAAGCCTTTGCCGTCATGGCCGACGTGGTGCTGCATCCGGCCTTCCCGCCTGAGGAAGTCGAGCGCCAGCGCGCCAGCCGCCTTGGCGACCTGCTGGGCCAGCGCGACGAAGCCGAAGCGGTGGCCTCGGTGGCCGCCGCCGGCGCCCTGTACGGCCCGCGCCATCCCTACGGCTACGGCCAGCTGGGCACCGAGCCCGCGATCCGCGCCGTCGCGCGTGAAGACTTGTTCGGCTTCTGGCGCCGCCACTACGTGCCGTCGAACGCGGCCTTGGTTGTCACCGGCGACATCCGGCGCGAGGAACTGCAGGCGCTGGCGGAGAGATATTTCGGCGCCTGGCAAGTGGCCGACGCGCCGCCGTTCGCCCCGGGCACGCCCGGCCCGACGCGCGCACGCGTGGTCCTGGTCGACAAGCCCGGCGCGCCGCAGACCGCGCTGCGCCTGGTGACCTTTGGCGCAGAGCGCACCAGCGAACAATATCCGGCGCTGGAAGTGATGAACGCGGCTTTTGGCGGCCTGTTCACCAGCCGCATCAACCAGAACCTGCGCGAAGAAAAAGGCTACAGCTACGGCGTGTTCTCGGGCTTTCGCTACGGCCGCGCACCGGGCCCGTTCAGCATCGCCGGCAGCGTGCGCGCCGACGCCACCGGCGCCTCGGTGGCCGAGATCCTGCGCGAGGCACGCGCGATGATCGACGCCCCGCTCGGCGTCGACGAACTGACGGGCGCGCGCAACGCCCAGCTGCTGTCGCTGCCGAACGGCTTCGAGACGAATGCCGACATCGGCGCCAGCCTCGCCGAAGCCTTCGTCTTCGGCCTGCCGCTCGACTACTACCGCCAGCTGCCCGACAAGCTGGCTGCGGTGACTGCAGAAGATGTGCAGCAAGCCGCACGCCGCTACCTCGACCCCGCGCATCTGGTCATCGTGGCCGTCGGCGACCGCAAGCGCATCCTGCCGCAACTCGACAAGCTCAAGCTCGGCCCCATCGAAATCCGCGACACCGAGGGACAACTGCTGCAATAAGGTAGGGTGGGCACTTGTGCCCACGCGGTCTGACCATCTGCACCGCGGCGACAAAATTTGCACCACGCGTTCCGGACAACCCGCGTTCCCCAAACACCGGGTTGTCGAATCGTCTATCATGGCCCAACTGTATTCACATACCGGCAGCCCATGAACCAATTCACAATCCAGCAAAAGTTCTTCCTCCTCCTCCTCACCCTGGTCACCCTGGCCTTCGGCTGGATCCTGCTGCCCTATTCCGGCGCAGTCTTCTGGGGCATGGTGCTGGCGATTTTGTTCGCGCCCCTGTACCGCCGCCTGCTGCCGGTAACAAAACAAAAGCCGACCGTCGCCGCCCTGCTCACCCTGTTCTCCATCATCGTGATGGTGATCCTGCCGCTGTCCCTGATCGGCGCCTCGCTGGTGCGCCAGGCGCTCGGCATCTACGACATGATCGGCTCCGGCCAGATCGACTTCGGCCGCTACTTCCAGCAGATCGTCAGCGTGCTGCCCGACTGGATCGTCTCCGTACTGGAGCGCTTCGAAGTCACCGACCTGGCCTCGCTGGAACAGAAGCTGTCCGAAGGCGCGGCCCAGGTCAGCCAGGTGTTCGCGCGCTACGCCATCAACTTCGGCCGCAACACCTTCGACTTCCTGGTCAGCCTGACCATCATGCTGTACCTGCTGTTCTTCCTGCTGCGCGACGGCCAGGCCCTGGCCAACCGCATCAAGCGCGCCGTGCCGCTCAGCCGCATGTACAAGCAGCGCCTGTTCGACAACTTCACCACCGTGATCCGCGCCACCGTGAAGGGCAACGTCCTGGTGGCGATTGCCCAGGGCGCGCTGGGCGGCCTGATCTTCTGGTTCCTGGACGTGCAGGCGCCGCTACTGTGGGGCGTGGTGATGGCCTTCCTGTCGCTGCTGCCGGCTGTGGGCGCGGCGATCGTCTGGGCGCCGGTGGCGGTGTACTTCCTGGTGACCGGCGCCATCTGGCAGGGCGTGGTGCTGATCGCCTTTGGCGTGCTGGTGATCGGCCTGGTCGACAACATCCTGCGCCCGATCCTGGTCGGCAAGGACACCAAGATGCCGGACTACCTGGTGCTGCTGTCGACCCTGGGCGGCATGGCGCTGTTCGGCCTGAACGGTTTCGTGATCGGGCCGGTGATTGCGGCGCTGTTCATTGCGGCCTGGGAGATGTTTGCGTCGGCTGAGGAATTCCACCCGCAGTAAGGCAGGGAGGAAAAGACCGAAAAAGATGGGACCGGCAAGTGCACTTGCCCGTTCCATTTTTTTCAACTAACATGTGAACATCTATTCACATGTTAATGATGACTATTCCCGACGAATCCGACCACGTCGAGCAAGTGGCCGACCTCTTCCACCTGCTCGGCGACGCCACCCGCCTGCGCATCGTGCTCGCCTGCCTGGCCCAGCCGACCGCCGTAGGCGACATCGCCGCGGCGCTCCATCTTTCCAGCTCGCTGGTCAGCCACCACCTGCGCCTGCTGCGGGCGGCGCGCATCGTGAAGGCCGAACGCCAGGGCAAGCAGGTGTTCTACGCCGCCGCCGACGCCCACATCAGCACCCTGCTCGCCAACATGTTCGAGCACATCGCCGAACCCGCCAACGGAAACGAACCATGAGCCACGACCACCACCACGATCATTCGCACGCGCATGGACACGCCCATGGACACGGCCACCATCACCACCACGCCCCGGTCGAAGGCCACGGCCGTGCCTTTGCGCTGGCCATCGGCCTGAACACGGCGTTTGTCGCCATCGAATTCGTCTACGGTTTCCTGGCCAACTCCACGGCACTGATGGCCGACGCCGGCCACAATCTGTCGGACGTGCTGGGCCTGGTGCTGGCCTGGGGCGCGGCGGTACTGGCCAAGCGCGCACCGAGCGCCCGCTATACCTATGGCCTGCGCAGTTCCTCGATCCTGGCGGCGCTGGCGAACGCGCTGCTGCTGCTGGCCGCCTGCGGCGCGATCGCCTGGGAAGCGGTGCAGCGCATCGCCGAGCCGCATCCGGTGGCGGGCGTCACGGTGTCGGTGGTGGCGGCCATCGGCGTGGCCATCAACGGCTTTTCGGCCTGGCTGTTCATGGCCGGCAGCAAGGGTGATTTGAATGTGCGCGGCGCTTACCTGCACATGGCGGCGGATGCGGCGATTTCGCTGGGCGTGGTGATCTCGGGCCTGGTGATCATCGCCACCGGCTGGACCTGGCTCGACCCGGCGGTGAGCCTGGCGATCGTGCTGGTGATCGTGTGGGGCACCTGGTCGCTGCTGCGCGAATCGGTGCAGATGGCGATGGCGGCGGTGCCGGCCAGCGTCGATGCGCATGCAATCGAACACTTCCTGGCGGCGCGTCCCGGCGTGGCAAGCGTGCACGATCTGCATATCTGGGCCATGAGCACCACGGAGAATGCGCTAACGGCGCACCTGGTGATGCCGGGCGGGTATCCGGGGGACGGCTTCCTCGACGAGACCGTGGCGGCGCTGCGCGAGGAGCACGGGATTGCGCATTGCACCTTGCAGGTGGAGGAAGGGACGAGCACGCACGGGTGTGCACTGGCGGCGCATGGGGTGTAAAGCCGGGCGGATGATGGGCTTGCGCTGACGTCATGCGATGATAACGTCTGGACGATAGCGGTTGATATCGTAGGGTGGGCACTCCGTGCCCACGCGGTTACGTGCGTGTCTTTTTTGCGTTTGCCGTGACATGCCGCTCGAAACGATGAGCGGAGTGTTGGCGTATTAGCTGTTGCCGTTCATGGATGCGTTTCGAGCGACGCCTCGCTGCCCGTAGCTACGGATACGCACGTAACCGCGTGGGCACGGAGTGCCCACCGTACGGTCCAGGCCGCAGGCCTCCAATAAACGGCCAGGCCGCAGGCCTCTGTTGACGGCCCGGGCGCGGCGTTGATCAGGCCGCAGGCATGATCACCCCGCCAGGTTCGCAAACAACGCCGTGCTCAAATACCGCTCGCCAAACGACGGAATGATGGTCACGATCAGCTTGCCCGCATTCTCGGGCCGCTGCGCCACCTGCATCGCCGCCCACAGCGCCGCGCCAGACGAGATGCCAACCAGCAGCCCCTCCTCGCGCGCCGCCGCCCGTGCGGTCTCGAATGCGTCTTCGTTGCGCACCGCGATCACCTCGTCATAAATCCCGGTATTCAGCACCTGCGGCACGAAGCCGGCGCCGATGCCCTGGATCGGGTGCGGCCCCTTGGTGCCTTTCGACAGCATCGGCGACGCCTCAGGCTCCACCGCAATCGCCTGGAAGCCCGGCTTGCGCTCCTTCAGCACTTCCCCCACGCCGGTGATGGTGCCGCCGGTGCCGACGCCCGCCACCACGATGTCGACCTTGCCGTCGGTATCGCGCCATATTTCCTCGGCCGTGGTGCGGCGGTGGACTTCCGGATTGGCGGGGTTGTTGAATTGCTGGGGCATGAAGGCGCGCGGGTCGGAAGCCACGATTTCCTCGGCGCGGCGGATCGCGCCGACCATGCCCTCGGCGCCTGGCGTGAGCACCAGTTCGGCGCCATAGGCACGCAGCAGCATGCGCCGCTCGTTGCTCATGGTCTCGGGCATGACCAGCTTGCAGCGGTAGCCGCGCGCCGCGCACACCATCGCCAGCGCGATGCCGGTGTTGCCGCTGGTCGGCTCGACGACGACGGTGTCGGGGCCGATCTTGCCGGCCTGCTCCGCCGCCTCGATCATCGCCAGGCCGATGCGGTCCTTGACGCTGTGCGCGGGGTTGTGGAACTCGAGCTTGGCGAGGATCTCGGCCCCACCCTTGCCCAGCTTGCGGATCCTGACCAGCGGTGTATTGCCGATCAGCTCAGTGACATCGTTGGCGACACGCATCGTTCACTCCCGCTTGGTGGTTAGTGCGTTTATTTTACGCCGAGCAGTTCCACATCGAAGATCAAATCCGTATTCGGCGGAATCATGCCGCCTGGTGCGCCACGCGCGCCGTAGCCGAGGCGGCTCGGGATGATCAGGGTGCGCTTGCCGCCCACCTTCATGCCGGCCACGCCCTGCTCCCAGCCCTTGATGACCTGGCCGGCGCCCAGCTGGAAGTCGAGCGGCGTGCGGCCGCCGTCGAGCGAGGAGTCGAACTTGCGGCCGCGCTGGTTACGCGCCATCGGCTTGTAGAACCAGCCGGTGTAGTTGACGGTCACCTTGTGGCCGAGTTCGGCAGTCTGCCCCTTGCCGACCACGCGGTCGACGATTTCGAGCTGGGGTTCGGCCGGGGTTGCCGGCTGCGGCGCCTGGGCGGCGGCGGCGGCATCCTGGGCTGCGCCGCTGACGGCTTCGGCGCCGCTCTGGGCGGCCTGGCCGGCCACGCCGGCAGCCTGCTGCGAACCGACAGCTGCCTGTTCGGCGGCGCTCTGCACGCCCTGCTGGCGCACGGTGGCGGCAGCCTGGTCGGCGCCAGCCGCGGCTTGCGGCGCATTCGCCGGAGTGGCAACTGGCTGGCCCTGCTGGGCACAGGCGGCGGCGCTTGCGATGAGCAAGGCCAGGAAGGAAGTACGACGGATCATGTGGACTCTTTCAATGACAGGATTTCAATCGATCATCCTATGATAGCAAAGCCCCGCGCCGCCATGGCAGCGGCGTTACACCGCCTTACTTTTGGCTCATGCCGTTTCCGGCAGCGCCACCTCGGCCGGCGTCTCCGCGGTTTCCGCTTGCGCCGCTTCGGCCATCTTGCGCAGGATATGGCCGGCCGCGATCATGCCGAAGCTGGCGGTGACCACCATGCTGGAACCGAAGCCGGCGCAGTTCAGGCCCGTAACGCTGGACCCGATCTCGCAAGCATCCTCAGCTTCCGGATAGCGCAGCGGCTCCATCGAGAACACGGCGTCGATGTGGTATTTCTGCTTCTCGCCGCGCGAAAACCCGTACTGCGCGCGCAGCAGTTTGCGCACTTTCTTCAGCAGCGGCTCCTGCTCGGTGCGGGCAAGGTCGCGCACCTCGATCTTGGTCGGGTCGACCTGGCCGCCGGCGCCGCCGATGGTCACCAGAGGCAGCTTGTGGTCGCGGCAGTAAGCGATGAGGGCGGCCTTGGCCTTCACGCTGTCGATGGCGTCGACCACGTAGTCGAAGCGGTCCGTCCCGATCATCTGCGCGATGTTGTCCGGCTCGACGAAATCCTCGACCAGTGTCACCTTGCAGAACGGGTTGATCTGGGCGATGCGCTCGCGCAGGGCCTCGATCTTCGGCATGCCGACGGTGCTGGTGAGGGCCTGGATCTGGCGGTTGATGTTCGATTCGGCCACGTTGTCGAGGTCGATCAGGGTGAGGTGGCCGACCGCGCTGCGCGCCAGGGCCTCGACGATCCAGGAGCCGACGCCGCCGACGCCGATCACGCAAACGTGCGCCGCGCGGAAGCGTTCGAGGGCACGCTCGCCATACAAGCGGGCGATGCCGCCGAAGCGGCGTGCGAAGTCGATTTCGTCGTCGAATACGGCGGGCAAGGTGGGGGTATCGGTGGTATGCATCCCGCCATTTTACCGAACCCATCTACCGCAATTGCACTAAAATGCCTCTTGGTCAATCAAAAAAAATTCTCCTGTCAGAAAAACGCACATGAACGATTCCCTCCTCGACGCCGCGCCTGGTTTCGACCAGCCGATCGCTGTCCTCAAGCATTGCCATGGACGCATCCGCAAGCAGCTCGCCACCCTCGAACGCCTGCTTGCGCACCTGCCCACGCACGGCGCTGACGAACAGGCGCGCCAGGCGGCAAGCGCCGTACTGAAGTACTTCGAGAAGGCGGCCCACCTGCACCACGAGGACGAGGAACAGGACCTGATCCCGATGCTGCGCGCCGTGGCGCAAGGCGAGGACGCCGCCACGCTGCAGGCGCTGGCGCCGGCCATCCTGCAGGACCACAAGGACATGGACGCACTCTGGCAAGACCTGCACGAGCAATTGACCGCGATTGCAGCCGGCAGCGCCACCGCCCTCTCGACGTCGAGCGTGCAGCACTTCGTGCAGCGCTACACGGCGCACATGGAGCGCGAGGAAAGCACGATGGCGCCGATGGCCATGCGCCTCTTCTCGCCCGAGCAGATGGCGCGCCTGGGTGCGGCCATGGGGCGGCGCCGTGGCATCGACACGACGCCGGCAGCGGCCGAGGCCCCGGCTGTTCCCGCCATCGGCGACGCCGTCGCCGGCCTGCGCAAGGACTATGGCCAGGCCAGCCTGAACGAGGACGAGGTGCGCGACGACCCGATTGCGCAATTCACGCAGTGGTTCGAGCAGGCGCTGAAGGCCGAGGTCAACGAGCCGAACGCGATGAACGTGGCCACCGTCGATCTCGACGGGCGGCCGAGTTCGCGCATCGTGCTGGTCAAGCAGTTCGATGCGCGCGGCTTCACCTGGTACACGAATTACGACAGCCGCAAGGCGCAGGAATTGCGCGCCAATCCGCACGCTGCTCTGCTATTCTTTTGGAGCGAACTGGAACGCCAGGTGCGCATCGAGGGCCGGGTCGAAACGACCTCGGCTGAGGAAAGCGACAAGTATTTCCACAGCAGGCCTTTGAAGAGCCGCCTGTCGGCAATTGCTTCCCAGCAGAGCGCGCCGATCTCGAGCCGTACGGCGCTGGAGCAGAACTACGAAGCCGTTGCCGCGCAGGCCGGCGAAGCGCCGCCGCGTCCCGACAACTGGGGCGGTTTCCGCCTGGTGCCCGAGCGCATTGAGTTCTGGCAAGGGCGCCGCTCGCGCTTCCACGACCGCATCGTCTACACGCGGCAGGAAGACGGCAGCTGGACCCGGCAACGCCTGCAACCGTAAGTCGCAGCAAACGTTTTACGCACTTCTGTTTTACACAGCCCGCCCCACGGCGGCTCCGTCATGTCGTCAGCCGGCGCGCCACGCGCCGGCTCACCAGCAGGAGGGAACGTGTTCAACGAACTGAAACTCGGCGCCTGGAGCATGCGCATGCGCAGCAAGCTGTCGCTGCCCCTGCGTGTGGAACTGTGGAATGGCGAGCATGTCGACCTGTCGTCCGACCCGCCGCTGGTCACCATCCGCGTGCCCCGTCCCGCTTCGCTGCGCTACCTGCTGTCGCCGTCGCTGCACAAGCTCGGGCAAGCCTATGTCGAAGGCGCCCTCGAGATCAAGGGCCGGGCGGCCGACATGATCCGCGTCGCCAACGAACTGGCCGCCGCCACCGGCAAGCACGGCCGCCGCTTCGCCCACCCGCTGCGCCTGTTCTCGCCGCACACGCGGCGCAAGGATGCGGACGCGATCCGCTACCACTACGACGTCTCCAACGCCTTCTATCAATCCTGGCTCGATCCGAACATGGTGTATTCCTGCGCCTATTTCGAGACCGGCACGGAAGACCTGGCCACGGCGCAGGTGCGCAAGATCGACCATATCCTCGTCAAGATCGGCGTCAAGCCCGGGCACACCCTGCTCGACATCGGCTGCGGCTGGGGCGCGCTGGCGATTCGCGCCGCCGGCCATTTCGGTGCGCGCGTGCTCGGGGTCACGCTGTCGGAAAACCAGGCCGCGCTGGCGCGCGAGCGGGTGGCGGCGGCCGGGCTGGAGGGCCAGGTCGAGATCCGCCTGCAGGACTACCGCGACGTCAGCGGCCAGTTCGACCGCATCACCAGCGTCGGCATGTTCGAGCACGTGGGGGTGCAGCATTTGCCCGCGTATTTCGAGCGCATCAACACCTTGCTGGCGCCGGGCGGCGTGGCCATGAACCACGGCATTACCTCGACCGATGCCGAAGGCCGCGCAACGCCGTATGGCGGCGGTGAATTCATCGACCAGTACGTGTTCCCGCATGGCGAACTGGCGCATTTATCGGCGGTGATCAAGGCCATGCAGCAGGGAGGACTGGAAGTGCGCGACGTCGAAAACCTGCGCCGCCACTACGCCCGGACCTGCGCCGCCTGGACCGAGAATTTCGAGAACCACGCCGGCGAGATCGCGCGGCTGACCGACGGCAAGCGCTTCCGCATCTGGCACGTGTACCTGGCCGGCTGCGCCTACGCCTTTGCGCACGACTGGATCAGCCTGTACCAGATCGTGTGCGGCAAGGCGGGAGAAGACCCGGCGCAGATACCGTGGTCGAGGAAGTACATGTACGAATGAGCGTAACGGGTAGGGTGGGCACTCGTGCCCACGCGGCCTGACCTTGTGTGCCGAGGCGAATGCATTGTGGCCAGATCGCCAATGCCCCGGTACAGTCCGACGCCGACGTTTCGATTGATCAACGGTGCCATACCGCGTGGGCTCGAGAGCCCAGCGCGGCCCGGCCCACCCTACAAAAACCTTGCCCGCGTGGTCCTTATTTCATGAACTGCTGGAACGTCTTCCTGAACTTCGCCACCTTCGGCGCCACCACGAGCGCGCAATACCCCTGCATCGGGTGCTGGGCATAGTAATTCTGGTGGTACTCCTCGGCCTTGTACCAGGTTTCCTCAGGCAGCACCTGGGTCACGATCGGCGCATCCCACACGGCCGCCATTTCGGCCATCACCTGGCGCGCGGTCGCGTCCTGTTCGGCGTCTTGGGTAAAGATCACCGAGCGGTATTGCGGGCCAACGTCGTTGCCCTGGCGGTCCTGGGTGGTCGGATCGTGGATGGTGAAGAAGATCTGCAGGATGTCGCGGTAGCTGATCACCGACGGATCGAATTCCAGCCGCACCACCTCGGCGTGCCCGGTGGCCGCGCCGCACACCTGCTCGTAGGTCGGGTTCACCACATGGCCGCCCATGTAGCCCGATTCCACGCGCGTGACGCCGCGCACTTCCAGGTAAACGGCCTCGACGCACCAGAAGCATCCGCCGCCCAGGATCGCCACGCCGGCCGCTGTTTGCTCGCTCATCTCACACCTCGATATTGTTCGTGATGACTTTTACTGTAACGTAAAGCTCTACTTTGTGCAGGCGCAACATTGAGCCAAACGGCGTCGTTGGCTACGCGATGGCATAATGAGCATGCAACTTTCCAGGGTACCGATGAACACACGCTCTCCCCGCGCCGCCGAGCGCGGCTTCGATTCGACGCATTTCCGCCAGGCGCTGTCGCAGTTTGCGACCGGCGTGACCGTCATCACCACGCGCCTCGAGGATGGAAGCTTCCGCGGCCTGACCGCCAGTTCCTTCAATTCCGTATCGCTCGATCCGCCGCTGGTGCTGTGGAGCCTGGGCGCGGCGGCCAACAGCATGCCCGTCTTCAGCGGCAATTCGCACTACGTCATCAACGTGCTGGCGGCCGGCCAGGAAGACCTGGCGCTGCGCTTCTCGCGCCGCACCGAAGATCCGTTTGCCGGCGTCGAGTACGAGCTGTCGCGCACCGGCCAGCCGATCCTGAAGGGCGCCGTGGCCTGGTTCGAGTGCCACAACCGCAGCCGCTATCCCGAAGGCGACCACGTGATTTTTGTCGGCGAAGTCGAGGAATGCGCAGTCCAGCCGCAGCCGGCGCTGCTGTTCCACGGCGGTCGTTTCGGCGTCACCGGCTAGTCTGGTACGGCCTGCAGCTGGCGAGGATCGCGCCAGCTCCCTGGAGTTTCAGGCAAGCTGCCACACCCTCCGCGCCCTACCATTTCTCTTCCTCGCAACCACCACAAGGAAGAGACATCATGAGCAAAGTCTGGATGATCACGGGCGCCGGCCGCGGCATCGGCGCCGACATCGCACACGCAGCGCTGCAGGCCGGCGACAGGGTCGTGGCCACCGCCCGCAAGCTGGGCCAATTGCAGGACACCTTTGCCGGCATCGCCCCGGAACGCATCGCCCTCATCGAACTCGATGTCGCCAACGAAGCCCAGGCGGCGCCGGCGGTCGCCCAGGCCGTCGAACGCTTCGGCCGCATCGACGTGCTGGTGAATAACGCCGCCTACGGCCTGCTGGGCCGTTTGGAAGAAGTCTCGAATGCCGACATCGCCGAGCAGTTCGCCGTCAATGTGCACGGCGTGCTGCACATGCTGCGCGCCGTGCTGCCGACCATGCGGCGCCAGCGCGGCGGCCACATCATGAACATCAGCTCGATCGCCGGCATTACAGGCTTCGACGGCGCCTCGGTGTATTGCGCCAGCAAGTACGCCATCGAAGGCTTGACGGCCTCGCTGGCCCTCGAAGTGGCGCCATTCGGCATCCACGTCACGGCGGTCGAACCCGGCTTCTTCCGCACCGAATTCCTCGACCCGAGCTCGGTACGCTACGGCGCCACCGCCATCGACGACTACGCCGCCCACGGTTCGGTCGAACAGGCCTATGGCGCCTACAAGGGCAAGCAGCTGGGCGACCCGGTGAAGCTGGCGGCCACCGTGGTCAAGCTGGCTGCGATGGACGCGCCGCCGCGCCAGTTCCTGGCCGGCAGCGATGCCCTGGCCATGGCGAATACGGCGCTTGACGCGAGGCGAGAGGAAATGGCGGCCTTCGAGGCACTGACGGTCTCGACCGACCACGCCAGCTAAGCACAGGCCAGCATGGTGTATTCTTCAGCCACACAGTACGATGGATGCGCCATGAATGCGCCGACTTCCCCTCTCGACCCCGGTCTGGCCCGATTGGCCGCGCTGCTGGCCGCCAGCGCGCCGCAGGACGGCACGTTCGCCACCTGCATCCCTGGCGTGCATGCGGTGCGCGCCTCGAACGACAGCGCCGAGCTGGTGCACGGCCTGCACCGCCCCGCCCTGTGCATCGTCGCCCAGGGCGCCAAGACCGTGATGCTGGGCGACGAGTCCTACGACTACGACCCGTCGCGCATGCTGGTCTTTTCGCTCGATTTGCCGATCGCCGCCATGATCCGGCAAGCCAGCGTGGCCGCACCCTATCTGTCCTTCCGCTTCGACTTCGACCTGGAACGCCTGAGCGAACTGATTCTGAAGGCCTATCCCGACGGCGTGCCGCCCACGCGTGCGGGACGCGCCGTCTACGTGGCCCGGGCGAGCACCGAGATCCTCGACGCCGCCCTGCGCCTGATGGCGCTTGCCGCCCGGCCCGAGGATGCCGCCCTGCTCGCGCCGCTGGTGCAGGACGAGATCATGCTGCGCCTGCTGCGCGGCCCCTTCGGCGCGCGCCTGGCCCAGCTGGGGCGGATCGAGACCCACCGCATCGGCAAGGTGGTGGCCTGGATCCGGCAGCATTACGACCAGCCGATGCGCATCGACGATATGGCCGAGCTGGCGCACATGAGCGCATCCTCGCTGCACGGCCAGTTCAAGTCGCTCACTTCGATGAGCCCGCTGCAATTCCAGAAGACCCTGCGCCTGCAGGAAGCGCGGCGCCTGATGCTGGCGACTGGCATGGACGCGAACCTGGCCTGCCAGCGCGTCGGCTACCTCAGCGCCTCGCAGTTCAGCCGCGAATACGCGCGCCACTTCGGCACTGCGCCGACGCGCGACATGGTGCGCCTGCGCGATGCGGGGCTGACGGGCGCCGTCGCCTTTACCCAGTAGGCATCTGCGTCGGACGAAAATGAAAATGCCTGTCGCAGTTTGAAAAGATGTGTCAAGACGTCCTTCCTATAATGCCCTGACTCCGGCTTCCGCCCGGCCACAAGAACAGAGACAGGACCGCACCATGACCGCTTCCGCTTCGACCCGCAAGACCGCCTTCCACTGGGAGGACCCACTGCTGCTGAACAGCCAGCTCACCGACGAAGAGCGCATGGTACGCGACGCCGCCGCCGCCTACTGCCAGGACAAGCTGCAGCCGCGCATCCTCGAGGCCTTCCGCCACGAGACCATGGACACCTCGATCTTCCGCGAGATGGGTGAACTCGGCCTCTTGGGTCCGACCATCCCGGAACAATACGGCGGCCCGGGCATGAACTACGTCGCCTACGGCCTGATCGCGCGCGAAGTCGAGCGCGTCGATTCCGGCTACCGCTCGATGATGAGCGTGCAGTCCTCGCTGGTGATGGTGCCGATCTACGAGTTCGGCAACGAAGCGACCAAGCAGAAATACCTGCCGAAGCTGGCCACCGGCGAGTGGATCGGCTGCTTCGGCCTGACCGAGCCGAACCACGGCTCCGATCCGGGCTCGATGGTCACCCGTGCACGCAAGGTGGATGGCGGCTACGCGCTGACCGGCTCGAAGATGTGGATCACCAATTCGCCAGTGGCGGATGTGTTCGTGGTCTGGGCCAAGGACGACGAAGGCGCGATCCGTGGCTTCGTGCTGGAAAAAGGCATGGAAGGGCTGAGCGCGCCTGCAATCCACGGCAAGTTCGGCCTGCGTTCCTCGGTGACCGGCGAAATCGTGATGGACAACGTGTTCTGCCCGGAAGAAAACGCCTTCCCGGACGTACGCGGCCTGAAAGGTCCGTTCACCTGCCTGAACTCGGCGCGCTACGGTATCGCCTGGGGCGCACTGGGTGCGGCCGAAGCGTGCTGGCACACGGCGCGCCAGTACACCATGGACCGCAATCAGTTCGGCAAACCGCTGGCGGCGAACCAGCTGGTGCAGAAGAAGCTGGCCGACATGCAGACCGAGATCACGCTGGGCCTGCAAGGCTGCCTGCGCCTGGGCCGCATGAAGGATGAGGGAACGGCGGCGGTGGAGATTACTTCGATCATGAAGCGCAATTCCTGCGGCAAGTCGCTGGACATCGCCCGCACCGCGCGCGACATGCTNGGGCCTGCAAGGCTGCCTGCGCCTGGGCCGCATGAAGGATGAGGGAACGGCGGCGGTGGAGATTACTTCGATCATGAAGCGCAATTCCTGCGGCAAGTCGCTGGACATCGCCCGCACCGCGCGCGACATGCTGGGCGGGAATGGTATTTCGGATGAGTTCGGGATCATTCGCCACATGGTGAACCTGGAAGTGGTGAATACCTATGAAGGCACGCACGATATCCATGCGCTGATACTCGGCCGTGCGCAAACGGGAATTGCCGCGTTCTAAAGCGGCATGATGGCGGTGCCCGGCAATCGGATTGTCGATAAAGGATTGCCGGGTCTGCGCTTGCCTATTTATTCCTGGAACACACTACGCAGCGCGTCATCCTTATCGTAGCACTTGAGTACATGCGATAACGTAAATACAGCATTTTTAGAAATTAAAACTGCGCTCAACATTATTTCGTATTACCCATGCTTTCCAAGCTTCAAATCGGAAAACATTTATTATCCAGCCATACAGCCTATTGACGCGGATAGAGGCAGGCAAAGGGACGCGGCCTCGGCAAACCCGCATGGCGTGCAGGTTCCAGCTTTTCCGGGCAATTTTCGTCATCTTTATTCGGACACACGCGTGTCGTGTAACAGGGAATAAGGAAAATTAACGAATATGCCGATTGCATACACCCCATCTCATCCTATTCCGTCATATTTTTGCCTGATTCTGGCAACAGGTCTATGCCGCTTCGACAATAACATTCTCAGCAAATGTCCATGCCTTCCCATAGAAGATGGCGTATCAGATTGGCAACGAGATCGATTGCACATCCCGCACGGTAGCAAATTCGCCCATTACACTAATATTATGTGTAGAATAAATTAACTCTTAGCTAGTGTTCCACCTACCTACACGCGGAACATGAATCTCATCGACACCTCGGCATGGCTTTGTTGCACAAATCGGCCCATCAGCGGCCGAGGCGCAGCAC
>NZ_JAULSI010000034.1 GCF_030711405.1 Massilia brevitalea
AGCCGGTGGGGTTTTGTTTTTGAATACTTCGTGCCGGACAGCGGGGATTGAGCCCACGGACGAAACGGACGCGTAGGGGTGAGTGGGGAATTCGAACTGCGCAGCAGTGAGCCGACGAACGCCTTTGCGCATGCAGGCGCAAAGGCAGCAGGGGTTTCGAGCTGCGCAGCAGCGAGCCTGCGAGCGACCTTGCGCCTCCGGGCGCAAGGGCTCTTCGATTCGTCCGATTAAGGGAATCGCGAAGCGATTCCTGCAGTTCGCCTCCACCAGTATTCAAAAACAAATCCCTGCCGGCGCAAGCCGGTGGGGCTTTGTTTTTTAAATACCTATGCCGAACAGCGAGAATTGAATTCAAGACTGCACGGATGCGGGACAAGCAGGGATTTCGGACTGCGTGGCTGCAAGCCTGCAGATGACCATGCGCTAACTGCACAA
The DNA here is from genome assembly GCF_030711405.1 of Massilia brevitalea. GTDB lineage: Bacteria > Pseudomonadota > Gammaproteobacteria > Burkholderiales > Burkholderiaceae_D > Telluria > Telluria brevitalea. Next base: position 436 of record NZ_JAULSI010000034.1, read on the forward strand.
GATCCTTCTACTCCACCTGGCTCGAAGATGTCGAACAAGGCTTGGATTCTTGCCTCTTCAATCCCAGATGCACCCCATTGCCTTAAGCACAATCAAATCGTCAGCTTCACCATAAACGCACAATGACCTCCCGCACATACCCGGAGGCATCATGGCAAGCGACGCATATCTGCAGCTCGATGGCATCAAAGGCGAATCCCAGGATCAGGGGCACACCGACTGGATCGAAGTCTCGGGAGTACGGTGGGGCATCCAGCAACCGAAGTCCGCGACAAGCTCCACAGCCGGCGGGCACACGGCGGAACGTGCCGAGCTCACCGATATCACATTTGAAAAGATCGCAGATCTCGCATCGCCTATCCTGATGCAGACCTGTGCAATGGGAAAGACCATACCCAAAGCGAAATTCGAGTTCATGCGCGCCGATGGGAACGGCGAGCCCATCAAGTATTTTGAAGTCGAGCTGGAGAATGTCCTCATCGGCATGATTTCACCTTTGCTCAGCGTCGGACTGCATCAGGAAACGGTTGGCCTCAAATTTTCCCAGGTGAAGTGGCGCTATACCAAACAGAAAGTCGGCGGTGGTGCCTCCGGCAATACTGCTGGAAGCTGGAACCTCGCCACAAACCGAATGGCATGACATGCCGCATATTTATCCGGAAGTAAAGAAACTCGAGGGTAAGGATAAGATCGGTGATGGAAACTGCGTAGCACTCGTTCAGGTACTGACAAAAGTAGGCCACACTAGTACGTGGCGGCCAGGCGAGCGCGTTTTGGATGCGATGGTGATCGCTCCAGGCACCGTCATCGCCACGTTTGAAAATGGCAGATATCCGAACAGGTCAACCGGGAACCATGCTGCGCTTTACCTGTACTCCGGTCCGCGCAGTCAACAGACTGGCAAGCCGCAATACATCGTGGTAATGGACCAGTGGACCCGAAAGCCAAAAATCACTGCACGCAGCATTTATCCACGTGGAGCGCAGTTGCATTCGGCAGGAAACCGAATCGACGATTCCGATAACGCCGACCATTTCTACGTCGTGAAATGAAAACACTCTTACTTGCGATCTTTTCCCTAAGCCCTCCGGCATTCGCTGCAGAGCAGCACATCGAATGTCCTGCCCGCTATCCGGCGGAAGACATCGCGCTTCCACAAAGCGGACAATGGGAAACCGGCCTCGTACCTGCCGGGATTCCACTCGACGGCGGTGGCATGTACGCCGGACCGATTCAACGTCGTGGTGAACTGCGCGGGAGCGAACGGCGCATCAAGGGCGGCTTTGTCACGCACTTCGGCTTCGGCCGCGATCAGCGTCCGCCCGGAAAATGGTTCGTCTGCTATTACGGACATGTGCAACTGATGCGCCGTGTAGCGGATACTGCCACGGCATGTGAGCTGACACACAAGAATCCAAAATTTCCAGATGCGCCAACTGTAAAACTCATCTGCCGGGATTAAGGCGAGCTGGCAAGGATAACCGGCGCATACAGTCGCTGACGTATCGAAGAGGAGGCAAGCAAGCGAGCATTGCGCCGGTACTTGCCGGCGCAATATCGATACGCTTCAGATCACGAACTCGCCCCCGCATCCGCAGCCTGCGGATCCATCCGCAACGCCTTGAACAAAGCATCGTTAAACGCCGGAATATCGTCCGGCTTGCGGCTCGTGATCAGCTTGTCGTCGATCACCACCTCCTGGTCGACCCATTCCGCCCCGGCCGCACGCATGTCGTCCTGGATCTCGGGATAGCTGGTCAGGTGCTTCGACTCGGCAATCCCCGCGTCGATCAACACCCACGGCCCGTGGCAGATCGCGGCCAATGGCTTGTCCTCGGCGTAGAAATTCCGGACAAACGCCACCGAGTCCGCATCCTTGCGCAGCAGCTTCGGATTTTCTTCGCCACCCGGCAGCACCAGCGCATCGAAGTCGCCCGGCACCGCATCCTTGACGTTCATCTCGACCTTGAAAGTATCGCCCGGCTGGTCGTGGTTCATACCCTGCACTTCCTCGCCCACGCCCTTTGGCGAAACCAGAATCACCTGCGCGCCCTGCTCTTCAAGAAAGCTGCGCGGCCCCGTGTATTCGACCTGCTCCACGCCGTCCGTCATCAGCACGGCAATGCGCTTGCCCTGCAGCGTGCGTGCCACGCCGACGCCTTCGACTGCCTGGTCAACGCCGCCATGATTACTCTGTTCCATACGATCTCCTCAAGATGAATAACTGTGAATCATTTGTTATCGATTGTAGGAGGCCGCATCCGGAAATGGCGCGCGCTACGCGGCGCGCTACGCGACGCGCGGATTAAACGCCAGGTCGCGCGCCATCGCCTGATAAATCGCCCGCGCCTTGTCGTTGTCGGCCGGCGGCAGCACCACTTCCAGCACCAGGAACAGGTCGCCCGGCGTCGCCGCAGGAATTCCCTTGCCCTTCAGCCGCAGCTTGCGCCCGCTCTGCGAGCCGGCCGGCAGCGCCACCTCGACCTTGCCCGATGGCGTCTGCACCGATACGCTGCCGCCAAGCGCCGCTTCCCACGGCGTCACCGGCACCGTTTCGTACACGTGCGCACCGTCCACGCGATACCGCGCATCCTGGGAGAACTGGATTTCGAGATACAAGTCGCCCGGGCCGGCGCCGCCATGCCCCTCGTGCCCCTGCCCCGCCAGGCGCAATTGCTGCCCCGGCGTCACGCCGCGCGGAATGCTCACGTTCAGCGTCTTGTCGCGCAACACCGTGCGTCCGCGGCCGTCCTGGTGCGGCACGCGCAGGTTCACGGTACGCGTCGCGCCGCGATAGGCATCGGCCAGGTCGACCGTGATGGCGGCGTGGATATCGTCGCCGCGCATCTGGAAGCCGCCGCGGCGCGACCCGCCCGCCTTGGCGAACAGGTCGGCAAAGAACTCGTCGGCGCCGGTGCCGCCGAAGTCGAAGTGCCCATTCCAGTCCGGCGACGCATCGAACTGTTCGCCAGCGTATTGGGCACCCGCGTAGGCACGGCCGCGCGCATCGTAGGCGGCGCGCTTGTCGGCGTCGCCAAGCACCTCGTAGGCTTCGTTGATTTCCTTGGTCTTCGCGTCGGCGTCCTTGTGCTTGCTGACATCGGGGTGGTACTTGCGTACCTGCTTGCGGTACGCCTTCTTGATGTCGTCCGCTGACGCTGTCCTGTCGACACCAAGGGTTTCGTAATAGTCCTTGTATTCCACAGTGCACTCCCAAAAGCAGTGTTCACGAATGGTTCCCATATGGGGCCGTCAATACGAAATTAAAGACGGCGCGATGCCAACTTCGCCTGCACCATTGCGGCGCACGCCAGACACCTGCCCTCACAAGATTAGCAAGTAGACAGTAAAATCGAGGGTTTCCAAGAACAAGAAATCCGCCTCATGACCACCAGCGCCACACTCAGCAATACTCTCTCTCCCGTCCGCGCCGAAATCTCCACGCTCTGGAAATTGTCCTGGCCGATGCTGGTCGGGCAGCTGGCAACGGTGGGCATGGGCGTGGCCGACGTGGCGATGACCGGCCACGTCAGCGCCGAGGAGCTGGCTGCCGTGTCGCTGGGCGCCTCGGTGTGGTCGATCGTGCTGGTCACCGTGATGGGCACGATGATGGCGATTAACACCGTCGTCGCCCACGAGATCGGCGGCGGACGCTACGACAAGATCCCGCACTCGGTGCGCCAGTCGCTGTGGAAGGGGCTGATCGTTGGCCTGGTGGCCTGTCTCGCGGCCAACCTGGCCACCCTGCTGTTCGACCACATCGGCCTCGACCAGGCGGTGGCCGCCCGCGCCGCGCTGTTCCTGCACGTCACCAGCGTCGGCATGCCGGCCTTTGCCTGCTACCGCGCTCTGTACGGCTACACGACCAGCATCAACCAGACCAAGCCGATCATGATCATCGCCATCTTCGGGCTGCTGTTCAATATCGCCAGCAACTGGCTGCTGGTGTTCGGCAACTGGGGCTTCCCGCAGCTGGGCGCGGTCGGCTGTGCGGTGTCGACTGCCGTCGGCATGTGGCTGATGCTGATCGCCATGGTGGCATGGATCAAGCTCTCCAGCGCCTACCGCATGACCTACCCGTTCACGAAGATGGAAGGTCCGGACTGGAAAGAGATTCGCGAAATGTTCCGCCTCGGCTTGCCGATCGGCGTGACTTATTTTGCCGAGGTCAGCGCCTTTGGCCTGATCAGCCTGCTCGTGGCGCGCTTCGGCGTGGTGCAGGTGTCGGCGCACCAGGTGGCGCTGAACTTTTCCTCGCTGGTGTTCATGGTGCCGCTGAGCTTTGGCATCGGCCTGCTGACGCGCGTCGGCCAGGCGATGGGCGAAGGCAATCCGGTGCGGGCGCGCTTTGTCGCCTGGGTCGGCGTCGGCATGTCGGTCGCCTTCGGCGTGCTGTCGGCTGCCTTCATCGCGATCTTCCGCTGGGAAATCGCACGCGCCTATACCTCGGACCCGGCGGTGCAGGAAGCCTGCGTGCACCTGCTGCTGTTCGCGGCGCTGTTCCAGCTGTCGGACGCCACCCAGGTCGCCACCGCCTCGGCGATCCGCGGCTACCAGGTCACGCGCGCGCCGATGATCATCCAGCTGGTTGCCTTCTGGGGCTTTTCGCTGCCGCTGGGTTATATCCTCGGCATTGCGCCGGCCTGGTTCGGTCTGTCGCCGGCAGCGCCGATGGAGACCACCGGCTTCTGGATCGGCCTGGTGCTGGGGCTGACGATTGCCGCCGTGCTGCTGACCTGGAGTTTCGATCGCCTGTCGCGCCAGCGGGTCCGCGCCGCGCAGCACGCGGCGTAAGGAGGAGCCTTGCCGTTCCCTGCGACCTGCGGCCTGCGCAGGGAACGGCAAGGCTCCTCAGCGTTTGACCTCGATGCGGTTCTTGCGGTATTCCCACTTGCCGAACTCGCCAAATGCCGGCTCGTCGACCAGGTCGTCGACCGCATCCTGCTCGCGCTTCATACGGCGCACCAGCGCCTTGTCGGTCAGCGGCACCTTTGTCGCTTCATAGATATCGCGCCGCAGCGTGCCGTCGACGCCCTGCGTGAGCACCGTCAGCCGGCGCGCTGCCGGGTCGAAGGCCATGCGCTCGTGCCAGGTGTTGCGGTCCTGCAGATACATTTCGCCGTTGCGCCATTGCGCCACGTAACGCTGGCTGCATACTTCCTTCGGGCTCTTTTTCCATTCGCAGGCATGGAGGATGGACACATGCCGGTCGTCCAGCTTCTTGATCGCGATGCGGCCCTTGGTATAGGCCCAGTTGCTGTCGGGCTCGGTGGTTGACGAGACCAGCTCGTATTGGCCCTCGAACTGGGCCATGGGCAGCGCGACGGCGGTCGCGCTCATGCATAGCGCAGCCAGGGCGAGGCCGGCGCGCAGGGAAAGGCGTGTGGTCATGGTTCTCCTTATAAATTTACAAATAGTATAAGTGCAATCTCCATTTGGCTCAGCACGGCGCAGGCTGGTTGCTAACCGTGATCGTTACTGCTTTTAGGGTCCCACTCTGGTATTGTCTCGTCCGTTGCATTTAGCTAATTTTAACGAGACACACAATGCGCTTAATCCTTTGCCTGCTGGCCGCACTCGCGGCTGCGCCCGCCTCGGCGGAACGCCTGACGCTCGACCGTATCCACGGCGAACCTTCGCTTGCCGGTCCCGGCGTGAAAACCCTGAAGGTGTCGCCCGACGGCGAGCGCGTGACCTTCCTGCGCGGCCGCGACGACAACCAGTTCCAGCAAGACCTGTGGGAATACAACATGAAGGACAAGACCACGCGCCGCCTGGTCGACTCCAAGAAGCTGGTCCCGAACGAGGAACTGTCGCTTGAGGAAAAGGCGCGCCGCGAACGCGCGCGTACCGCCAGCCTGTCGGGCATCATCTCGTATAGCTGGGCACCTAGTGGCAAGCAGCTGCTGGTGCCGATCGCCGGCGACCTGTACCTGGTCGACGTCGCCAATCCCGACACCGCGCGCAAAGTTGCATCGGGCAATGTGCTCGACCCGAAGATTTCGCCCAGGGGCCGCTACGTTTCCTTCGTGCGCAACCAGAACCTGTTCGTCATCGACCTGAAGACCGGCGCCGAGCGCCAGCTGACCCAGGATGGCAAAGGCACCGTGCACAACGGCGAGGCCGAGTTCATTGCGCAGGAAGAAATGGACCAGACCACCGGCTACTACTGGGCGCCGGACGATTCCGCCATTGCGTATAAACGGTATGACGAAGCGCCGGTGCCGGTGGCGCGCCGCTTCGAGATCTTTGCCGACCGCACCGAAGTGATCGACCAGCACTACCCTGCCGCCGGCGACCCGAACGTGCTGGTGGATTTGTTCATCGTCTCGCCTGACACCGGCGTCTCGCGCAAGATCGACCTCGGCGCCGACAAGGACATCTACCTGGTGCGCGCCGACTGGAGCGCGGACGGCAAGACCCTGGCCTACCAGCGCCAGACGCGCGACCAGAAGCGCCTCGACCTGGTGGCCGTGGACGCCGCCACCCTGGCCCAGCGCACCCTGCTGACCGAAACCTCGCCGACCTGGGTCAGCATCCACAACGACCTGCGCTTCCTGAAGGACCGTTCGGCCTTCATCTGGGCATCCGAGCGCAGCGGCCGCAATCACTTGTATTTGTATGATTTGAACGGCAAGCTGATCAACGCGATTTCCAGCGGCGAATGGGGTGTCGATAACGTGCTGGCCGTCGACGAGAAGGCCGGCAAGGTGTATGTGTCGTCGAACCGCGACGCCGTCATCGACAAGCAGACCTATGCGCTGGCTCTGAACGGCAGCAACGCCAACAAGCCGGCCCGCATCAGCAAGGGCGACGGCTGGCATGAGGCTGCCTTCGCAGGCAACGGCAAGATTTTTGTCGACACCTATTCGAGCCCGACCACCCCGCCGCAAGTGTCGATCCGCCGCGCCGATGGCGCCATGGTCGAGTGGCTGCAGCACAATGAGCTGAACGCGAGTCACCCGTTCGCGAAGTACCTGCCCGATTTGCTGCCGACCGAATTCGGCACCATCAAGGCGCACGATGGCCAGACCCTGCACTACTCGATGATCAAGCCGGCCAACTTCGATGCGACGAAAAAGTACCCGGTCTTCCTGTTCACCTACGGCGGCCCGCACTCGCAGCGCGTGACCCGTACCTGGGGCAATTACTTTGACCAGTACATGGCCCAGCAAGGCTTCGTCGTATTCCGCCTGGACAATCGCGGCTCGAGCCGCCGCGAGCGCCAGTTTACCGATGTTATCTATAACAACCTCGGCAAGAACGAAGTCGAAGACCAGGTCACGGGTGTCGATTGGCTGGCCCAGCAGAGCTTTGTCGATCCGAAACGCGTGGGCGTGTTCGGCTGGAGCTACGGCGGCTTCATGACCCTGCGCCTGCTGGCGGCAGCGTCGGACAATATCGCGATGGGCGTGTCGGTGGCGCCGGTCACCGACTGGTCGCTGTACGACACCCACTACACCGAGCAGTTCGTCGGCGCCACGCCGAAGTCGGATCCGGACGCCTACGCGCGCAGCGGCGTGTTCGCCCACCTGGATGGCTTGAAGTCACCGCTGCTGCTGATCCACGGCATGGCTGACGACAATGTCCTGTTCACCAACAGCACCCGCCTGATCGACGAACTCGTCAAGCGTAACGTCCAGTTCGACCTGATGACCTACCCGGGCGCCAAGCACGGCATCTCGGGCCGTACCAGCCAGCGCCACGTGTATGGCTTGATCGAGGCCTTCTTCAAGAAAAACCTGGGCGGGACCGCAGCAGAATGATTTAACGCCCAGTTGCCATTGTTGTTGCCAAAAAGGCCGGAAGCCGCATGAACAGTGGCTTAACCGGCCTTTTATTTTTCCTAATGGAAAAAAAGTCTTTCTCTGTTGTAATTATTTGTTCTGTAATTACGAAAAAAGTCAACGCTATTTGTCGTCTTTATGCAACGGCGTTGAAATTTTTTTTGTGTCGAATTTCGTCACGAAATCCACTTTCTTTCCTATGAGAAGTATTTGAACTGAACTCGGCTGTTTAGGTTTGCTGTAACAAATTATGTCCGCACGGAATTAATTCCGCACGGTATTCTGCGTATTCCTGATCTCACAGACGCTCTTTCCGGAGCGCGCACTCCAGAGGAATACCAATGCAATCGATCCGCTTCAGCACCACCCGCATCGCTTTCGCCGCCTCCGCTCTCGTGCTCGGCGCCGCCATCGCAGCACCGGCTTCGGCCGCCACCCTGAGCGTTGGCGCAGGCAAGACCTACGCCACCCCATGCAAAGCCTTTGCCGCCGCCAAGGCCAGCGACATCGTCGAAATCCAGGCCGGCACCTACTCCGGCGACGTCTGCGCAATTTCCGCCAGCAAGCTCACCATCCGCGGCGTGAACGGTCGTCCGCACATCAAGGCCGGCGGCAAGAATTCCGGCGGCAAGGCAATCTGGGTCGTGCGCGGCAATGACATCACGGTCGACAACGTCGAGATGTCGGGCGCCGCCGTCCCGGACAAGAATGGCGCCGCCCTGCGCCTCGAAGGCACCAACTTCACGCTGCGCAACTCGTTCCTGCACGACAACGAGAACGGTGTCCTAAGCGGCGTGAACGAAGCCAGTACCGTGACCATGGAATACAACGAGTTCGGCCATAACGGCCGCGGCGACGGCTACACCCACAATGTGTACATCGGCAAGGTCGCGAAACTCTACTTCCGCTACAACTTCTCGCACGACGCAGATGTCGGCCACAACCTGAAGACCCGCGGTTTGTACAACATGATCGCGTACAACCGCTTCTCGAGCCTGCGCTTGGGCGAAACCGGCAGCACCGCAGCCGGCAAGCCGAGCTACGAAGTCAACGTGCCGAACGGCGGCACCACCTATCTGATCGGCAACGTGATCCAGCAACCGGCGTCGAACAACAACCCGGCCATGGTGTCGTATGGCGAAGAAGGCGTGGGCACCCGCAAGACCGACCTGTACGTGATCAACAATACCTTCGTGAACGACGAAAGCGCGCGCGGTACCTTTGTGACGATCCGGAATGCGACCACGCCAGCCAAGCTGATCAACAATATCTTCGTTGGCGGCGGCACGGTGACCGCCCAGGCCACGGCAGTCCAGAAGACCAACTACCGCTCGGTGGCAGGCAACTTCGTCAACAAGGCAACGTATGACCTGCGTCCGGCGACGCCTGCGCAGATTGCCAATGCCGGTTCGAACCCGGGCAACTCGGCCGGCGGCCTGGCCCTGAAGCCGACCGCGAGCTACAAGCACACCGCAGCGTACTCGACCCGTTCGACCCTGGGCGGCTCGATCGACATCGGCGCCTACGAAGTCCAGTAACGTCCCGGCGGCGAAGTAAACATGAAACGGGCCCCGTGCGTCTGAGACGCCGGGGCCCGTTTTCGTTGCCGGCCGCCGCCGGCCGGGGTAACCCAGCGCGGCCTGGCGGCAGACGCAGCTTAGACGCGGTCGATGCCGTCTTTCAGCGTTTCCTTCGCATCGCCGTATTTTTCCTGGGTCTTGCCTTCGACCTGGTTCTTCAGGCCCTTGGCTTCGGTTTCAGGGCTGTCGACCAGCTTGCCAGCTTCTTCCTGGATTTTGCCGCCGATGTCTTTCAGTTTGCCTTTGACTTGATCTTCATTCATGGTCGTTCTCCTTGCGTGATAAGCGCGGTCGATGTGCCGCGCGATGGGTCCAGAATACGCCGCCTGATCCTGCCCATCTGTACGGCCACGCACACAGCTCGTCCATATCGTAGGAATGCACGTTGATGCTCATCCATGCGCCAGTTGTCGTTACGTGATGGTAATCTGACATTATCCTTTTGATAATCGAGCACCCGCATGAACGAACAGATGTCCACCCTTCCCGACCGCGACGAACCTGAGGCCGCACCCAAGCGCAAGCTGATGAAACGCACCGCCATCATCGATGGTATCGGCGTCCTCTTCATCCTCGGCCTGGCCGCCGTCTGGTTTGCCGCCGACGCCCTGCTGCTGCTGTTTGCCTGCGTCCTGTTTTCGGTCCTGCTCTATAAACTGAGCCAGCTGGTGGCGCGCCATACCGGCATCAAGCGGCCCATCGCCCTGGCCATCGTGGTGCTGCTGCTGTTTGCCGTGATCGGACTGGGCGGCTGGGCCATGGCGCCGCAGATTGCCGAGCAGTCGAACAAGCTGGCCGAGGCGGTGCCGCAGTCGATCGGCAAGCTGCAGGAATTCGTCCAGCAGCATCCGATCCTGCAGCGCCTGGCCTCGGAACTGCCGGCGCCGGAAGAAGCCGTGAAGCAGATGTCCTCGATGATGCCGAATGCGGGGCTGTTCTTTACCGGCATCTTTGGCGCGATCGGCAATGTGGTCATCATCATGGTTGTCGGCATTTATTTCGCCGCCTCGCCGCACCTGTATACAAGCGGCTTCGTCAAGCTGGTACCCCAGCCGAAACGCCCGCGCGCGCGCCAGGTGCTGCAGAAAATGGGCGGCAATTTGTCCAGCTGGCTGCTGGGCACCTCGGTCTCGATGCTGATCGTCGGCGTCGTCACCTCCGTCGGCCTGAGCCTGCTGGGCGTGCCGCTGGCCCTAATCCTCGGCATTATTGCCGGGCTGCTGGATTTCGTTCCCTACGTCGGCCCCATCATGGCCGGCGTGCCGGCGGTGCTGATTGCGTTCTCGATCAGTCCCGACATGGCCTTGTACGTGGTCCTGCTGTTCGCCGGCATCCAGGTGGTGCAGGGCTACATCCTGCAGCCGATGATCGAATCGCGCGCGGTCGACCTGCCGCCGGCGCTCATCATTGCGATGCAGCTGGTGTTCGGTACGCTGTTCGGCTTTGCCGGCGTGGCGCTGGCGACGCCGCTGACGGCTGCGCTGAAGGTGATCGTGCAGATGCTGTACGTGGAAGATATGCTGGGAGACAAGATCGAGGAAGACGACAAGTCCTGACCGGCGGCACGGGCGCGGATTACGTCCCGGTATAAAACAAAACAACCGCGACGTATCGCGGCTGTTGTTCATTGAATGGTCAGGATGGGCGAGGCGCGCTTAGCGGTTGCCCTTGACGATGTCCTTCAGGTCGCCCTTCTTCTCCTGGACCTTGCCTTCGGCCTGGTTCGACAAGCCTTCGGACTGCTGCTGGCGGTTGCCCACGGCTTCGCCGACCTTTTCCTGGATCTTGCCGCCGATGTCCTTGGCCTTGCCCTTGATCTGGTCTTCGTTCATGACATAACCTCTTTGATGTAGTGAAACGAAGTCACACCTTAAGCCGGATGATTGGACCTCTCTGTGCGCTGGTTAACATTGGGTTTGCGCCACAAACTGGCCAGCCAGGGCTGCTGTTCGCGCGGCAGGCCTTCCGGCCGGTAGTAATGATGCAGCGGGACGAAGCCCGCCACGGCCAGGTGCCGCTCCCATGTTGGATAATCGTAATAGCTGCCGTAGCGCGGCCCGTTCCAGCCCTCTTCGTTGTGCCCGCGCGGGTTCGAACTGAACAGCACGCCGCCCGGCTTCAGGGCGCCGTGCAGCGCCGCCAGTACTTCGGGCAGCGCCGCGCTCGGCACATGGAACAGCGAAGCGTTCGCAAACACGCCGTCGAAGCTGTCTGGCGGCAAGTCCAGGTGCAGGAAGTCCTGGTGCCAGACCTCGCAGCCGCTGTACGCGCGCGCCATGGCCACGAACTCGGCCGAACCGTCGAGTCCAACCGCACGGTGCCCGAGCGTGCTGAAGGTTTTCAGGTCGCGCCCCGGCCCGCAGCCCAGGTCGAGCAGCGTGAACGGCGCTGGCGCCTCGATGGCCGCCAGCAGCGCCCCGATGTTCTGGCTGACGTCATGGTCGATCGTTCCGGCAAAGAATTGCCGGGCGTTGCGCTCGTAATGCGCGAGCGTGCGGCGTGTGATGCCGTCCAGGGCGCCAGGGGCGTCGTCGGCACCGTGGGCGCCGGGGTCGTTGGCCTCCCTCATCACCAGATCCGCACCCGGTCTTGCGGCGCCAGATACAGCGTTTGCCCCGGCTTGACGTCGAAGGCCCGGTACCAGCCGTCCAGGTTACGCACGATGTAGGTACGATACTGGGCCGGCGCGTGGCCATCGGTCAGCACGGCGCGGCGCAGCGAGGCTTCGCGCATCTTGGTGCGCCAGCCCTGGGCGAAGCCGGTAAAGAACTGGCGCTCGCCATCGCTCCCCGCAGCCTTGCCCGCCGGCGAGGCTGCATACGCGTCGAAGGCTGCCTGCAGCCCGGCCAGGTCGGCCAGGTTTTCGCTCAGGGTCAGTTGCCCGTTCACCGCCAGGTCCGGGAAAGGTTGATAGGTGTTGTACTGCGCCACCAGCTTGCCCGACGCGGCCTTGAAGTGGGCCAGGTCTTCTTTCGTCCACCAGTCGCGCAGGCGGCCCTGGGCATCGAACTGGGCGCCCTGGTCGTCGAAGCTGTGGCTGATCTCGTGCCCGATGATGGCGCCGATCGCACCATAATTGGCGGCGTCGGATGACTTCGGGTCGAAGAACGGCGGCTGCAGGATGGCGGCCGGGAAGTTCAGCGCGTTCTGCAGCGGCAGGTTCACGGCGTTCACCAGTTGCGGCGGCATGGCCCAATCCGTACGCTGCGGCTTCCTGCCGAGCTTGGCCAGTTCCTGCTCGTAATGGAATGCCTCGGCGCGGACGGCATTGCCAAAGGCGTCGTCGCGCTTCACGTTCAGGCCATCATAGGATTTCCACTGGTCCGGATAGCCGACGCCCACGTACAGCGATTTGACTTTTGCCTGGGCCTGGGCGCGGGTGGCCGGCGCCATCCATTCCAGCTTGTCGATGCGCGCGCTGAAGGCCTCGATGATGTTGGCGACCATCTTTTGTACGCGCGCCTTGTCTTGCGCCGGAAAATAGCGGCCCACATAAATCTTGCCGACGGCTTCGTCCATGGCTTCGTTGGTGGCGGCCAGGGCGCGCTTCCAGCGCACCGATTGCTGCGGGGTGCCGGTCAGGGCCTTGCCGTTGAACTCGAAACGCTGGTCGGCAAAGGCTTTCGGCAGCAGGCTGGCGTAGCCATTGAGCTTGTGGAAGGCGAGGTAATCGCGCCAGACGGCAACGTCGGCATGTGCCAGCAAGCGCGCGGCGCCCGTCACCGCGCCCGGATGGTAGACCTGGAAGCGTTCCTGGCCGGACAGGCGTGCCGCCTTGAAGAAGGCATTCCAGTCCACGCCCGGCGCTCTGGCGGCGAAATCCTTCAGGGTCCAGACATGGTTCGATTTCTGGATGTCGCTCGACTCCTCGCGCGTGGCGTGGGTTTGCGCCAGCGCCAGTTCGAGTTCGAATACACGGGCGGCGCGTTCGTCGCTCTTGTCGAAGCCGGCCAGCTTCAGCATGGCGGCGATGTGCTGCTGGTACTTGGTGCGCAGCTCGGCCATGCGCGTGTTGTTTTCCAGGTAGTAGGCGCGGTCGGGCATGCCCAGGCCGCCCTGCAGCAGGTAAGGCAGGTTGCGCGAGGAATCGGTCAGGCCTTGCGCGACCCATACACCGAACAAATTCTCGGTGAAGAAATCGGTGGCGTTCAGCGGGTCGACGTCGGCGCGCACTGAAGCGCCCAGCGCGCGCACCAGCGCCGCCTTGTCCTTGATCGCGGCGATCTCCGCCAGCATCGGCCTGATCGGGGCCAGTCCGCGCTTCTCGATGGCGGCCTCGTCCATGTAGGCAGCATAGAAGTCGGCCACCTTGCGCGCTTCGCCGGACGTCCCCTTGGCCGCGCCGAGTTCCTCGATCATTTTCGCGATGCGGGTATTCGTGTCTTCGGCCAGGGCGCCCATGGCGCTCCAGGAACCGCGGTCGGCCGGGATCTCGGTCTTGGCCAGCCAGTCGCCGTTGGCATAGGCGAAGAAATCGTCGCCGGGCAAGACGGTCATGGCGGCCGGCTTGTCGGCCTTGGTGGCGGCGGGTGCGGCAGGTGCAGCGGCCTGGGCAGCGGCGAAGGCCGGCGCACCGCAGGCGGCGCCAGCGAGGGCCAGGGCGACGGCGGTCCTGGCCAGGGTCCAGCGAGTATTCATGTGCTTCCTTGTGTTGTTCGGTGACCTTGCGATGGGTTTGCAGCGGCGCGGATGCGTTTGTTCGGCGTCCTCGGATTCGACCCGGCGTTCCGGACCGAAGTTCTTCGGTCACATATTGTCCATCATATCGCCATGACGCAAATCAGAGGGACCTGCAGCGGAGGCGGGTGTTGATAAAAAAATTTTCTAAAAAATGTAGCAAAAGGCCTAAAGTTTCCAACAACACTGCCGTAAAAGGAGGACAACCGGTAATCCGGCCGGAAAAAATTGTCGCGGTGCCAAGATGAACCAGAACGAAGTCCTCGCTATGTACGAAAATATTGCCGGCCTGACGGGCAAGATGGCTGGCGCCGCACAATCAGGTGACTGGAACGGTTTCGACACGCTGCAGGGCGAGTGCGCCACCCAGGCCAGCGCCGCCGCAACCGGCGTCCCTGCCCTCGAGGGCGCCCGCCGCCTGCGCAAGATCGACCTGCTGAAGCAGATCATGGCCAACGACCGCGCGATCCGCGACATCACCGAGCCATGGATGGGCCAGCTCGACCGCGCGATGTGCGCGCACTGAGCCGGATCTGCTCGAACGAACAAGGCGCCTGCGGGCGCTTTTTTGTTGGGCGGGTGGTATGGCCTGGAAAACCAGGCAAGCAACAAAAAAGGCGCCCATGGGCGCCTTTGCTTTGCTGCACGCGGAATGCATCCGTTTGCATGAATTCGGAGAGCGAACACCAGGCTAGTCCCGGTGCCGCCTCTTTGCCGGTTGCATCCGGCGTCGACTGCCGCTGTTGGCAGACAACCGCTTCCGTACACAGGCATCTTGCGACGTACATCTGGTTCCCGCGCCACGCTATCGGTGGTGGCTGCGCCAGATCCTGAGGCCGTTTTTTGTGGTTTTATTAACCAGCGAATTCAGTATAACCGAATTTTTCAGCTTGTGTAGACCAATTCGTGCGCGCCCATTTCGGCCCTGCCGGCGGCTCATTCCGGCTGGGTAAGCGGCTGGGCAAGCGGCTGATCGTCGGCGGCTTGCGGTTCGGTACGCGCAGCTTGCGCCGGGCGCTTTCGGGGCCGCAACGCCGCCAGGCGCGCTTTCAACACGGCCATCAAGCTCGGCTTCGCCGGCCCGCCGTCCTGGGGCAATACCACTACTTCCGGTTCGCGCGCCGTCCTCAGTTCCTTGCCGGCAGCCGCGCGGCGGCGGCGCCACACCAGGAACAGGCCGGCCAGCGCCAGCAGGCCCGCCAGCGCGCCGCCGATGGCCAGCCAGGGCAGCGGCTCTTCCGGCGGTGCGGCCGGTTTCGGCTTGCGGTGGATGCGCGGCGCTGCCTTTGGGCCGGCATCCGCCTTGGCGTCCGCCTTGGCATCCAGCTTGGCATCCGGCTTGGCCTGCGCTTTCGCATCGAGTTTCGCATTTGCCCGGGCGACGGTTTCGGCATCGGCTTCGGACGCCGATTTCACGCCGGCTGCCACCTGCAGGACTTTCACCTTGTCCTCGAGATGGCCGAGTTCCTGGCGCAAAGCCTCGTTTTTCGCACCCAGCACGGCGCAGGCGTTGGACTCGGCAGCAGCCGGGGCCGAGGCCGGAGCGCAGGCTGCGGGCGCTGCTGATCCCGTCGTCTTGGCAGCTTCGGCATCCGGTTTCACGGCTGGCCTGGCAGCGGCAACGGCCGGCTTCGTCGGGGTGGCATGCGCCGCGTCCTCCGCAGGATCCTCATTGGCTGTGGGCTGGACAGCTACGGGAAGGCGTTTTGGCGGCGCGGGCTTGTGCACAGGCACCGCGGCCTTGGCAGCCTTGGCCGGTTGCGCGGCTACCGCGGCAGGCACGGCGGGCTCGGCAGCCGGCGGGGCAGGAACCGGGGTAATGACCGGCGCCAGGGCGAGCGCAGCGACCGGAACAGGCGCCGGCGGCGGCGCAGGATTCGGATCCGGTGTCAGCCATAGCGTCACCAGGCGTACCGAGCGCTGGCCGCCATCGACCAGTTCCAGGTAGACGTGCAAGTGCTTGCTTTCAACCGGTTTGACCGAAGCCAGACGCAGGAACTGTTTGCCGCCCTGGCGGATCACAGCAATGTCGAGACCGGAGAGCACCGGCGGCATGGCGATGTTGGCGCCGCGGTAGACGTCCGGGCGGGCCAGATGGGCCTGTACCGGTTTCGATGGCTCCTCGACGGAAGTCAGCTCGACGTCGGCGGCCAGCGGCTGGCCGATGTACGACAGCACGCGGGCGTCGCCGAGCTCCGCAGCGTGGGCAAGGCCAATCGCCGCGAACGGAAGCAGCAGGACGGAAAGCAGGTAAAAAGGGCGAATTGCCATATGCGGGGATGAATTTGTAGCCTCAGCGTAATTAACGGGTGTTGCGCTACACTCTTTAGCTCCAGCTTTGAAATAACAGGACCGCCAATGGAAAACCGTATCGAAAAAGACAGCTTTGGCCCGATCGAGGTAGCGTCCGGCCATTTGTGGGGCGCCCAGACCCAGCGCTCCCTGCACCACTTCCACATTTCCACCGAAAAGATGGCGCCGGAACTGGTAGCCGCGCTGGCCCAGGTCAAGCGCGCCGCCGCCGCCGTCAACCGCTCGCTCGGCAAGCTGCCGAAGGACAAGGCCGACGCCATCATGGCCGCCGCCGACGAAGTCCTTGCCGGCAAGCATCCCGAGGAATTTCCGCTCGCCGTGTGGCAGACCGGTTCTGGCACCCAGAGCAACATGAACATGAACGAAGTGCTGGCCAACCGCGGCTCCGAGCTGATGGGCGGCGAGCGCGGCGAAGCGCGCCTGCTGCACCCGAACGACCATGTCAACATGGGCCAGTCCTCGAACGATATCTTCCCGACCGCCATGCACGTGGCGGCGGCGCTCGCCGTCTCCAAGGAAGTGCTGCCGGCCCTGGCGCGCCTGCGCAGCACCTTCACCGTGAAGTCGCGCGACTTCGCCGACATCGTCAAGATCGGCCGCACCCACCTGCAGGACGCCACGCCGCTGACGCTGGGCCAGGAGTTTTCCGGCTACGTGGCCCAGCTCGAATTTTCCGAATCCGCGATCCGCGCTTCCCTGCCCGGCCTGCTGGCGCTGGCTGCGGGCGGCACCGCGGTCGGCACCGGCCTGAACGCGCACCCCGAGTTCGCCCCGCGCATCGCCGCCGAGCTCGGCTCGCGCACCGGCTTGTCGTTCAAGAGCGCGCAGAACAAGTTCGCCGCCCTGGCCGGGCACGACGCCCTGGTCGCGGCCCACGGCGCCTTCAAGACCCTGGCCGCCGCCCTCATGAAGATCGCCAACGACATCCGCTGGATGGCGTCGGGCCCGCGCTCGGGCCTGGGCGAAAT
This sequence comes from Massilia brevitalea, assembly GCF_030711405.1. Taxonomy (GTDB): domain Bacteria; phylum Pseudomonadota; class Gammaproteobacteria; order Burkholderiales; family Burkholderiaceae_D; genus Telluria; species Telluria brevitalea. The sequence continues at coordinate 17,761 of NZ_JAULSI010000034.1, forward strand.
CACGATCCCGGAAAACGAGCCGGGCAGCTCGATCATGCCGGGCAAGGTGAACCCGACCCAGTGCGAGGCGATGACGATGCTGTGCTGCCAGGTGTTCGGCAACGACGTCGCGCTGACCATTGGCGGTTCGCAGGGCAACTTCGAGTTGAACGTGTTCAAGCCCATGATCGCGCACAATTTCCTGCAAAGCGCGCGCCTGCTGGCCGATGGCATGCGTTCCTTCGACGAGCACTGCGCCCAGGGCATCGAGCCGAACCGCCAGCGCATTGGCGAACTCATGGAGCAGTCGCTGATGCTGGTGACCGCACTGGCGCCCCACATCGGGTATGATCGCGCCGCGCAGATCGCCAAGCATGCGGAGCACGAAGGCATCACGCTGCGCGAGGCGGCCCTGCAATCGGGCCACGTCAGCGCGGAACAGTTCTCCGAATGGATCGTTCCGATCGACATGACGCGGCCTGACCCGGCGTAAGGACGGTGTGGGGCATGCGCGCCAACAGAAATGGCGTCCTCAACCGTACGCCCCACAATTTTTCCCGAGGATAGAATGCAAAAGACAACTTTCGAACTGACATCCGAGTTCGTCGAACTCAACCAGCTGCTGAAACTGGCGGGTTTGTGCGACAGCGGCGGCGCTGGCAAGAACATCGTGGCCAGCGGCGCGGTGTCGGTCGATGGCAAGCAGGAACTGCGCAAGACCGCCAAGATCCGCACCGGCCAGACCGTGAGGGTGGGCGACGTGCAGATTTCTGTGGAGTAAAGGGGCTGCCGGCCTGAGCTTCATGCGTTTGAGATCAGACAAACGCGACCGGTAGTCCTTGCTTATATTTTAAGAGCGGCTGGCAATACCCTCGGGGCGAGACACTGCAACCTGGCCCTCGGGACATTGCCCGGCACTCCAGGATGTGACTAACCGGTTGAGGTGAACGCAATGAATACTCCGGACGACAACCCCCAAACGCAGGAGCGGCTGATCGGCGACCTGCGTCTCGTGATCGAAAACGCGGAAGAGCTGCTGAAAAACACCGATCACTACACCAGCGTGCTGTACCAGAATGCGCGCACCAAGCTGTCCATGGCGCTGAATGCCGCCAACGAGGAACTCGAACGTTTCGAGGATGCGCAATTGACGCGCATGATGGAAGCCACGCGCCTTGCCAATGAACGTTTCGCCGACAACTCCGGCGAAGCGCGCGTCCTGCGCGCGTTTCACTGAGCGCATACAACAACGCCGCGTCGTGACGCCGCGTTTGCCATTCAGGCCGTGGTATTGATGGTGTTGCCCAGATGAGCCGGCAGGTTCTGCGCCGGCTGCGGCGGCTGTATACCCTCCAGCAACTGAGCGGCGTGCGAGCGCTGCATGTCCTGCTGCTTCTTCAGCATGGTCACCGCAACTTCCTGCTTGTTACCGGTTTCGGCCATGGTGGTGGACAGCTTGGCGATGGCGAGGACGTCCATATCGGTCTCCTGTAGAGGGTTATCCTTTCTTAACGGCTCAACCCCGGCGAACTTTAGGCTTTGTCATCATCCAATTGCTGAGCCAAGCCAGGACGCTGTCGCGGGCATTCAGGTCCAGCCACGCCGTGCCGGGCGCGAGTGCGTCGGGCGCAGGGGCGTCCGAGGCCACGGCCACCACCAGCGGATCGTCGACGTGCAGCGGCGGTTTCCCCAGTCCGGGCCGAAACACTTCCAGTTTGGGCAGTGCTTCCCATTTATAGCCTTCAACCAGGGTCAGGTCGGCCGGACCAAGGCGCGCCAGCTGCTCGCGCAGGCTCGGTTCTTCCGCGCCGCGCAGTTCGCGCATGATGGCGTAGCGGTAAGGCGAGGCGATCATCACCTCGGCCGCACCGGCCATGCGCAGGCGCGCGCTGTCCTTCTGCGGCGGTTCGAGCACGATGTCGTGGTGGCTGTGCTTGACGATGTTCACGCGCAGGCCGCGCTGCGCAAGGGCGCCGACCAGGAATTCGAGCAGGGTCGTCTTGCCGCTGCCCGACCAGCCGACCACGGCCAATACCGGGCCAGGGCCCGGGCCGTCGTCAATACCCGACACGATAGCGGGTACCCCGGTAGTTCATGACCGCATACTTCGGCATCAGGCGCTCCAGCACCAGGCCGGGCGCCAGCTCCTCGCCTTCGCGGCGCAGCATCTTGTCGACCAACAGCAAGCGGTCGGCGGGATTCGGCGAATAGATATAGCCGCCGACACTGACCCGCGGCACCTCGCGCTGTATCGCTTCCGGCAATTGCTGCAGGGTGCGCAGGTTTTCCTCGGCCGGCTCGGGCGCGCGCGCCACCGGCGCCGGGTCGGGCGCACGTGCGGCAGGCGCCGGCAGGTAGACCGCTTCCGGACTGGAAGCGGCGACGCTGGCAGGCGCCGGAGTGTTCCGGGCAGCCGGGGCCGCCCTGCCATCCGGCTGGGTGGACGGGCGCGAACGCGCCGTATCCCCGGCAGGCGCCGCCGCGTTTGCCGGCCGCGCCGCGGGCGCCGCTTCGGCGGCCGTCACGGCATTGGCGGCCTGGCGCGGGGCTTGCGCAGGCAGCTCACGGAGCGCCGCGGCGGGGGCCGCCGCGCTCGGCGATGCTGCGCCGGCAGTCGGCGCCGGCGTGTTTGGCGATGCCGCCAGGGTGCCTGCAGCCGGTGCCGAAGTCGGAGCTGGCGCAGTGGACACAGGCGCTGGCGCACTTGCCGCCAACGAAGGCGCCTGCGCAGCCGCATCCGTTAAAACCGCCGGCGCCGGGACAGCCGCCCCGGCCGATGCAGCCACCCCACCCGTCCCCTGCGCGGTGGAAGCCGGCACGGCCACCTGCGGCGCAGGCGCCTGGGAGCGCCAGGCCAGTACGCCGGCGATACCGGCAATCACGATCCCGGCTGACAGCCCGACCAGCAGCGGCTTGCGGCTGGCGCCGGCAGCCGGCGCGGGAACATGGCTGGGCGCCGGCGTATGGATATCCGGGGCGTTGCCGAGCTGGCGTTCGGCCTGCGCCTTCTTGAGTGCTTCGAGAATGTACGACATTTATTGTCCCGTCCTGGCGGCGGCGAGCAGGCGCGGCTCGTTCACGCCGCCGAGCTGATTCAGGCGCATGAAGGTGCGCGGCCCGGCCACGCCGTCGGCCTTCAGGTTCTGTTTGGCCTGGAATGCGCGCAGCAGTTCCTGGGTGTGGGTACCAAAGGCCTGGCGCGCCGGCGGCGGTGCAGTGCCGTCCAGGCGCGCCAGCTGGGCAGCGAGCCAGTCGACGTCCGGCCCTTCGTCGCCGGCGGCGACCTGGTCGCGGAAGCTGCGCGGCACTTTCCAGAAGGTGGTGAACTCGCCGGTGAAACGCAGCGCCAGCGCGGCCAGGTCCATGCGCTCGCGCTTGGCGCCGGCCTCGAAGGTCGCGGCGCCTTCGTCCATGCCGGTGAGCACCGCGTAGTGCGTCCTGGCGCCGTCGCGCAGGGTCAACACGGCGGGACGGTCGAGCTGGCGCAGCTCGAACAGGCCGCCCTTGCCCTGGTGGCAACGCAGGTTGCGGCGCAGCGCCGCCTGGCAGGGCTCGCCCGCCGGCAACGCTTCTCCCCACAGCCCGGCCAGCACGCGCAGGGCCGCGGCTTCTTCGGCGCGCCCCTGCGGCAAGCCCGCCCTGGCTGCCGGGGCGGCAGGCGCTCCAACCGGTTTGATTTTTTGTGCCGGGACAGCCGGTGCGCTCGCTACTTGTGCCGGTGCGGCGCCATGCGGCAGCACCTGCCAGGCGGCTGCGGCGCTGAGCACGGCGCCGGCCAGCACGCCGCCCGCCACCAGCGGCCAGCGCGGCGCACGGGCCGGCGCCGCCGCTTCGCCGGCAAATACTTCGCCGGCAGCGGTGCGCAGGATCTTTTTCGTCACCTCGCGGCTGTTCTCGACATAGGCGCCCAGCAGCGCGCGGTCGCACAGCAGGTTGATGCGGCGCGGGAGGCCGTGGGTGATGCGGTGCACGAACGGCACGGTCGCATGCGGAAACACCGCCGCGCCCTGGAAGCCGGCCACTGCCATGCGGTGCGCGATGTAGGCGCCGGTTTCGGGCTCGGACAGCGGCCCCAGGTGGTAGCGCGCGATCACGCGCTGGGCCAGCTGTTCCAGTTCCGGACGCGCCAGCATGGTGCGCAGTTCCGGCTGGCCGATCAGGATGATCTGCAGCAGCTTGCGCTCGCTGGTTTCGAGGTTGGTCAGCAGGCGCAGCTGCTCCAGCACCTCGGCCGACAAGTTCTGGGCCTCGTCGATGACGAGCACGTTGTTGCGTCCCTGGGCATGCGACGCCAGTAAATAATCGTTGATGGCGTCGACATAGGCCTTCACGCCACCCTGCCCTTGCGGCACGGCGATGCGGAATTCCTCGCACACCGACTGCAGCAGCTCGGCCACGGTCAGCTTCGGGTTGAAGATATAGGCGAGGCGGCAATTTTCGGGCACCTGCTCGATGAAGCAGCGGCAGACCGTGGTCTTGCCGGCGCCGATCTCGCCGGTCAGCAGCACGAAGCCGCCACCGCTGCCGATCCCGTACAGCAAGTGGGCCAGCGCCTCGCGGTGGCGCTCGCTCATGAACAGGTAGCGCGGGTCGGGCGCGATCGAGAACGGCGCGCCCTTCAGGCTGAAATAGTGGTTGTACATGCGAAGCTAGGGTGCCGGCGGCAAGGGTTTGTATCTTGCGCAGTATATTTTGGATTTGTTGTTCTGATAAGCGATGACGCTGCCGGGGTTTGATACGCGTAAGGGATAGGGCGAGGCGTCGACCGCGCGGTGGCGGATGCCGGCGCTGGTGCGGATCGCTTCGGCCAGCTCGTCCGGCTTGCTGTCGGCGACGGCCGCCACGAACACCAGTTCGCCTGTGTCGTCGCTGACCATGACTTCCTGCACCGGCTTGCCCCACAGGGTGGCGTCGAGCTTGAACCAGTACGCGCCCTGTTCGTGCTTGTAGGGCGGGCCGAAGGCAGTGCTCAAGTAGGCGTGGAAATAAGCATTGTCGAGCTGGCTGCGGCAGAGCAAGGCGCCGCCCACGGTCGGCTCGAAGGTCGATGGCAGCGCCGCGGCGCCGGCCCAGGAACAGGCGCAAGCCAGCGCCAGCCCCAGTACGGCAGCGATGCGCACCCGGCCCACGCTCACGCCCTCGACAGCCAGTTGCGGTTGGCGGCGATCTTCGCCTTGGCCGTGGCCGGCAAGGCTTCGTAGCAGCCCGGATGCTGCTTGAGGGCGTGTTCGCGCACCTCTTTCTCGAGGCCGTTCACGATAAAGACGTAGACAATGGCGCCGGTGTTGTTCTTGCGCGTGCCCATGTAACGAATCACTTGTTTATCCTCTCTCTCGCCCCGCTTGCGGAAGGCACATTATGACATCTCGCCGCCCCGCCCGGCACGCAGGCAAGCTTCTTACATGGCCTTGCCCCGCACCGGGCGCCAGGACGCGCTGTTATCTTGCAGCCAATCCTCGATCAGCTTGCGGTTATCGTGGCGCCACGGGTGGAAGCGCGGCGACAGGTAGGCCAGCACCGGTTTCGCCAGGTGCCAGGCCAGGCCGCTGCGCCCAAACCAGGTATTCACTGCGCTGCCCCAGGTGCGCAGGCGGAACAATTGCCCGTCGTTGCGCAGGTTGTGCAAGGTCTGCATGAGGCTGTCGTAGGCAAACACCATGCTGGCGTGCAGGAACCACGCCACCCGGCGCCGGTAGCCGCCGCCGGCCGCCACGTAGGCGTCGAAGGCCACGCCCTTGTGCTCGGTTTCCTCGACCGCATGCCAGTACCACAGGGTTTTCATGTGCGGCTCGGCGCCGGCCAGCCAGTCGGGGTGGCGCAGCACGCCATCGGCCAGCACCGCCGTGTAGTGTTCCAGCGCGCAAGTGATCGCCAGGCGATCCAGCACTCCCAGCTTATCGACACGGGCGAGGCGTTTCTTGAGTTTTTCTTCGCGCGTATAAGGCAGGCCGTGGCCTTCGAGCTGTTTGTTATACAAGGCGTGCAGGTAGCGGTGGGTCGCTTCCTGGCCGATGAAATCCTTGACCTCGGCGCGCAGCACTGGGTCCGTCAGGCAATCTTGGGGCACGTCGCGCACCGCATCGATGAACAATTGCTCACCGCGAGGGAAGCTCATCGACAAGGCATTGAACAATTGGGTGCGGTAAGCGTCGCTACCATTCCAGTGGCGGCCGAAACCCTGGGACAGGTCGACGTCGATCTTGCGGACAGTCAGGCTGGACATGCGAACTCCTCGATATGACGTGAGATGCGAACGACGGGACCAGAAAACAAGCGCGGCTCAGCTCCCTTCTTCGACCGCTGGCCCCTCGGTTTTGTTCGTTCGTCGGTTGAACCGCGTATGTTCGTTCAGTTTCGCCTATCGTGGACGCTGTGTTCATCACAAAAACAACAAAGGAAACCATGAATAGCCAACGCAAGCACATTGCCCTCGCTGCCGCCCTGTGCGCCGGCCTCGCCCTGCTCCACCCCGCCGGCGCCCAGGACAGGCGCGGCGCCCACACCACCGAGAAGCGTACCGTACCGGCCTTCGACGCCATCGAACTGTCCGGACCATTCCGCGTGATCGTCAACGAGGGGCCGCCAGGCCTGGAACTGTCGGGCGATCCGGCGCGCCTGGCCGACATCGAGACCACGGTGCGCAACGGCAAGCTGGTCGTGCGGCAAAAGTCGCGCTGGACTATCCAGCTCAGCTTCGGCAAGAAGAACGAGGAAGTCGTGGTGCGCATCGGCGCCACCGGCCTGCGCAGCCTGGACACCAGCGGCAGCGGCGACGTCGAACTCGAGCGCGTTGCCGGCCCGCGCTTCACGCTGACTTCCAGCGGCCCGGGCGACGTCCATGCCCGCGGCGAAGTGCGCGAGCTGAGCGTTACCAGCAGCGGTAGCGGCGACCTCGATTTGCGCCGGCTGCGGGCGGACAAGCTGGAACTGGACATGTCCGGGCCCGGCGACGTGCAGGTGGCCGGCATCGGCAGGGAACTGGCGGCGCGCGTCAGCGGCTCGGGCGACCTCGAGGGCGAGGACTTGCGCCTGGAGCGGGCCGTGGCGCGCCTGAGCGGACCCGGCGATGTGAACCTGCGCGGCAGTGCGCGCGCGTTGCGGGTCGAGGTCAGGGGATCGGGCGACTTCGACGGTTGCCGGCTGGAGGCCGAGCGCGTGGAGTCGGTGCAGAACGGGCCTGGGGATGTTTGCGTGGCGGGCAACATTCGCCAGTTCGAGGGCGAGGTGCAGGGATCGGGCGACCTGGAAGCGCGTGGGCTGCAGGCGGGGCGCGCCGTGCTGCGCATGGGTGGGCCGGGGACGGCTACCCTGAGCGGCACTGCCGACGAGCTGCGTGCCGAGCTGAGCGGGTCGGGCAGCCTGGAGGGGCGGCGCTTGACGGTGCGGCAGAGCGATATCAGTGTGCATGGGCCGGGGAGTGCGAGGGTGAGTCAGGTGCGGGATGGGCGGGGTGAGGTGGTGGTGGTGGAGCGGAATGGGAGGAGGAATGGGGGGTGATGGGGCGTCGCAGCGGCGCCCGTCCGATGCGTGAAACGTGAATAACGTAGGGTGGGCGCCCCGTGCCCACGCGTAAAGCGTGAGCGGTGTTAACGTTCTGATTGCGTCGCGTATGTGCATTTGGACGGCTAACTCTGCTCATCGTTCCGCGTGGGCACGGAGTGCCCACCCTACCATCGTTCCGCGTGGGCACGTTCGTCATTGATGCCGCAGGCATCAATGACCCCACCCACGGGTATCGAATTCGGAAGCGATACCAGTTTGCATACCAGTTCCCTGGAGAATTGAATACCAATTAAATACCTGTTGACAAGCCGAACCCGCCTCCCTATAGTGCCCTGACCTCCCCCGGCACTCTTATTCTCATGATCGAATACCTCATCGGCGTCGATGGTGGCGGCACCGGCACCCGTGTTCGCCTGGCTTCCCTGGACGGCGTCGAGCTGGCCCAGGCCACGGCGGGGCCGTCGGCTTTGTCGCAAGGCATCGCCAAGGCCTGGACCACCATTCTTTCCGCCGTCGGCGAAGCCTGCGCGGCGGCCGACATCGGCGATCCGCCCCTCGCGGCGATGGGTATCGGTCTCGGGCTGGCGGGCGTACACAACAAGGAATGGGCGGCGCAATTTACCGCCGCGAATCCCGGCTTTGCCGCACTGGTGCTCGATACCGATGGTTTCTCTACCCTGATGGGCGCCCACGGCGGCAAGCCCGGCGCCATCGTCGCCATCGGCACCGGCAGCGTCGGTGAAGCCCTGCTCGAGGACGGCACCAAGGTCGAGGTCGGCGGCTGGGGCTTTCCGGCCGGCGACGAGGCCAGCGGCGCCTGGATGGGCCTGCGCGCCCTGAACCACATCGAACAAGTGCTCGACGGCCGCGTCGACGGCGGCGCCTTTGCGCGCGAGGTCATCGCGCATTGCGGCGGCACCCGCGACGCCGTGCAGATCTGGCTCGGGCGCGCCAACCAGACCGCCTATGCCAGCCTGGCACGCTTCGTGGTTGCCCATGGCGAGACCGACCCGGTGGCGCGCGCCATCCTCGAACACGCCGGGCGCGAAGTGGCCGGCATCGCACGCGCCCTCGACACGGACGGTACGCTGCCGCTGTCGCTGTGCGGCGGCCTGGGCGAGGTCCTGCTGGCCTGGCTGCCCGAGGACACCCGCGCCCGCTGCACTCCGCCCGAAGGCGACTCGGCCAAAGGCGCGCTGCGCATGATCGCGTTGTACATAGAAGGCCATGGCGGAGGCGCACCCCAATGAAAGGCAATATCCTTACGCCAAACGGCTGGGTCCATGGCGAGCTGCGCCTTGATGAGACCGGCGCCACCATTGCCGCCATCGAGGGCAGCACGGCCGATCCGCAGGCCAACGGCGACGACTACATCCTGCCCGGCTTCATCGACGTTCATGTGCATGGCGGCGCCGGGCGCGACATGATGGAAGGCGGCGACGCCCCGCACGTGATCGCCGCCCTGCACGCCAGGCACGGCACCACCAGCCTGCTGGCCACCACCATGACCGCGCCGCCCGAGGACATCGAGCGTGCCCTGGCCGCCATCGGCGCCGCTTGCAGGGAACGCGGCAAGGGCGAGGCGCGCATCCTGGGCGTGCACCTGGAAGGTCCGTACATCAATGCCGCCAAGCTCGGCGCCCAGCCGCCGTTTGCAAAGGAAGCCTCGCTGGCCGAGGTCGAAGCCTATGGCCGCCAGGCGCCAATGCGCCTGATCACGGTGGCGCCGGAAATCCATGGCCACCTGGAACTGGTGCGCCTGCTGGCCGACCAGGGCATCCGCGTCCAGATCGGCCACACCAGCGGCTCGTATGAAGACGGCGTGGCCGCGCTGGAACACGGCGCCGCCGGATTTACCCATTTGTTCAACGCCATGCCCGGCCTGCACCACCGCGAACCCGGCATGGTCGGCGCCGCCCTGGCGCATGCGCAATATGCCGAGATCATTCCCGATCTGCTGCACGTGCATCCGGGCGCGATCAAGGTGGCGCTGCGCGCCATCCCGCACCTGTTCTGCGTCACCGATTCCACGGCCGCCGCCGGCATGCCCGACGGCGAATACATGCTGGGGCGCCAGGTCGTGCACAAGTGCATGGGCGGCGTGCGCCTGGCCGACGGCACCCTGGCCGGCTCCACGCTCACCATGGACGGGGCCCTGCGCAACCTGGTGCAGATCGGCCTGCCGCTGGCCGAGGCCTCGCGCCGCGTGTCGACGAATGCCGCCGATTACCTCGGCGAAACGCAGCGCGGGCGCCTGGCGCCGGGCTGCCATGCCGACTTCGTCGTGCTGGGCCGCGACCTGCACATCAAAGCCGTTTATATCGAAGGAGAACCAGTATGACCACGACCTCGTTGATGCTGCAGGAAGCCCTGTCTGCCGGGGATTGCGTTGCCCTGCAGCTGAGCCAGGACGTGGAGCGCTACGCCGAACTCGGCCGCACGCTGCGTTCGACCAGTTTCCACAGCGCCGTGACGGTGGCGCGCGGCAGTTCCGATCACGCGTCGAATTATGTCGCCTACCTGATCATGTCGCGCCTCGGCCGCCTGGTGACCTCGCTGCCGATGTCGCTGGTCACCCTGTACAAATCGCCGCTGGCGACGCGCGACACGCTCGCCATCGCCATCTCGCAGTCGGGGCAGAGCCCGGACGTGGTCGAGCCGATCCAGTACTTCCGCGGCGGCGGCGCCACCACCGTGGCCCTGGTCAACGATGCCGAATCGCCGCTGGCGCAGAGCGCCGCCTGGAGCATGCCCCTGCACGCCGGCAAGGAACACAGCGTGGCCGCCACCAAGAGTTTCATCACCAGCCTGGTGGCCGGCGCGCGCCTGGTGGCCGAGTGGCAGGACGATGACGAGCTGCGCGCCGGCCTGGCCGCCCTGCCCGACGACTTGCGCAAGGCCAGCCAGGCCGACTGGTCGGCCGCCTTCGAGGTGCTGGCCCCGGCGCGCAACATCATGGTGGTCGGTCGCGGCATCAGCTTCCCGATTGCCCTGGAAGCGGCCCTGAAATTCAAGGAAACCTCCGCCCTGCAGGCCGAAGCCTTTTCCGGCGCCGAGATCAAGCACGGTCCGATGGCGCTGATCGAGGAAGGCTATCCGCTGCTGATCTTCGCCACCCGCGGCCCGGCCCAGGCCGGCCTGCTGGCCCTGGCAAGCGAGATGCGCGGCCGCGGTGCGCGCGTGCTGCTGGCCGCGCCGGAAGACGTGGCCGAACGCGACCTGACCCTGCCGGTGGCAGCCACCCCGGACCTCGACCCGATCGTCGCGATCCAGGCCTTTTATGTGATGGCGGCCCAGCTGTCGAAGGCACGCGGCCTCGACCCCGACCGCCCGCGCCACCTGAGCAAAGTCACCAGGACCAACTGAGCCGATGAAGCAGACCATGGACGACTTGAGGAACATCGCTGGCCAGTTGATCATGGTGCGCCTGTTCGGCACCGAACTGGACGACGACACGGCCGCCTTCCTGCGCCAGAACGCCATCCGCGGCGCCTGCCTGTTCCGCCAGAACATGCTCGATGCCGCGCAATTGACCGGCTTTACCGGCGCCCTGCGCGACACGATGGGCGAACAGGCCCTGATCGCGCTCGACCAGGAAGGCGGCGCCGTGGTGCGCTCGACCTGGGTGCCGGCCCCGCCCTCGGCGATGGCGCTGGGCGCGGCGAACGATCCGGAACTGGCGTTCGAGGTCGGCGCGGCGGTGGCGCGCGCGGTGCGCGGGCTCGGCTTCAACTGGAACTTCGCCCCGGTACTGGACCTGAACAACAACCCGCACAACCCGGTGATCGCCGAGCGTTCCTTCGGCGCCGACCCGGAAACCGCCACCCGCATCGCCCTGGCCTGGATGGCCGGCAGCGAAAGCGAAGGCGTGGCCTGCTGCGTCAAGCACTTCCCCGGCCACGGCGACACCCACGTCGATTCGCACCGGGCGCTGCCCACCGTCGACAAGCCGCTGGCGGAACTGGAACGCTTCGAGTTCGCACCGTTCCGGATGGCAGCGGGAGGTACAACGCCGGCGCCGGCCATGATGACCGCCCACATCGTCTACCCCGCGCTCGACCCCGAGTACCCGGCTACGATGTCGCACACCATCCTTACCGGCATCCTGCGCGAACAGTGGGATTACCAGGGTGTGGTGATCACCGACGGCATGGACATGCACGCGATCGCCCACCGCTACGGCGCCGGCCAGGCCGCCGTGCGCGCCCTGGTGGCGGGCGCCGACATGGTGATGGCGATCGGTTCGCGCGTGACCCAGGAAGAAACGGTGGCGGCGATTGCTGCGGCCATCGGATCCGGTGAATTGCCGATGGCACAGGTCGAGCAGAAACTGGCGCGCTTGGCTGCGCTGGCAGCGGGGCACCCGGCCGGCACAGCCGACGCTGTCGCGTTCCAGGACACCGACAGCGCCGACCGCGCCCTGATGGCGCGCGCCTGGCAGCGCGGCCTGAGCGCGCGCGGCGCGGTGCGCCGTCCCGCGCCCGGCAGCAAGATCCGCCTGGTGGCGCGCCAGGATGTGGTCAGCGACGGCGTGTCCGAAGCCGGCGTGCCGGCGGCCACGCTGGCCGCTTCGCTCGGGCAATTGTTCGAGGTCGAGCTGGTCACCTTCGCCGACGCCGAAGCCTTCGACTGGAACGCCCTGCCCCAGGATGGCCGTTTCACGATCCTGGCCTCGACCTCGCGCCGCCGCTATGGCCCGCACGCGCGCGACACCTGGCGCCCCGATTTGCACCTGGCCCTGTGGAATCCCTACCAGGCGCTCGACTTCGCGGCCCCGGCCCTGATGACCTACGGCTTCGCGGCCCCGGCGCTGGACGCCGTGAATGCCTGGCTGGCCGGCAGCATCGAGGCCGAAGGACATTGCCCGGTGCCCGGTTTTTGACAGCTGGATGTTGCCGCGATCTACTCGCAGTAACGCAATGTAACCGCTCCCCCGCAGGGCCGCACCCTGCGGCACAATAGCGCCGCAGGGTCCCGGCCCGTTTTATGGGACAATGCGCGTTTGCTCAAGCTTGGCAAAAACGCCACCTTGCCGCGGCTTATTTAACGTTCATCTTTTTAGAAGGATCATTCATGTCCCATTTCCGCCTCGCTCGCCTCTGCCTGCTGCTGGCTGCCGTCGGCCTGAACACCGCGCCTGCCCTGATGACGAGCGCCCACGCCCAGAAAGCCGACGCCCCTGCGGCGGCTGCGGCCAACACGGTGCGCCCGGAACTGTACAAGCTGATCGATTCGGCCCAGGTCCAGCAACTGGTGGCCGCCAAGAACGTCACCGAGCTGCAGAACCGCGTTACCCAGGCCGAAGCGCTCCCGAACCGGACGCCTTACGAAAACTACGCCATCAGCCGCGTCAAGATGGTGACCGCCTCGGTCTCCGGCAACAATGCCGCCCTGGCCACTGCCATCGAGGAAGTCCTGAACTCCGGCTTCGAGCCAAAGGAGTCGCAGTCCAAGCTGGTGCTGGCCGTTGCCGACATCCGCTACAAGGAACAGAACTACCCTGCCGCCGTCGAGCAGCTCAAGCGCTATGAAACGATGGGCGGCGACATGACGACCGCGCGTCCGCTGCTGGTGCGCGCCATGTACCTGGGCAAGGACTATACCGGCGCCAAGACCCAGCTGCTGCAGACCATCGCCGACAACGAAAAGGCCGGCAAGACCCCGACCCAGGAAGACCTGAAGCTGCTGATCAGCGCCGCTCATGAGTCGAAGGACACCGCCGCCTACAATACCGCGGTCGAGAAGATGGTGGCCTTCTATCCGACCGACGAGTACTGGAGCGAACTGATTCGCGTAGGCGTGATCAAGAAGCCGGGCTTCAGCCAGGATAACTTCATGACCGTGCTGCGCCTCGAGTTCGCCGCCATGAAGACCCTGCGCGAGGAAGACTACGTCGACCTGGCCGAGACCGCCCTGCGCGACGGCTTCCCGACCGAAGCCAAGAACGTGATGGACGCAGGTTATTCTGCCGGCGTGCTGGGCAAGGGCGCCAACGCCAAGGCCCACGGCCAGTTGCGCGACCGCGCCAACAAGGGCGCCGCCGACGATGCCAAGAACATCGCTTCCGGCGAAGCCTCGGCCGCCAAGGCCAAGACCGGCGCCGGCCTGGTCAACCTGGGCTGGGCCTACAGCACCATGGGCCAGCACGACAAGGCAATCGGCTTCATCCAGCAAGGCATCGCCAAGGGCGGCCTGAAGCAGCCCGACGAAGCCAGGCTGCGCCTGGGCGCGGCGCAAGCCAAGGCCGGCCGCAAGGACGAAGCGATCAAGACCTTCGAAAGCGTGAAGGCCGGCGGCGGACTGTCGGATGCCGCGCGCATCTGGACCATGCTGCTGAAGCAGCCTGCCGGCGCGGGCGCGCAGGCAACTGCTGCGGCGGCGCCAGCCGGCCAGTAAAAAGCATCGGCCGCCTGCCCTTTCCCGGGCAAGCAAAAAGCGGGGGCGCGCAAGCGTACCCTGCTTTTTTTACATCCTGCATGCCCGCCTCGGTGCGCCAACGAACATCCGCATCGCCTTGCCCCTTCGATAATGGACGCCTGATCAAGGAGGCGGCATGACAATGGTGCGCAAGGGCCAGGCACCCGCAAGGCCGGAGCGGGACGAATTTCATCGCAAGTTCATCGGGCAGTTCTTCGACCCGGCATTCGAAGCGGTCGCAGGGGAATTGGCCAAGGTCGAGGAAATCGCCTGGCAGGCGTACCAGGACAAGCGCAAGGCGCCGCGCACGGTAAAGGCCGGCCCCGGCTTCACCGACCCGGACTACGATTTGTCGATCGAGTGGAAACAAACGCGCGACCGCCTGCTGGCTGCCGAAGCGAAGCAGAAAGACCCGGCCACGCCCAGCCGCGTGCTGGTGATCAACGCTTCGGCGCGCAACGACGGCACCTGCCCCAGCGAAATATCGAAGACCTGGCGCATGAGCAACATGGCCAAGGAAGTCCTGGCCGCCCAGGGCATCGAAGCAGACCTGCTCGACCTGAGCCGCCTGACCTCCGACTACGACCGCCACATCCATCCCTGCAAGGCCTGCGTCTCGACCGCGATGCCGCTCTGCCACTGGCCGTGCAGCTGCTACCCGAACCATTCCGAGCGCCAGACCGGCGACTGGATGAACGAGATCTACGAACGCTGGGTCGCCGCCCACGGGATCATCATCATGACCCCGGTCTACTGGTACCAGACCCCATCCACCCTGAAGCTGATGATCGACCGCCTGGTCTGCGCCGACGGCGGCAACCCCGACCCGAGCTCGACCCAGGGCAAGGACCCTGAGATCGCCAAGCGCATCGAGCTCGATGGCTGGGATTATCCGAAGCACCTGGCCGGGCGCGCGTTCGGCCTGGTGGTGCACGGCGACGTGGCCGGCATCGAGGGTACGCGGCGCTCGCTGTCGGACTGGCTGAACTGGATGGGCCTGGTCGATTCGGGCAGCTTTGGCCAGCTCGACCGTTTTATCGGCTACTACGAATCGTACGCCGAGAGCCACGATGTGCTGGACCGCGACACCGTGTTCCAGGAAGAAGTGCGCAACGTCACGCGCGCGGTGGCGCTGGCGGTACAGGACATCCGCTCCGGACGCGTGATCCCGCCGGATGCGCGCCTGAAGGATCCCCGTCCGAAGTGAGCCGGCCCCACAGGCCAACCGACGAATCCGACGATGCTTGCCGGATCGTTATCATATTGAACACGCATGCGCCGGACATGGTAGTATTGTTGCAAAACAAAAACTACTTTTTCCTGACATGAATACATCAAACCGCATGCCCATCATCCGTCCGCTGTATCCCGACGAATGGGCAATCTACCGCGAGCTGCGCCTGCGCTCGCTGGCCGATGCGCCGGATGCCTTCTACAGCACGCTCGACACCGAAAGCGCCCGCAGCGCCGAGGACTGGGCGGCGCGGCTGGCGGCGGCGGCGGTGTCGGGCGCGGATTGCCCCCTGGTGGCCGAGCTGGAAGGCCAGCCTGCCGGCCTGGTCTGGGCGAAAATGGACAGTATCAATCCCCTCCTCGTGCACCTGTTCCAGATGTGGGTGGCGCCGGAATGCCGCGCCAGGGGCGTCGGCCGCGGCTTGCTCGATGCGGCGCTGGCATGGGCGCGCGAGCGCGAAGTGCGTTTTGCCGAGCTCGACGTCACGCTGGGGAACTCCTCGGCCCTGCGCCTGTACGAGCGCGCCGGGTTCAAGGCGGTGAATGCACCGGTGCCAATGCGCGCCGGGTCAGACCTGATGCTGCAGCAGATGCGGCTGATGCTGGATGGGGTGGCGGAGTAATCAGATGGCGGTGAAGCCGCCGTCGGCGGTCAGCTGGTGGCCGGTGACGAACGAGGATTGCTCGGAGCACAGCCACAGGATGGCGTCGGCAATCTCGTGCGGCTCGGCGAAACGGTCCATCGGGTGCGCGGCGCGCAGTTTCTTTTCCAGCGCCGCTTCGCCGCCCAGTGCGCGCGCCAGCATCGGCGTGCGCACCGCGCCCGGGCACAGGGCGTTGACCCGGATGCCATCCTTGGCGTACTCGGCCGCGGCGGTGCGGGTCAGGCCGGCCACCGCGTGCTTGCTGGCCGCATACGCGCCTTGCGAAGGCGCGCCTACCAGGCCATAGCTCGACGACAAATTGACGATGGCGCCGCCGCCCTGCTCCTTCATGCGGCGCAGCTGATATTTCATCGACAGCCAGACACCCTTGACGTTGACGTCCATCAGGCGATCGAAATCGTCTTCCTCGATCTCGTCCAGCAGCGCACCGGCGGCCTGCTGGCCGGCGCAATTGACTGCGCAATCCAACCGGCCGTAGTGATACTCGGTCTTGTCGAGCAGGATCTCGACGTCCTGCGCGCGGGTCACGTTCGCCTGCACGAACAGCGCCTTGCCGCCGTTTTCCACGATCATGGCCGCGGTTGCGTGGCCGCCGTCGACCGACACGTCGGCAATCACCACCGAGGCGCCGGCGCGGCCAAAGGCGAGCGCCGTCGCACGCCCGATGCCGCTCGCGCCGCCCGTTACCAGCGCAACCTTGCCGGCAAACGTGGCCGGAGGCGGTTCCGCTTTATTCTTGTTCTTCATGTACATCGACTCCTGGTCACCCAAATGATGCCTGCGGGCAACATCATAACCGGAAGCTGTCCTTTGTTCAATCGTGCGTCGGTGCGGCGCAACAGGCTCAGGGCGCCGGTTTCGCCTTTTGCTGGTCGCCGGCCACCACAACCGACAATTTCGCCGGGTCGATCGCCTTGCGGAAAGCAGCGTTCAGCTGCACCAGCGTAACTGCCATCAGCTTGTCCTCGAACTGGCGCGACCATTCGTAGGTGCGGTCGCGGAACAGGTAGGCGGTCCAGCCGGTGGCCAGGGCGCCGTCGTCGGCGCGGGTCTGGATACGCTGCTGCATCAGGCCCGATTTCGCGCCAGTCAGCTCGGCGGCCGTGAAGCCGTCCTTCAGCACCCGCGCCAGTTCCTCGCGCACGGCGGCGTCGAGCTTCACCAGGTTCTGCGGGGCGGCGATGGCGCTGATGGCGAAGCTGCCGGCGCGGTCGAGGTCACCGGCGTCGAGCTGGGAACCGCCGCCGTAGGACAGGCCATCCTTCTGGCGGATACGGTCCATCAGGCGCGAGCGCAAACCGCCCTCGCCGAAGACGTAGTTGGCCAGCATCAGGGCCGGGTAGTCCGGGTCGTCGATGTTCAGGTCCAGGTTCAGGCGCGCGATGTAGACGCCGTTCTCCTTGTCCGGCGTGTCAAGGGTCTTCTTCAGGGGGCTGATCGTTTCGAAGCGGCGCAGCACCGGGGCCACGTTTTCCTGCGCCTTCCATTTGCCGAAGAGTTCGTCGACCAGCGGCACTACGGCGGCGGCATCGAAATCGCCGACGATGGCCAGCTCGGCCGGCACGCTGCCGTAGTAGCGGCGGTGGAAGTCGGCCAGGTCTTCGACCTTCGCCGCCTTCAGCTCGGCCATGTCTTCGTCAAACGTGTTGGCATGGCGCACGTCGCCCTTCGGGTAGGTGTCGAAGTGCTCGGCCAGGGCGCGCGCCGCCACGGCCTGCGGCTCGCCGCGGCTCGCTTCCAGCCCGACCAGGGCCTGGTTCTGCAGCTGCTCGAATTCGGCCTTCGGGAAAGCCGGCTCCTTCAAGACATGGGCCACCAGGCGCAGGGCGTCGTGCAGGTGCTCGCGGGTGGTCTGGAAATGGCTCAGGCTGCCGACGATCTTCAGGCGGTCGAATTCGTCGGACAACTGTTCGCGCGTGAAGCGGCCGGTGCCGCGCGTCAGCATGGCGCCGGTCAGTTGGGGAATCGCGCCGGTGCCGAACAAATTCTTTTCGTCGCCGATGTGCTGGCGCAAGTCGACGGTGACGGTTTCGCCGCGGTTCTTTTTCGGCAGCAGGGCCAGCTTGACGCCGCCGGCGCGCGTCAATTGCGTGCGCTTCATGATGTTGGCCTGGGTCGGATCGAAGTCTTCCGACACCAGGGTCGCCGCGCGCGGCTTGAATTGTTCCAGGATGCTGGCCACGCTCGGCGCCGCCGGAATGGTGGCGCGCTGCGGCGCATCCTCGGGAACGAAGGTGCCGGTCACGCGGTTGTCGCGCCGGAAGTAGCGCTGCGCCACATCCGCCACCTCGCGCGCGTTGATGGTCTTGATGCGTTCGCGCCCGGTGAAGAACAGGCGCCAGTCGCCCAGCGCGATGGTTTCCGACAGCGCCACGCCCACCTGCTGCGGGTCGTTCAGGCTGCGCTCCATCTGGTTCTCGTAGAGGCGGCGCACGCGCGCCATTTCCTCCTCGGTGGGCGGCGTGGCGGCAAAGCTTTCCACCGCCTCGGTCAGGGCGGCGCGCACCGGCTCGATCGGCTCGCCCTTCTTGACCACGGCGCCGATCATTTGCAGCCCCGGCGCATAGCCGGTCTGGCCATAGCTGAACACCTGGCTGGCCTTGCCGGTCTCGACCAGCTGCTTGTGCAGGCGGCCGGTCGGCACGTCGCCCAGGATGGACGAGGCAAAGGCCATCACGTCGCTGTCGTCGTGGATAGCGGACGGCACCTTGTAGCCCAGCATCACGAGCTGGACGTCGCCCTGGCGCCGCACTGCAAAGCTGCGCTCGCCATCCTGCTGGGGCTCGACGGTCCAGAAAGCCGGCAAGCTGCGCTTCGGTTTCGGAATCACGCCGAACAGGCGGCTGATCCTGGCCAGGGTGGCGTCCGGGTCGAACTTGCCGGCCACCAGCAGCACCGCATTATCCGGCTGGTAATAGGTACGGTAAAAGGCTTGCAGGTTGGCGATGCGCACGTTCTCGATGTCGCTGCGGTTGCCGATGGTCGAGCGGCCATAGCTGTGCCAGTCGTAGGCCACGCTTTCCATGCGCTTGACCAGCACGCTCGATGGCGAATTCTCGCCGCTCTCGTACTCGTTGCGCACCACCGTCATTTCCGAATCCAGGTCCTTTTGCGCAATGAAGGAGCCGGTCATGCGGTCGGCTTCCATCTGCAGCGCCCAGTCGAGGTTGTCGTTGGCGGCCTGGAAGACTTCGTAGTAGTTGGTGCGGTCGAGCGAGGTGGTGCCGTTGAAGTCCATGCCGCGGTCGGCGAACTGGCGCGTGATGTCGCGGTTCTTGCGCGCGCCCTTGAACATCAGGTGTTCGAGCAGGTGGGCCATGCCGGTTTCGCCATAGTTCTCGTGGCGCGAGCCAACCAGGTAAGTGACGTTGACGGTGACGGTGGGACGCGAGCTGTCGGGGAACAGCAGGACCTTCAGGCCGTTGGCGAGGCGGTACTCGGTGATGCCTTCGACCGAGGGGCCGAGCGTGACGCCCTTCGGCAGGGGCTTGGCGGGAGCGGTAGCAGCGGTGACGCTGGCGGCGGCGAGGAAGGCAAAGGCGCCTGCGATCAGGTGCGCGGGCAAGCGGCGCTGGTAACTCGTCGAAATCATGTGTTCCCGTCAAATGGTGCGTCCGTGCGAACGCGCATGCGCCGCCAACGCGGCGCGCCAGCGGCGATGGTAACAGATGGCCGGATGAATAGATGCTTGCACGCACTATTGCGGTGCGCGCAAGCAGACACGGGTGAGCAGCTGCGGGTCAATCGGTGCCGGGGCCGCCAACGCCGCGCGCCGCCGTATGGCTCAATGCCGCGCGCGTTTTTCGTGGGCCTGGCCACTGGCGCTGATGCGCGACAGATCGCCCATTTCCTCGGCCAGGAATTCGAGCAGGTCGTCGGCGCTGACGATGCCGCTCAAGCCGCCGGCGCTGTTGACGACAGGCACGCGGCGGATGCCGCGCAGGCGCATGTGCTCGATGGTTTCGTAGACGTCGTCGGCCTCGCGGCAGCTGAGCAGGTCGTCGCTCATGATGTCGTCGACCTGCAAACCGGCCGGATCGAGGCCAAGGGCAATAACGGAAACAACGATGTCGCGGTCGGTGACGATGCCTACCGGCACCGGCTGGCCGTCGGCCTGGTCGATGACGATCAGGTCGCCGACGTGGTGCTTGCGCATCAGGAGCGCCGCGCCCTGCACGGTTTCGTCGCGCGTGCAGGTGACGGTCTGGGTGGTGCAGATTTCGCCGATGTTCATGATGACGCCCTCCCTCTGCGGTCCACGCTAATGCAGGAGAGTGGGCGCAGTTTGACCTTGGTCAAACTGCTGGCGGAACTTATTTGGCTTTTGAATCGCCCGGCAGTTCGACGAAGCAGGCGTCGACGACTTGCAAGTCGTTGTCCTTGGCGAAATTCACGACGAAGTGGTACGCCAGCGGTTCGGCCTTCTGCAGCTTGTTGTCGACGACGACAGCCTTGACGCCGTTCACCACGGTCGGGTGTACATAGGGGGAAAACTGCAGGTGGGCATGGCGGCCGCCGCTGCCTTCGGGACGGAAACAGGACATGACGCCGCACAGGCGCTCCGCCCAGTCGCTGGGGCGGAACTGCTTGCCTTTGTTCGTCAGTCCCAGGATGAAGAATTCGCCATTGGCGCTTTCACTCCCGGTGTGCGGTAAGTCTGCCATAGTGCTGCTTGCTGATACAAGAATACTGCGTGGAGGAGACAACGGCAGTATTATATCTTATAGAAGACCTGCGGACGAGTCCTGTCTCCGGAACTTTAGCCCGGCCGCCGGTAAAGCGCGCCAACTTCAGGCTATCGGAGAATATCTGCGCGCAAGTCGCGTTATCTGCCAGAACGCCTACCCCAGCCAGACCACGCTCGAAAGCAGGAGCAACAGGATCATCCATAGTATCAGAGCGCGCCACACCAGGCCCACGGTGCTTTGCAGTGCGCGCAGGTTCGGCTCTTCGCCGGGCAGGACGTCGGTCTCGGCGTCGCCCAGGTCGACCAGGGCGGCGTCCGCCGGCAACAGTTGCGGCGCGTTCTCGAACGGGGAGCCGAGGCGCACGCCCATGGCGCCGCCGCCGGCCGCCAGGATGATGCCGCGCGATTCGTCGGCCCAGCGGCTGGCAAAATTGCGCCAGGCATAAATGGCATCCTCGAAGTTGCCGACCACGGCAAAGGCGATCGCCGTCAGGCGCACCGGAATCCAGTCGATCCAATAAAATGCCTTGGCGGCGAACTGGCCGAAGGCTTCGTTGCGCATATGCTCGGGCTCGTTCCAGGCGCGCGCCAGGTATTCCGACACGCGGTACAGCACGGCGCAGGCCGGGCCGGCCGGCATCAGGAACCAGAAAAACACGCCGAACACGCTGCGGTGGGTGGTGATCAGGGATTTTTCAACGGCGATGCGCGCGATTTCCTGGGCATCCATGCCTACCGTGTCGATGCGCGCCCATTCGGCCAGCAAGGTGCGGGCGGTGGCTTCGTCGCCCTGGTTCAGGGCCAGCTGGATCGACGTGAAGTAATGGCTGTAGTGGCGGAAACCCAGGGTCAGGTAGACCACCGCCACGTTCCAGGCAAAGGCGAGGAACACGAAACCGTAGTAGACGAGTACCCAGTAGACGATGGCGACCGGCACCACCAGCACCAGCATCATCAACATCCATCCCAGGCGGCCGTTCTTTGGCTCGCCGGCGTTGAACCAGCCTTCGATGCGCATTGCAAGCGTCTTGATGCCGCCGTAGACCTGGTTATCCGCGCGCAGGGGCTTCAATTGCTCGATCAGCAAGGCGCACAGGATGGAAAAAAATGTCATGCAAATCCTTCTTTTGTTATGGCAATACCACGCTGCCCGCTACGATAGCGCAGTCGCCCGCCATAATCAAATCCTGGGCGCCTGTGTTAATGACGACTTAAGCCGGATGCCCGCCCCATCCTCCTGCCTGATGGTCGCCGCGCCCCCTCAGGCGCGCAGGAAATGAAAGAGATTGCGCAGCATGCCGGCCGTGGCGCCCCAGATGAAGAAGCGCTCGTAGGGCATGGCGTAGAAGCTGCGCCGCCCTGCCCCTTCCGGCAGCTCGAAGGACATGCGCTGGTGGTGGGCGCCGTTCATCAGGAAGGCGAGCGGCACCTCGAAGATCTCGGCCACTTCGCCGGGGTCGGCAACCAGCTCGAACGGCGGCGTCACCAGCGCCACCACCGGACGCACGCGGTAGGCGCTGGCGGTGATGTACTCGGGCAGCACGCCGACGATCTGCACGTGGCGCCGGTGCAGGCCGATTTCTTCTTCGGATTCGCGCAGCGCCGTCTCGATCGGCGAGGAATCGTATTCCTCGGCGCGGCCGCCCGGGAAGCTGATCTGGCCGGCGTGGCTGCTCAGGTGGTCGGTGCGCTGGGTCAGCAGCACCGTCAAGCCTTCGGGGCGGTCGACCAGCGGCACCAGCACCGAGGCGCGGCGCAGCTTGTAACCGGGCTGGAACGGCAACTCTTCGGCGGCCTCGGGATCCCAGGCGCGCAGGGTCTCGGCGAAGCGTGCACGCAGGCGGGCGGCGGTCAGCAGCGCCGGATCGACGGGCGGTTCGCCGGCGATGGCGTCCACCGGCAGGCGGGTGGGATCGAGATGCAGCTTTACCAAAAGATTTCCTCCAGCCAAAACGAGGGACAGATAAAGAAAAAGGCATCCCGAAGGATGCCTTTTTCATTCCACAGATGCTATTACTCAGCAGCAGCTGGGGTAGCGGCGACGCGGCGCTGCGGCAGTTTCTCTTTGATACGTGCCGATTTGCCCGAACGCTCACGCAGGTAGTACAGCTTCGCACGACGAACGTCGCCGCGGCGCTTGACTTCGATCGACGCGATCAGTGGGGAGTACAGCTGGAACGTACGTTCCACGCCTTCGCCCGACGAGATCTTGCGAACGATGAAGTTCGAGTTCAGGCCACGGTTACGGCGCGAGATGACGACGCCTTCGTATGCCTGGGCGCGCTTGCGGGTGCCTTCGACGACGTTGACGTTGACGATCACGGTGTCGCCAGGTGCGAAATCAGGAATGGCACGGCCGAGGCGCGCGATTTCTTCCTGTTCGAGTTGCTGAATCAGATTCATGCTTATGACTCCAAAAACCATCTTGCCGGCGCTGTACTGTTGCCCGGTAGAGGATGGGGTTGAACATACGGGCAACATGCCCGTCTGCCTCGCACCATGTTAGCGGTGCTTTATTTCAGCTGGCTCTCTTGCGAGAGCGTGGCCAAAAACTTTTCGTCGGCGGCTGTCAGGCGCCCCGCCTGGCGGGCCTGCTCCAACAATTCCGGCCGCTTGTTCAGCGTCGCCTCCAGCATGCGCTGGCGGCGCCACTTGGTAATTTCTGCGTGGTTGCCGCCCATCAGGACCGGCGGCACCGGCATGTCTTCATACACTTCCGGACGCGTGTAATGCGGCGAATCGAGCAGGCCGTTGACGAAGCTGTCTTCGACCGCCGAGGCATCGTCGCCCAGCACGCCGGGCAAGAGCCGCACCACTGCATCCATCAATGCCATCGCCGGCAATTCGCCGCCGGAGAGCACGAAATCGCCGAGAGAAATTTCCTCATCGACGACACGGTCCAGCAAACGCTGGTCCACCGCTTCGTAGCGGCCGCACAGGATGACGAGACCAGGCTCGTCTTTCAAGGCCGTCACGCGCTCGTGGGTCAGCGGTTTGCCTTGCGGCGACATGAAGACCACGCGCGGCGGCGGCAAGCCTCGTTCGACCTGGCGCGCCTTGGCCGCATTGATCGTTGCCTCGAGCGGCTTGGCCATCATCACCATCCCGGGGCCGCCGCCATACGGGCGGTCATCCACGGTGCGGTGGCGATCAGTCGTGAAATCGCGTGGATTCCACAAGGTCAGGCCCCAGCGTTCCTGCTCGAAGGCGCGCCGGGTCACACCCGACTGCGTCAACGCGGCAAACATTTCGGGAAAAAGGCTCACGACGTCAAACTGCATCGGACTATCGTTTCATAGCGGAGGGGTCAAAAATCAAGACCCCAGTCCAGGGTAATCGTTTTTGCTGTGAGGTCGACGGTTTTCACGAACTGGTCCACATAGGGCACCAGGCGTTCCGGCGCCTTCTCGGCACTGCCTGGAACGGGCACCGGCTCGATGCGCAAAATCGATTGCGCGCCGTTGCTCATCATGTCGGTCACCTTGCCGAGGGCTTCGCCCTGCAAATTGACCGCATCCAGGCCGATCAGGTCGGACCAGTAATATTCGTCTTCCTCGAGTTCGGGAAATGCGCTGCGTGCCACATGGACGGCCGCGCCTTTCAGCGCCTCCGCCAGGTTGCGGTCGCTCATCCCGACCAGGGTGGCGACCACGTCGCCGCCATGCATCTTTGCGGTCCGCACGGTGACGGACTGCGGGGCCGGCTTGTCGATTGACTTGTCAGCCGACTTGTCGAGCCACCAGGTCTTGACGCTCAGCAGCGCATCGGCGTCCGTCGAGAACGGCGTGACGCGGATGGCGCCGGCAATGCCATAGGCGCCGGAAACATACCCGACCTGAGTCAGGTCGTCGGGGGCTTGCGCCCCGCTTGCTGCTGAAGCGGTCAAACCAGGCTTACCTGAACTTAGGCAGCCGGGGTCTGCTGAGCGACCAGGCGAGCAACGGTTGGCGACAGTTGTGCGCCAACGCCTTGCCAGTAGGCCAGACGGTCCGCGGTGATCTTCAGGCCGACTTCAGCGCCCGAAGCCATCGGGTTGTAGAAGCCGATGCGCTCGATGAAACGGCCGTCGCGGCGATTGCGCGAGTCGGTTGCAACGATGTTGAAGAACGGGCGCTTTTTTGCGCCGCCACGAGCCAAACGGATAACGACCATAATAATTCCAAAAAGTTGTACTGGACGGAGAAAGCCGACGATTATAGCGCGCAATGCCGCACAGCGGCAAGCGATATGACAACAGGGCGCGCGGTCCCGGCCGAATTGCGCATTATGGCTGATTTTGCGCCGCACCGCTACCCACCTCATTTCCATGTTGTGGTGGCATCGTCAATTCGATACATGGCATTTACATAAAATGTGATGCTTTTAAAATATTTATGAACCATACTTGCGCCTTTGTTTAACAAACTCCCGATCGCATGCCTTACAAGAACAAGACGCTGGCGACCGCATTGGCGCTGTCCCTGGGCGGGCTGGGCGCGCACCGCTTCTACCTGCACGGCGGCGTCGACCGGATTGGCGTGCTGCATGCCTGCAGCCTGCCCGTTGCCGGCCTGCTGTATACCCGGACCGACGGCGGCGTCGACGTGTTCTTTGCGCTGCTGCCGCTGCTGGTCTCGTACATCGCCGCCTTCATTGCCGCCCTGGCCATCGGCCTGACGCCGGACGGGAAATGGGACGCCCGCTTCAATACCGGCGCCGCCAAACGCACGGAGTCGACCTGGATCCTCGCCGTGCTGCTGGTAGCGACGCTGATGGTCGGTGCGACCGTGCTGATCGCCACGATCTCGCGCCTGTTCGACCTGATGTACACCGGCGGCGCCTACGGCTGAGCGCCCTCTCCTCTTGTTAAATGCCGCTCGGCCAGCGGTACTTCGGCAGCCTGTGATGTTACGAACGCGGCTGTGGTGCTTCGTTTAAGCGAGATCAAGCTCGGCGCTGAATCGTCGGGTGGGCACGAGTGCCCACCCGACGGAAAACAAAAAAGCGGCCCGCAGGCCGCTTTCGTATCGCAAGCGAGCGATCAGAACTGCTCGATGTCCAGCGCCAGCACGCCGGCGCTGCCTTCGACGATCGCGCTGCGCAGACCCTGCGCACCCGACAGGATATGATCCGCAAAGAAGCGCGCCGTGGCGATCTTGGCGCGCAAGAAAGCGGCATCGCCTTCGCCTGCTTCCAGTTTCTTCTGCGCGACCAGCGCTGCGCGCCCCATCTGCCAGCCGCCCAGCACGATGCCGGCCAGCTTCAGGTAGAGCACGGAACCGGCGAACACGCCCTTGATGTTCGGCTTGACGTTGGCCACCACGAAGTCGACCACCTCTTCCAGCGCCGCCGCACCCAGGCCCAGCTGCTTACTGATTGCAGCAAAATCTGCGGCAAAATCGCCGCCCTGCAGCTCGCCCAGCGCAGCCTCGGTCTCGCGCACCTGGTCGATGATGGCCTTCGCCACCGCGCCGCCGTCACGTGCGGTCTTGCGGCCGACCAGGTCATTGGCCTGGATCGCGGTCGTGCCTTCGTAGATAGTCAGGATCTTGGCGTCGCGATAGTGCTGCGCGGCGCCGGTTTCCTCGATGAAGCCCATGCCGCCGTGCACCTGCACGCCGTCACGCGCGACGTTCTCGCTCATTTCGGTCGACCAGCCCTTGATGATCGGGACCAGGTATTCGTAGACGGCCAGGTTGGCGCGGCGCGTGGTGTCGTCGGCGTGGTAGTGGGCCACATCCGAAATGCCGGCGCCGACGTAGGCCAGCGCACGCGCGGCCTCGGTCTGGGCGCGCATCGACATCAGCATGCGGCGCACGTCCGGGTGGTGGATGATGGCGACCGGGCCGGCGGAGCCAGCGAGGTCGCGCGACTGCACGCGTTCCTTGGCGAACGCCACTGCCTGCTGGTAGGCGCGCTCGGCCAGGCCGATGCCCTGCAGGCCGACGCCGAAGCGGGCCGCGTTCATCATGATGAACATGTATTCCAGGCCGCGGTTTTCTTCGCCGACCAGGGTGCCGATGGCGCCGCCGTTGTCGCCGAACTGCAGCACGGCGGTCGGGCTGGCCTTGATGCCCAGCTTGTGCTCGATCGACACGCAGTGGGCGTCGTTGCGCTCGCCGGGCGTGCCGTCTTCGTTGATCATGAACTTCGGCACGATGAACAGCGAGATCCCCTTCACGCCCGGCGGCGCGTCCGGCGTGCGCGCCAGGACCAGGTGGATGATGTTCTCGGCCATGTCGTGCTCACCGTAGGTGATGTAGATCTTGGTGCCGAAGATTTTGTAGGTGCCGTCGTCCTGCGGCACGGCGCGGGTGCGCACGGCGGCCAGGTCCGAACCGGCCTGCGGCTCGGTCAGGTTCATGGTGCCGGTCCATTTGCCGGTGACCAGCGGCTCGAGGTAGCGCGCCTTTTGCTCGCTTGATCCAGCGGTGAGGAGTGCTTCGATGGCGCCGTCCGACAGCAGGGCCACCAGGGCGAACGAAATCGAGGCCGCGTTCAGCATCTCGGTGCACGGCGTCGATACCAGCTTCGGCAGGCCCTGGCCGCCGAATTCGGTCGGGTGCTGCACGCCCTGCCAGCCGGATTCGGCGAAGGCCTGGAAGGCGACCTTGAAGCCGGCGGCGGTGGTCACCTGGCCGTCGTGCCAGAAGCTCGGCTCCTTGTCGCTCGGGTGGTTCAATGGGGCGATGACTTCGCCGCAGAATTTCGCGTTCTCTTCCAGCACCGCTTCCACGGTGTCGATGGTCGCGTCTTCGCAGCCAGGCAGCTGGGACACGACGTTCAGGCCGGCCAGTTCGTTCATGACGAACAGCATGTCTTTGATCGGGGCTTGGTAGCTCACGA
This sequence comes from Massilia brevitalea, assembly GCF_030711405.1. Lineage (GTDB taxonomy): Bacteria > Pseudomonadota > Gammaproteobacteria > Burkholderiales > Burkholderiaceae_D > Telluria > Telluria brevitalea. Next base: position 45,070 of record NZ_JAULSI010000034.1, read on the forward strand.
TATCTCCTCAGAATGGATGTAAAACAGGCCACGACAGCCGGATGGGCAGCGTGGCCTGTGTGTATCTCGTTCGTAACGGTGCGCGCAAATGGTGGGTACAAGTACCCACCCTACAAGCACCGTCGGGTGGGTTCTCGAACCCACCATCACAAATTAACCCAGCTCTTGAACCAGTTGCGGAATCACTTCGAACAGGTCGCCCACCAGGCCGTAGTCGGCCACCGAGAAGATCGGCGCTTCCGGGTCCTTGTTGATGGCGACGATGGTCTTCGAGTCCTTCATGCCGGCCAGGTGCTGGATCGCGCCCGAGATGCCGACGGCGATGTACAGCGACGGCGCGACGATCTTGCCGGTCTGGCCAACCTGCCAGTCGTTCGGCACGTAGCCGGCGTCGACGGCGGCGCGCGAGGCGCCCATGGCGGCGCCCAGCTTGTCGGCCAGCGGCTCGAGCAGCTTGAAGTTGTCGCCCGAGCCCATGCCGCGGCCACCGGAAACGATGATTTTCGCTGCGGTGAGTTCCGGACGGTCCGATTTGGCCAGCTCGCGGCCCACGAAGCTCGACTTGCCGAAGTCGGCAGCCGCTGCGATCGTTTCCACGGCAGCCGAACCACCGGTGGCAGGAGCAGCGTCGAAGCCGGTGCCGCGCACGGTGATGACTTTCACGCTGTCGGTCGACTGCACGGTGGCAATCGCGTTACCGGCGTAGATCGGGCGCTCGAAGGTGTCGGGCGAATCGACCTTGGTGATTTCCGAGATTTGCGCCACGTCGAGCTTGGCGGCGACGCGCGGCAGGATGTTCTTGCCGTAGGCGGTAGCCGGAGCCAGGATGTGCGAGTAGGAGCCGGCAATCGCCAGGATCTGCTCGGCCACGTTTTCGGCCAGGCCGTCGGCGAAGTAGGCCGCGTCGGCGACCAGCACTTTCGCCACGCCGGCGATCTGCGCGGCGGCTTCGGCGGCGGCGCCGCAGTTCGAGCCGGCGACCAGGATGTGCACGTCGCCGCCGCACTGGGCAGCCGCGGTCACGGTGTGGTGGGTTGCGCCCTTCAGGGAGCCATTGTCGTGTTCAGCAATTACGAGTGCGACCATGATGTGTCCTATATTTAGATGACTTTGGCTTCGTTGCGCAGCTTGGCAACGAGGGTGGCGACGTCCGGCACCTTCACGCCGGCCGAGCGCTTGGCCGGCTCGACGACTTTCAGGGTCTTCAGGCGCGGTGCGACGTCAACACCCAGGTCTTCCGGCTTGACGGTTTCCAGCGGCTTTTTCTTGGCCTTCATGATGTTCGGCAGCGTCACGTAGCGCGGCTCGTTCAGGCGCAGGTCGGTGGTGACGATGGCAGGAAGCGTCAAAGCAACAGTTTCCAGGCCGCCGTCGACTTCGCGGGTCACGGTGACCTTGCCGTCTTCCAGCACCACTTTCGAGGCGAAGGTCGCCTGTGGCCAGCCCAGCAGGGCCGCCAGCATCTGGCCGGTCTGGTTCGAGTCGTCGTCGATGGCCTGCTTGCCCAGGATGATCAGCTGCGGCTGCTCCTTGTCGGCCAGCGCCTTCATGATCTTGGCCACGGCCAGCGGCTCGGTCTCGCCCGAGGTTTCCACCAGGATGCCGCGGTCGGCGCCGATCGCCATGCCGGTGCGCAGGGTTTCCTGGCACTGCGGCACACCGATCGAGACGGCCACCACCTCGGTGACCTTGCCAGCTTCCTTCAAACGGGTCGCTTCTTCGAGTGCGATCTCGTCGAACGGGTTCATCGACATTTTGACGTTGGCGATATCGACGCCGCTGCCGTCGGACTTGACGCGGACCTTGACGTTATAGTCGACCACGCGTTTGACGGGTACCAGGACTTTCATAGGTGTGCCTTTGAAAAATTGAAGAGGTAGACTTGGCTAAAGTGGCCTAGATTATAAGAGATAAAATGCCGCCAAACCGGATTAAAGCACGATCGTGCGATTTTTGGCTAGAGTGAACCTTCGAAATCGTGCTCAACGAATAAAAATTGGCGTGATCGGAAGACGAACGGGGCAAGGAACTGCCCCGCCGGAAGGTGCAAGCAAACGCTTACTTGCGGCGCATCAGGAAGGTGAACTCACCGTTTTCAACGGTGTGGGCCAGCAGCGCGTTGCCGGTCTGTTTAGCAAATGCCTGGAAGTCACGCACGGAGCCGGTGTCGGTGGCCACGATGCGCAGCACCTGGCCGCTCTCCATCTCGGCCAGCGCCTTCTTTGCTTTCAGGATGGGCAAGGGACAGTTCAGTCCGCGCGCATCCAGGTCTTTCTGGAACTCCATGGTATCAATGTCGATAGTGAGGTCGCTCATCGCTCGCCTGCAAAGTGGTGGTACTGAAATCGCATACTACTCCAATTCGGGCAGTATGACGCAGCGCACCAAAATAGTCACACATTGTTGCAGGGGTACAACCAGAATGTAAAAATGACCAGAACGCTTGCACCGCTGTGCAACATGTGCTCATCAATAAGCACTGCGACGGTGCAAACCAACTTGCTTATTGTTCGACTATTGCTCGACCAGCTCGACGCGGCGGTTCTTCTGGCGGCCCTCGTCACGCCGGTTCGAGGCCAGCGGCGCATACGCCGCCACGCCCTTGGCCGACAGGCGTTTCGGGTCGACCTGGTAGCCGGCGACCAGGGCCTTGACCACGGCATCGGCGCGCTGCTGCGACAGCGCCAGGTTCTGGGCCAGCACGCCCTGGTTGTCGGTATGGCCGACCACGAAGACTTTCAGCTTCGGGTCCTGCTGCAGCATCTTGGCCATCTCGGCCAGCGCCGGCTGCGAATCCGGCTTCACGTCCGCCTTGCCGGTGTCGAAGTAGACGCCATACACCGCCACCTTGCCTTCATCGGCGATGCCCTTGGCCATCTCGGCCGCGTTCAGGTTGGCGGCGACCTTGCCGGTTTCCATGGGCTTGCCCTCGACGATCTCGAGATAGATGCCGCCCTTGAAGTTCTTCACCGGCGCGACGACATACGTGGCCACGTGCACCGCCGAGCCATCCGGACGCGTACCGCTGGCCAGCAGGTAGCGCATGTCGCGCCGGCCATAATTGAACGGCGACCACTCGTTATGCCTGCCCTTGACAAACTTGTTGCCCAGGCGCTGGGTGAGCCAGTATTCGCCGAAATCGTCGCCGCAGGTTTCCTTGGCACAGGTGAACACGGTCTTCATGCCGGCCTTGTCCAGCGCAGCCTGGTAGTTGCGCATGACCTCGAGCGGAGAGCGTTCCGCCGGGTAGTTGTAGGCAATCCGGGTGAGCTTGCCTTCCAGTGTCAACGACTTCTCGAACACCGGACGGCGCTCCTTGTCGTGGTAACGTTTGCCGGCCGGCAACATGGCTGCGTCGAAAGCCTTGACCTCGTAGCCGACCATCGTCGCGCCTTCGTAGCGCGACAGCAGCGGGTGGTCCTGTGCGCCCGTGACGGTGTCGCCGGCCGGCGCCCTGGCCCAGGCCGGCGCGCCGGAGGCAGTCACGAACAGCAGCAGTGCAGCAAGCCCATGGCGTCGCATGCGTATTCCTTGAAGTAGCAAATAACCAAGGGATTGTAAGGATGAGATGACCAGGCGGCAATGCCTAGTCATCCTGCATACGCAATCGTGCGTGGCGGACGGGCCAAAAAAAACGCCGCATGACGCGGCGTTCCTGGAGCAGGCTTCCTGGAGAGGATGAATGCTTACGCGCGCTCGCCCACCCAGCCGGCCACACCGGCCAGCGCCTGCGGAAGTCCAGCCGGATCGGTACCGCCGGCTTGCGCCATGTCCGGACGGCCACCGCCCTTGCCGCCCACTTGCTGGGCGACGAAGTTGACCAGTTCGCCGGCCTTGACTTTACCGGTGGCGTCCTTGGTCACGCCCGCGATCAGGCTGACCTTGCCATCGGCGACCGAGGCCAGCACGATGGCGGCGGTGCCCAGCTTGTCCTTCAGCCTGTCCATGGCTTCGCGCAGGGTGCCGACGTCGGCGCCTTCCATCGTTGCTGCCAGCACCTTGATGCCGTTCACGTCGACAGCCTGGTTCAGCAGCTCGTCGCCCTGGCCGGCGGCCAGTTTCGACTTCAGCGCCGCCACTTCCTTTTCCAGCACCTTGACCTGATCCTGCACCTGGGCGATGCGCGATGGCAGCTCGTCCGGGCCGGTCTTCAGGGCCGAGGCGGCAGCCAGCAGCCTGGCGTTGGTCGCCTGCACCCAAGCCAGCGCGCCCTCGCCCGTCACCGCTTCGATACGGCGGATGCCGGCAGCGACGCCGCCTTCCGACACGATCTTGAACAGGCCGATGTCGCCGGTACGGGTCACGTGGACGCCGCCGCACAGCTCTTTCGAGGAACCGATGTCCAGCACGCGCACTTCGTCGCCGTACTTCTCGCCGAACAGGGCCATGGCGCCATGTTTCACCGCGTCGTCAAAGCTCATGTGCTGGGCTTGGGTGGGGTGGTTTTCCAGGATCTCGCGGTTGACGATCTGCTCGACTTGCGCGATCTGTTCCTGTGTCACTGGCGCGTTGTGGCTGAAGTCGAAGCGGGTTTTATCAGGATCGACCAGCGAACCCTTCTGCTGCACGTGGCCGCCCAGCACTTCGCGCAAGGCCTTGTGCATCAGGTGGGTCGCCGAGTGGTTGCGGATGGTGCGCGCACGCTTGCCCTGGTCCACTTGTGCATCGACGGTGTCGCCGACCTTCAGCGAGCCGCTACGCAGCACGCCGTGGTGGCCGAACACGTCGGCCTGGATCTTCAGGGTGTCTTCGACTTCGAACTGGCCGGCTGCCGAAGCAACGACGCCGTGGTCGCCGACCTGGCCGCCCGATTCCGCGTAGAACGGGGTGGTGTCGAGGACGACGATGCCTTCCTGGCCTTCCTTCAGTTCCTGCACCGACACGCCTTCGGAGTACAGCGCCAGCACGTGGGTGTTGTGCACCAGCGACTCGTAGCCGACGAACTTGGTCTTGTCGCCTGCATATTCCACCTTGGCAGCCATCTTGAACTTGCCGGCGGCGCGCGCGGTTTTCTTCTGCTGCTCCATGGCGGCCGTGAAGCCGGCTTCATCCAGCGTGATATTGCGTTCGCGGCAGATGTCGGCGGTCAGGTCAAGCGGGAAACCGTAGGTGTCGTACAGGGTGAAGGCGGTGCCGCCGTCCAGGTTGTCCGGATCCTTGGCCAGCTGGGCTTCCAGGATCTTCATGCCGTTTTCCAGGGTCTCGCCGAAACGCTCTTCCTCGGCCTTCAGCACCTGGGCCACGCGTTCCTTGGCTTCGCTCAGTTCCGGATAGGCCGAACCCATCTCGATGTCGAGGTCGGCGACGAGCTTGTAGAAGAACGGACGGGTCTGGCCCAGCTTGTGGCCGTGGCGCAGCGCGCGGCGGATGATGCGGCGCAGGACGTAGCCGTGGCCTTCGCTGCTCGGGATGATGCCGTCGACGATCAGGAAGGACGCGGCGCGGATGTGGTCCGCGATCACTTTCAGCGAGTTGTTGTTCAGGTCAGCGGCGCCGGTTTCGCGGGCGGCGGCCTTGATCAAATTCTGGAACAGATCGATCTCGTAGTTGCTGTGCACGTGCTGCAGCACCGCGGCCAGGCGCTCCATGCCCATGCCGGTGTCGATCGACGGCTTCGGCAGCGGGGTCAGGACGCCGGATTCATCGCGGTTGAACTGCATGAACACCAGGTTCCAGATCTCGATGAAGCGGTCGCCGTCTTCTTCCGGCGAGCCTGGAGGACCGCCCCAGATATCGGCGCCGTGGTCGTAGAACACTTCGGTGCACGGACCGCAAGGGCCGGTGTCGGCCATCTGCCAGAAGTTGTCGGAGGCGTAGCGCGCGCCCTTGTTGTCGCCGATGCGGATGATGCGCTCTTTCGGCACACCGATTTCGTTGGCCCAGATGTCGTAGGCTTCGTCGTCCTCGAAGTAGACGGTGACGGTCAGTTTTTCCGCCGGCAGCTGGTAAACTTTTGTCAGCAGTTCCCAACAAAAGTTGATCGCGTCGCGCTTGAAGTAATCGCCGAAGCTGAAGTTACCCAGCATTTCGAAGAAGGTGTGGTGACGCGCGGTGTAGCCGACGTTTTCCAGGTCGTTGTGCTTGCCGCCGGCGCGCACGCAGCGCTGCACGGTGGTGGCGCGCTTGTAGGGGCGCGAATCGAGGCCGAGGAAGACGTCCTTGAACTGCACCATTCCGCTGTTGGTCAACAACATGGTCGGATCGTTGCCCGGCACGAGCGGGCTGGACCGTACGATCGTATGGCCCTTGGACTCAAAGAACTTGAGGAACTTTTCGCGAATTTCGGAAGATTTCATGTTGGCGGATGCGGAAAGAGAGCAGTACGGTATATAAAGAAACGATTATATCAGTCAGTTGTGACTTATTTGCATGGCGTGCAAGGCGGGGTTTTGCCACTGGTAGAGGTTGTGAAAAAATTGTCAGGGCAAGGCGCCGAGTCGAAGACAGTACGAGCGTACGGCGAGACGACGCAACGCCGCCATGGCGATTTTTTCACAACCTCGTAGGGTGGGCTCTTGAGCCCACGCGGATTGAAGATACCGATAACGGCCCAGGCAACAGCCCCATTTGCGTATGCACGTGGTTTTCAAGCGNCGCAACGCCGCCATGGCGATTTTTTCACAACCTCGTAGGGTGGGCTCTTGAGCCCACGCGGATTGAAGATACCGATAACGGCCCAGGCAACAGCCCCATTTGCGTATGCACGTGGTTTTCAAGCGGCGCCGATGATCACTTGATGAGACCGCGTGGGCACAAGTGCCCACCCTACCCCCCCGTATTCGAGTATCCAGTCCAGGTGCCAGCGTTAAATGAAATCCGGTCCGATCAGGTCAATGCGGTCGGTGCAGAACGCATCCACACCCCAGCCCAGCAGCTCCCGCGCCCGCGCCGGTTCGTTGACGGTATAGCAAAACAGCGCATACCCCGCCCCCTTCACCGCCAGCGCCAGCTCGCGCGTCAAGTGCCGGTGATTCACATGCAGCGCCACCGCCCCCAGCGCCTGCACCCGCCGCTCCCAATCCGGCGGCAACTCGCTCATCAACAGCGCGCGCGGCACCTCGGGCGCCACTTCGCGCGCCGCCTCCAGCGCCAGCTCGCTGAACGAAGATAATAAAGGCACCACATCCCACCGCCCCGCCGCAATCTCATCGGCAAACATCCCGGCAGCAATCCGCGCCACCGCCCCACCGGTCTCGATGTCATATCCCGGCGCCGGCTTGATCTCCATGTTCATCCACACGCCATGCGCCTTGCAAAAGCCCGCAAACTCGACGAACAGCGGCACCGGCTCGCCATCGTGGGCACGCGCGAACCAGCTGCCGGCATCCATTGCCGCCAGCTCCAGCGCGTCGTAGTCGAACACATTCCCCGCCCCGGCCACCGTGCGCCCGAGATAGGGGTCGTGCATGACCACCGCTATGCCATCGCGCGCCAGCATGATGTCGTACTCGATGGCGCGAAAGCCGCGCCGCATGCCCTCGCGCAGCCCGGCCATGGTGTTCTCCGGCGCCAGCGTGCCGCCGCCGCGGTGGGCCAGCACGCGTACCGGATACGACCAAACGGGAACCATCATGGTGCGGCCATCCTCGAAGACAAGACAAGGAAGCCCGCCACGTTCGCCGCCACCGTCGCCCAGAACATTGTCCGGAAAGAGCGCTTCGCCGACTTGTGCCGCAGCCATTGCTGGGCCAGCAGCCCGCCCGGCCAGCCGCCCACCAGGCCAAGCAGCAGCAGGGTCCGCTCGGGCGTGCGCCAGCCACCCTTGCGTGCCGCCGATTTGTCGATAGCGTAGGCAACGAAGCAGCTCAGGCTGGTTACGGCATAGGCGCCCGCCACCAGCGGCGGCAAGTCCCAGGCCAGGGTAGCGCCGGCATACAGCAGGGCAAACAGGAGGAGAGGCAGATAAGGCATGCGGCCAGCTTAGCGCGAGCGCCAATTAATTACCAGCAGGCAGCAACTGGCGGCTTTTGTCTGTTGTAGGTTCGTCAGCGTACCGAAAACCGGTGCTCAACCGTCTTACGCTCTCTTTTCAACGTCAATGAAGCAGGAGGACACATGGGTTTTGATTTAGGGAATTTGCTCGGGCAATACCTGGGCGGCGGCGCGAATACCGCGCAGGCATCGGACGACTTCGACCGCGCAGCGCAAGCGGCGCCGCGCGACACCCTCGCGCAGGGCTTGGCCCAGGCATTGCGTTCCGACCAGACGCCACCCTTCCCGCAGATGCTGGCCCAGATGTTCGGCAACAGCAATCCGGACCAGCGCGCAGGCATGCTGAACCAGCTGATTGCCGGCGCCGGCCCTGGGCTGCTGGGTAAACTCGGCGGGCTCTTTGGTGGGAACGGTGGCAAAGTGACGCCGGAACAGGCTTCGCAAGTCTCCGAGCAGCAGATCAAGGACATCGCCGAACAGGCGCAGAAGGAAAACCCGGGCATCCTCGACCGCATGGGCGAGTTCTACGCCGAACACCCGACCGCGGTCAAGGCGATCGGCGCTACCGCGCTGGCCGTTGCACTCGGCGCCATGGCGCAGGGCATCCAGCGCCGCAATTCAACTTCCACCCCCGAAAAGGAGAACAATGTGGGCATCCTGAGCAATATCTTCCATAAAATCTTCCCGCAGAAGTCGGCTCCAGCGCCGGCGCAACAGCAAAACGCGCCAGCCGCCGCCCCAGCTCCGGCCGCACCAGCCCAGCCAGCCGGCCAGGCCGCACCGAACCCGGCGCCCACCGCACCGGCCGCCGCCGCGCCTGCCTCTACCCTGAACCAGCAGGTGGACGTGGAAGAAATCCTGAACGCCAAGCTCAAGGCCTCGGGCCAGCAGCTGAACTGGCGCACCTCGATCGTCGACCTGATGAAGCTGCTCGACCTCGACTCCAGCCTGGCTGCGCGCAAGGAACTGGCCGCCGAACTGCACTACAGCGGCGACACGGGCGATTCGGCCTCGATGAACATCTGGCTGCACAAGCAGGTCATGAAGAAGCTGGCAGAAAACGGCGGCAAGGTGCCGGCCGACCTGCAGGACTAAGCGCCTGAAGAGATAAGCAGTAAGCGGTAAGTAATTAATATGTAGTCAGCAGCGCCCTGCGGCCGGCACCTCGCCAGCCGCAGGGCGTTGATCCGCCAGCGGGCCGTCAATCCGCCAGCGTCGTGTTCGCCGCGGTTCCGCACGAAAAGCAGAACCGCGCAAACGCGTTCTTGCGCGTATTGCAGCAGCCGCAGCGGTCGAACAGGCCGATGCCGCAGTGCGGGCAGTAATCGATGCTCGTATCCTTCAGGTCGACCGTGCGCTCGCAGCCCGGGCACACGCTCTTGGCCAGGCGTTGCAGGACCAGGTCGTAGCGCATGGTCTGGCGCCGCGCCACGTCGGGCAAGGCTTCGCTTTCCTTCTGGCGCGCCAGATAGCGCTGCAGCGAGACGATCGCGTAGCGCCCTACCACCACCGTCACCACGATCCCCACCACGTAGCGCACATAGCCGCCATAGCTGGGCAAATACGGCACCAGCTCGAAGAAGAAGGCGAACAGGGCAAAGTAGATGAAGCCCCAGGCAAACGGCCAGTAAGTGCTCTTCCTCTTGTGTGCGAACAGCCAGCCGGCGATTACCAGCAGCGGCAGGGTCAATGCCAGCCGGTACAGGAACACGCGCAATTCCTTGGAACGCGCCGCCTCGTAGTGCGCCTGCACGGCCGGGCGCTCCAGCGCCTGCCAGTTGCGTTCCGTGCTTTCGGCCTGCTGGGTGGCGTCGAGCATGGCCTGGCGCTGGGCCTCGACGGCGCCGAGGGCCTTGCGCTCCCCGGCTTCCAGCGTGTCGAGGGCTTTCGTACGGTTGATGAGTTCGGTGTCCTGGTCGGGCCGCGCCGTGACCCGGCGCGTGGCCAGCCAGTTATCGAAGGAGGCCCTGGCCGAGGCCGTGTTCGAGCGCGCCACCTCGTGCTGCTGCTCGGCCTGCTGGAGTGCGGCGCGGGAGGCGGCCTGCTTCTGTTCGGCCGCATCGCGCTGGGACTGCAGCGCGGCGAGACGCTGCGGGTCCATGAACTGCTCGACCGTGAGGGGCGCCTCGACGTCCCACAAGTTCTCGACGATCTTGCCGCCCAGGCCGATCAGGAAGGCGGCGAAAATGAAGGCAACCAGCCACAGCGCGCGGCCCATCCAGCGCTCGGTCAAGCGCAACCCTTTCGACATGACGTTCTCCTCGATTGACGATGGAGCGCAGCTTGTCACATGTCAAAGCGGAGAGCCAGCTGGCAGAACGAAGGAGCGGAATGCGATACCGGGGGTATCGGAAAGCGGGCGAACGGCGTGGAGGAAGGCGCACCGGCACAGACAGGCCGGGTACGCCTGAACATCATCAGAAATAGATTAGAAGTAAGACAGGCCCAGCGCGCGGCGCACTTCGTCCATCGTCTGCGCTGCGGTTTCGCGCGCCTTCATCGTGCCCTCCTTCAGCATCTGCAGCACTTGCCCCTTGTCCTGGGCAAACTCTTCGCGGCGGGCGCGGATCGGCGCCAGCATTTCCTGCAGCACCACGTCGAGGCGCTTCTTGACCACGCTGTCGCCCAGGCCGCCACGGGTGTAGTGGGCTTTCATTTCGGCCAAAGCTTCCTTTTCCGGATCGAAGGCGTCCAGGTAGAGGAAGGCGACATTACCTTCCAGGTGGCCCGGGTCCGCGACCTTCAGGTGCAGCGGGTCGGTATAGACCTGCTTGACGGCGGCGCGGATCGCGTCGGCGCTGTCGCCCAGGTTGATGGTGTTGCCGAGCGACTTGCTCATCTTGGCCTTGCCGTCGATGCCGGGCAGGCGGCCGATTTCCGGCACCAGGGCCTTGCACTCGACCAGGATGTCGCGGTTCGCGATGCGGTTGAAGCGGCGCACGATCTCGTTGCACTGCTCGATCATCGGGATCTGGTCTTCGCCCACCGGCACCAGGGTGGCCTTGAAGGCGCTGATGTCGGAGGCCTGGCTGGCCGGGTAGGTCAGAAAGCCGGCAGGAATGTCGCGCTCGAAGCCGCGCAGCGCAATCTCCGTCTTGACAGTCGGGTTACGCTCCAAGCGTGCGACAGTCACCAGGTTCAAATAATAAAATGTCAACTCGGCCAGTTCCGGAACCTGGGACTGGATGAAGATCGTCGAGCGCGACGGGTCGATACCGACTGCCAGGTAATCAAGCGCGACTTCGACAACGTTACGGTGCACCTTGTTCGTGTCGTCCATGTTGTCGGTGAGCGCCTGGGCGTCGGCGAGCATGACGAACTGGCGGTACTGGTCCTGGTAGGCCACGCGGTTGCGCAGGCTGCCCACGAAGTGGCCGAGGTGCAAGGGGCCGGTCGGCCGGTCGCCGGTCAGGATGACGGGCGCTGGCGCTGGATGCTGGGTTGAAGCTGGGGTGTGTTGCTGGCTCATCGGGTTTCCTTGTTGTGCCCCGATCCTGCCGCGCTAAACGAAAAACGCCACCTGAATCGAGGCGGCGTTCATCGAGTCACATCATCTCTGGGCCGCGCGCTGTCAGCGGCGCCACCAGGTGCAGAGCGAACGATGTGGTTTCAAAAAATTCATGGATGGCATGGTTGCAGGTTGGCGACGCGCTGTCAACCGCGCGTTACGCCATCGGCATCATTGACCGGGACAGGGGGACCCGGCGAACCGCACCGGACTGAGCGAACTTTTTGCTTCCGGCTGCCATCTAAAAATTTCGTTGTTGTCAAAAATATAAAGAGTGGTGATTTATGAATACCAATACGAGCCTGAACAGCCAATCCCGTCCATTAGAACTCTGGGGCGGCCTCGAATGCACCGTCAACCGCGTCCGCGACGACTACTTCAGCCAGCTCGACCGCAATGGCCACGCATTGCGCGCCTGCGACATCGGCCGCTTTGCCTCGCTCGGCATCCGCGCCATCCGTTACCCCATCCTCTGGGAGCGCACCGCCCCCGAGGGCATCGCCAAGGCCGACTGGTCCTGGCCCGACGAACGCCTGCCCGCCCTGCGCGAGGCCGGCGTCACCCCGATCGCCGGCCTGATCCACCACGGCAGCGGCCCGCGCGACACCAGCCTGATGGACCCGGCCTTCCCGGAACGCCTGGCCGAGTACGCCGGCGCCGTGGCCGCACGCTACCCCTGGCTCGAGTACTACACCCCGGTCAACGAGCCCTGCACCACCGCCCGCTTCGCCGGCCTGTACGGCGTCTGGTACCCGCACGCCCGGGACGACCGCAGCTTCATCGAAGCCCTGCTCATCCAGTGCCGCGCCGTGGTGCTGTGCATGCGCGAAATCCGCAAGGTCAATCCGAACGCCAAGCTGGTGCAAACCGACGACCTCGGCAAGACCTACAGCACGCCCGAACTGGCGCAAGTGGCCGACTTCTACAACGAGCGCCGCTGGCTGGCCTGGGACCTGCTGTGCGGCATGATTGGCCCCGAGCACAAGCTTTGGAGCTACCTCACCAAGACCGGCATCGATGCATCCGAGTTCCTCTGGTTCCGCGACAATCCCTGCCCGCCGGACGTCATCGGCGTGAATTACTACGTCACCAGCGAGCGCTGGCTCGATCACCGTCCGGAACGCTATCCGGAACACCACCGCGGCGTGGCCGACGGCATCCCCTGCGCCGACATCGAAGCTTCGCGCGCGCTGGCCACGCCGACTGCCGGCATCGGCCCGCTGCTGCAGGAAGTCTGGGACCGCTACCACCTGCAAATTGCGATTACCGAAGCCCACATCGACGCCAATCGCGAAGATCAATTGCGCTGGCTGCTGGAAATCTGGCAGGCCGCCAACACGGCGCGCGACAACGGCGTCGACCTCCGCGCCGTCACCGTCTGGTCGCTGCTCGGCTCGTTCGACTGGAACAGCCTGGTCACGCAGAACTGCGGCTACTACGAACCGGGCCCCTTCGACGTGCGCTCGCCGATGCCGCGCCCGACCGCGCTGGCAGCGATGATGCGCGAACTGGCTGACGGCAAGCCGCTGTCGCACCCGGTGCTGCGCGGCCAGGGCTGGTGGCGCCGCCCGAACCGCTGGCTGTGCACGCCGGTGGCCACCCCTGCCGCCCTCACCTCGATCTCGGCCGACGGCCACAGCCTGGTCGGTACAAGCGCAGCGCCGATCCTGATCCTCGGCGCCAGCGGCACGCTCGGCCGCGCCTTTGCCCGCATCTGCCAGAAGCGCCACCTGCACTACAAGCTGCTGTCGCGCCACGACATGGACATCGCCGACCCGGCTTCGGTCGAGCGTGCGCTGGCCCTGCACAAGCCCTGGGCCGTGATCAACACCTGCGGCTACGTGCGCGTGGACGATGCCGAAGGCGACCTGGAACGCTGCTTCCGCGACAACACGCTGGGCGCCGCGATCCTGGCCGAAGCCTGCGCCCGCCATGGCGCGCACCTGACCACCTTCTCGAGCGACCTGGTGTTCGACGGTGCGAAGAACAGTCCGTATGTCGAAAGCGATCCGGTGACGCCGTTGAATGCCTATGGCCGCAGCAAGGCCGAGGCCGAGACGGCGGTGCTGGGCAAGCACCCGGGCGCCCTGGTGGTGCGCACCAGCGCCTTCTTCGGGCCCTGGGACCGGCACAACTTCGTCACCCAGGCCCTGGCGGCGCTGGAGCGCGGCGAGTCGTTCACCGCCGCGAGCGACATGACCGTGTCGCCGACCTATGTGCCGGACCTGGTGCATACCTGCCTGGATCTCGCCGTCGACCGCGAATGCGGCATCTGGCACCTGAACAACACCGGCTCGGTAACGTGGCATGAACTGGCGAAGATGGCGGCGGACAAGGCCGGCATCGATGCCTCGCGCCTCGAAGCGCGTGCCGCGTCGGAGCTGGGCATGCCGGCCCCGCGCCCGGCCTACAGCGTGCTGCACAGCGAGCGTGCGATGCTGCTGCCGAAGCTGGAAAACGCGCTGGACCGCTTCATCGAACTGCGCGGCACCGACGATCCGGAGTACGAGGAACTGGTGAGGACCGCCGAATCGCGCCAGCCGCTGGCCAGCGGCCATCGCCAGCAGGAGGAAACGCCGGCCGAAGCCTTCCAGGCGAAGAGCTTCTAGGACGATTCGTTTGCGTTCGTAGGGTGGGCACAGGGCGCCCACCCTACGTCATTCAACGCCCCAATCATCGATCCCACCATCGGGTTTCACACGTCCCAAAAACCCGCCGTTATAAAATGCCAATGCCAGCCACCAACCGCAAAGGCCCCCACCCGTGCACGAGCAACACGCCTTCCCCTTCCTGCGCGAAATCCTGCTGTTCCTGATCCTCGCCGGCATCCTGATCCCGACGCTGCAGCGCCTGCGCATCAACCAGGTGCTCGGCTTCCTGGCGGTCGGTACCCTGGTCGGCCCCTTTGGCCTGGGCCTGGCGGCAAGCCACGTCCCCTGGCTGTCCTGGCTCACCTTCCCCAGCGGCCCCGGCGTGTCGATGCTGGCCGAAATCGGCGTGCTGTTCCTGATGTTCATGATCGGCCTCGAACTCTCGGCTGCGCGCCTGTGGGCGCTGCGGCGCTGGGTGTTCGGCGCCGGCAGCGCCCAGGTGCTGGCCAGCGCCGCCATCATCGGCGCCGCCGTCGTCTTCCTGCTCGGCGCAGCCGTCCCCACCGCCATCATCCTCGGCCTGGTGCTCTCGCTCTCCTCCACCGCCGTCGTCATGCAGCTGATGAGCGAGCAGGGAAGCACCGGCACGCGCCTGGGCCAGGCCGCCTTTGCCGTGCTGATGCTGCAGGACCTGGCCGTGGTGCCGATCCTGATCCTGATCGGCGCCCTCGCCAAAGGCAGCGGCGACGGCGCCGCCATGCTGGCCGTGGTCACGATGGCAAAGGCCGGCGGCGCCATCGCCCTCATCTACCTGGTCGGCGGGCGCGTGATCCACCCGCTGTTCAGGGCCTTTGCGCGCCAGCGCCAGCCCGACGTCTTCATGGCGCTGATTTTATTGAGCACCTTCGGCATCGCCGGGCTGTCGGCCGCCGCCGGCTTGTCGATGGCGCTCGGCGCCCTGATCGCCGGCCTGCTGCTCGCCGAGACCGAGTTCAAGCACGAAGTCGAGCTGATGGTCGAGCCTTTCAAGGGCCTGCTCATGGGCCTGTTCTTCATGACCGTCGGCATGCAGATGGACACCCGCCACATCGTCGCCGCGCCGCTGTGGCTGGCGGTCTTTGTCGCCGGCCTGGTGCTGATCAAGGCAGGCGTGATCGCCGTCATCTTCCGCATCGGCCGCTTGCCCTGGCCGCGCGCCGTCGAGGGTGGCCTGCTGCTTGGCCAGGGCGGCGAGTTCGCCTTCATCGTCATCGGCTACGCCATCTCGACGCGGCTGCTGGAGCCGGAACTCGGTGCGCGCGTGATGCTGGCGGTCGGCCTGTCGATGTTCATCACGCCGCCCCTGGCGCGCCTGGGCCGCGCCATCGGCGAGCGCACCGAACGCGGCGAACGCGCGCAGCTGGCCGAGGTCGACGACGCGGCGCTGGCCGCAGCGCGCGGACGCATCATCATCGCCGGCTACGGCCGCGTCGGCCAGCAGCTGGGCAAGCTGCTCGGCGCCCAGCGCATAGCCTTCATCGCTTTCGAAAACAACGCGAAGATGGTATCCACGCTGCACGCGCAAGGCGTGCCGGTCTACTTCGGCAATGCCGCGCGCTGCGAGCTGCTGCGCCGCGTGCATGCCGACGAAGCGCCGGCCATCGTCCTGACCATGGACCATCCGGCATCGGCCCTGCAGGCGGTGCGCGGCATCCGCCGCGACTTCCCGCACGTGCCGCTGTTCGTGCGCTCGCGCGACGAAAAGCACGCGCGCGCCCTGCGCCTGGCCGGCGCCACCGTGGTGGTGCCGGAGACGCTGGAAGCGAGCCTGCAATTGTCGGCGTTCGTGCTCGAAGCGATGGGGCTGGACGAACGCATTGTCGACGACATCGTCGACCGCGAGCGCGACCTCTTCGCGGAGCAGTTGAACGATGCCGGCCTGCGCGAAGCCGGCAGCACGCGCACCTGAACCGTGCCGCTATAATCGGCGCTCCACTTACCTTGGTAAAAAAACCATGCCTGAAACCGGAACTTCGACGGCGCTCGGCCACATCCGCGTGCTCGACCTCTCGCGCGTGCTCGCCGGCCCCTGGTGCGCACAGAACCTGGCCGATCTCGGCGCCGACGTCATCAAGATCGAACGTCCCGGCAGCGGCGACGATACCCGCGCCTGGGGTCCGCCGTATGCACAGGACGCGGACGGCAACAACACGAGCGAGGCCGCCTACTACCTGTCGGCAAACCGCGGCAAGCGCTCGGTGACGGTCGATATCGCGAGCAGCGAGGGCCAGGCGCTGATCCGCGAACTGGCGCGCCATTCCGACGTGGTGCTCGAAAACTTCAAGGTCGGCCACCTGAAACGCTATGGCCTCGACTACGACTCGCTGAAGGCGATCAAGCCCGACCTGGTCTATTGCTCGATCACCGGCTTTGGCCAGGACGGCCCGTATGCGCACCGCGCCGGCTACGACTTCCTGATCCAGGGCATGGGCGGCCTGATGTCGGTCACCGGCGAACGCGACGACCTGCCCGGCGGCGGTCCGCAAAAGGCCGGCGTCGCGCTGACCGACCTGATGACCGGCATGTACGCGACCATCGCCGTTCTCGCGGCGCTGACCCATCGCGACCGCAGCGGCGAAGGCCAGTACATCGACATGGCCTTGCTCGACACGCAGGTGGCGATGCTGGCGAACGTCGGCAGCAACTACCTCACCAGCGGCAAGGCGCCAAAACGCTGGGGCAATGCGCACGCGAACATCGTGCCCTACCAGACCTTTGCCTGCGCCGACGGCCACATGATCGTCGCCGCCGGTAACGATGGCCAGTACCGCAAGTTCGTCGAGGCCGGCGGCCGCCCGGAACTGGCGACGGACCCGCGCTTCGCCACCAACCCGCTGCGCGTGCAGCACCGCGACGTGCTGGTGCCGCTGCTGGCCGAGATGGCGGCCACGCGCGGACGCGACGAATGGATCGCGATGCTCGAGGAAGTGGGCGTTCCCTGCGGTCCGATCAACGACGTGGGCGAAGTGTTCGCGAACGAGCAGGTGCAGGCGCGCGGGATGGCGATCGACTTGCCGCACCCGGCGGCCGGCAAGGTCACCTTGGTGCGCAGCCCGATGAAGATGTCGGCTACGCCGGCAACCAGCCACAAGGCGCCGCCGCTTCTGGGCGAGCACACCGAGGAAGTGCTGCGCGATGTGCTGGGCAAGAACGGCGGCGAGATCGGGGCGCTGCGTGAAAAAGGCGTCGTGTAGCCCTCCTTTTCCTGCGGCGCTTGTTACGGGTTAGTGCAGCTTGTGCTTGAAGTCGGACAGCTCGGCGTGCACCCGGGTGACCATCGCTTCCAGGTGCGCCGGCATTTGCGGCATCGAACGACTGATGCGTTTCGCTTCATCGCCCATGTCTTCCAGGCTGTCGACGCACTGGACGATTTTCGCCTCGTCATTCGACTGCATCACATCGCGCGCCTGTTTCACTTCACGCGAGATTTTCTCGATACAGTCGCGCATTTCGCGCGGCGTATCCTGCGACGAGCGGCAGGCCTGCTCGGCTTCGCCGATGGTTTGCTGCAAATGGCTGTAGCGTTGCTGGATTTCGTTTGCTTGCAACATGATGACCTCCGTTTTAAAGAGAGCAGCCGATTTTAGCGCTGGCGGAAAATGCTTGCGTTAATTGCGCACGTTACCCGGGTGAAAGCGTCGATTTGGTCATGGCAGCGCGCTTATTCGGATGAGCTGTACAGCGTCAAATAGACTATGGAACTGGCTTTGCCACTGCAGAGAAAGCCCTGCACTTTCTCGCCCGATTTTCTGAGCGCGGCTTGTAGAGGGGCGCAGTTGCCAAGATGGGATATGACCGGTTGCGAATTGCTGTGTTGCGTGAACAGTGTTTTGACATTGGGAGATAACCAGGGGCGTGCGGAACCTGGTGTGATCCATGCGGTTTCTGCAGTGTTGGCCGGAGCAACTGGAATAGCGGGCGCAATCTCTGCAATCAGCGTGACGTAGTCGGTTGGCCCGGGGACGCCGCCTGAATATTCCGGTGTACCGAATACTTCCCAGCGTACCGTATTGATGGGCAGGTCAAGCTTGACCAGGCGTGCCAGTTCAGCCTGGTCGGTGGAAGAGCGTGCGCCGCTACTGGCATCGCAGGCGCTGAGTGACAGCAAGATCAACCACGGCGCTAACTGATGGAGACGAGACGGCAAGGTCATTACGCGACGGCCTTAATCGCAAGCTTCATCGATCTCGTCGATCACCCACTTGGTCTGGCGATATGACAACGTCACACTTCTGACACACGCTTCATTTGGAAAATACTGAAGCCTTATCCTGTCCACTTCGATATCAAGATTGGCATCCCACGCTTCCCCAGCAGCCATCGTACCGTCGATCAGCTCATCGGTTCGAGCAACCACATCATATGAGGGCTCACTGCCAGTATCTTCCAGTTTTTGTTTTATCTTCTTTGCGAACATGCTGCCAAGGTAGGCGCGTTCAGGACCCGTCCGTGGTGCGCACAGCAGTGCCTGTACCGCTCTCCAAACCGCTGGCAACTTTTGTACTTTTGCCTTCAATATGGCCTGACGCAGCACTTGTTGTTCAGGTTTAGAGCAGGCGTTTGGATAAGTCGAGCCGCGCATGTTCAGTGAAGGATATTTGTTTGCTGCCGTAACGCTAATGCTCAGCGTTGCGCCGATGAGAAGGACTATTGCGCATGGATTAAAGCTCCGACGTAAGAAGGTAGACATGATTACTCGCTTGTTTATGGTGCTTTCATTACAGGGTTTGAACAAGAATGCAGCGCACCGCATTATCGAACTTGGCATGCTAGCAACACTTCCGAGACGAATTTGTAAACATTGAACGGGGCGTAAGGACCGACTCATTTATCAAAGCAAGATATCGTCGAGGAATGATATTCTTTCAACTTTGATGTGCACTTTCCAATATACTTTGACTCAAACAATCACGTCGCTCAACATCTTTTTATCATGGTTTTTTGGCCTGATCAACATCCCATTGCCATATAGTGTTTCCATAATCCGAATGCAAATTGTCGAACTGTTCTCCTATCCGATAGTAGCGGCGCGAATTTCCTGCCGCTGGAGAAAAATAGAATCCAGCCTGTGAACAGTATGCACCTGCATCAAACCGCAGAAATTCAGTCGGCTCGACATGCGCTTCAGCTGTAATTTCTTCGAACTCATCCTTGATAAGTTCGACAAAGCACCAGCGTGATGGATTTGGTTTGAAGGCATTGCGAGCAACTAGACTCGGTGCCAGTTCGGGCGTCTGCGACTCCTCAAAGAAGCTATCTTGTCTCAAGTCCGGGCTGGATAAATTGTCAAGAACAAAGCGGAGCATCGCTTCTCCATCAGTCCATAACTTAGCCCGACCTACGCTCGTAAGAGCCGCCCTGCCCAGGTTGTTGAATGTCGTACCGGCCAACACTTTTCCTCTTGCATCTCCATTCCAAGCAAATTGTAAACTTGCATATGGATCGTCTATTGACACATACACCCCGGTCTTCGGAGGTAGCTCATTGCTCTCACAAACTATCTTAGGCATGGCCTCGAATTTCGGCAGAACAGGAAAATTGACTTGATAGCTTTGCCATGCGAGAGTCAGATCGAAATCACTCCACCGAGTTGAAAGCACTGCCCGATCCATCGTGTCATCGATGTTTTGTGCATAGTCATATAACTCCTTGAACATACGATCGAACTGATCTTGTTCTTCAGGGTCTGTCCATTGCATCGAAAACTCTGCCATGCCACGGGCACACTGATATGCTCCAGTTACGCGATATATATTTGACCTATGATCCGCAATGCTTTGTGCGATTGAACGCTGAAGATCACCAAGAAATGGCCAAGCATTGTTCTCCCAATTCTCACCAGTGTTACGACTGCCCCATCTTTTGCTTTTGAGAATTCTATCTCGGCCCTTGCTTTGATTTGTATCGAGAAGCCCTTCTGAAAACACTCGAAGCGCTATCACCCGATCCTTCAAACCTTGCAAATACGAAAGCGACGAAAAATAATATAAGAGCGCGGCTTGCTTTTTTTGCCACAGAGTAAGTATCATGTTTTTCCTGAATAATTTATCGAATTTGAATGGATCATAGCAGTCATTTAGTCGTGCAGAATAGTCGTTTGTCCAGGCAATGCTGGGAGGCCAATTTTCGTCGAAATTCCTGCTCCTTCGAAGTCGGTATACCCCCAACCGGTTTCAAAAGGCCCGCTAATATTTGGATGAGTTATCGATTCGCGTATTGATACGTATTGGCTTTTTTGAGCTTGAGTCAACTTGTTAAACTCTGCTTGCGAGATCGCACCTTGTAAAATATTTTTCTTCCCACCCTTAAGTTTATAGAAGCGCATCACATCATTCCGCGGATCGGTTCGCGCGACATTAAATGTCAAGTCCCGTTTGATCGTAAACGCGTTTAACGAATAATTCT
>NZ_JAULSI010000035.1 GCF_030711405.1 Massilia brevitalea
GTAGGCCGTGCGGGATTCGAACCTGCGACCAACGGATTAAAAGTCGCCGGGTCGGAATACGAGGGCCTTAATATTCAAAGACTTGCAACGCTTGCCAAGCTCGACAGTCAACGTCACTCAAGGGGAAGAATTGGTACTTGTCGAATTGTACGTCACAAGTTCGTCACATAGCGTCAGTCTCGGGGCGATGCTCGCTCTGTACGCTCTGCATTGTTGCCTTTAAACACGATGAACTGTTGAGCCGCAAATTGCATACTGCACGATGCTTCGATAATATGATATTGACGTGACCGTTACCGTAATTCCAAGCTCGCGCCCAGGCGCCAACCTTTGCAAACGCAATTGGGTACAACCATGCCGATTGTTTTCCTCAGCGAGCTTATCGTGCCTGCATGCATTCTGGCGTTACCGGGTGCCATCTATCTGGTTCGGCATACGGAGCGCATGCTCCGCGCCCGCTATCAGGCGACGATCGGATCGTCCGCGTTCGGAATGGTGGCAACTGCGTGCCTGATTCTGCCAACTCTCTGGTATGTGTTGTTCTACGAACGTTGCAATGGACCCGACCGCGAGGTGATCCATATGCTCTGTGGAGGGTTTGTCATCATCTCAGCGGTCCTTCTCGCACTCATCAACTCTTCGACGATGCGCCTTGCCGACGCTGCCCTCTGCACAATCGCACAGGTTTTCCTAGTTGCGGCCGTGCTTGCGGTAGGATCGGTGCCGCCTCTGCTATGGGATCTGTACTTGGACGCTCGCTATTGGCGGTGGGAGCCCTGCCCGTCAAGACGCCCTTGACTTGCGCGCCCTCCGCCGAGTCATCGAGAAAATAGAGACGCCTGCTACCAGCGTGCGAGCTTTGTGTCGGGCTAAATCGATGCGCGCATCAGCCTGCGCAATGATGAGATTAGCCGAGGGCGGTGGGCCTGCTCGAAGCCCTTAGCCAATTGTCGCCGGCAAACTACCGATCAGCTTGCACCCGCATTCTGTTATGCAACCTTCAACTGCTACAGGTACGCCATTGACAGTGAAGGAGCTGCACGCGGTAGTGATTTTATTGACCCCGTGCGGCTTGCCTCCAGGGTAGAACTGCGGGCAGTCGACCTTATCTCCGAGCCTGGCGATCGCGCGTGCACGGACATCGTGGTCAGGTGAGCCACTGATGACCGTCCCACCGTGATCGGTTTTGTCGCCGACTGTAATTATTTTGAGAGGCATGTCTTTCTCCACAGGGCTGTTGAGGTCAGTATGTCGGTTGGCCGTCCGGCTCAAGCTCGATCGCATCCTGGATGCCCTTCCATGCGGGTAGTTCCGCTGGAGGCAGCGGCAATACCTGGTCGAGGCGAGTCAGCTTCAGATCGGGATTGAGGTCAAGCGCTTGATTGATTTGCTTGTATCGGCTCTTGCGCTCTGGATCGGGCAGGATCTCAAGTTCTCTGAGCACAACCTGCTCCTGTTTGTCGCGCTGACTCCAGTCTTTGGTGTCGAACATAAGCATCATCACCGCAGCGGAGAGCTTGCTTCCGAATTTCGTCCCTGCTTGGTAATACTCCACTGCTTCGGCGAAATCTTTACGAAGTTCGGCTCTGATCCCAAGCTTATAGGCAGCGGGGCCGTGGCCTTGTCTGTACGCGCACATCACCATCGCCTTCTCGGCATCGCGGCGCTGGGCCTTCAGATAGGCTTCCGCCAGGGTCATCTGCGCTTCCGGACTGCCGAGCTCCGCCGCCTTCAGGTAGTAGGTCCACGCGATTTGTTTATCTTGCGCGGCACCGCCGTAGCCGTGCTCGTGCGCGACACCGAGATCGTAGTAACCCCACGCCTGGCCGGCCGCTACGGCCGAGCGGACGATCTCGACCGATTTGTCCGCGTCGGGATCGAGCACATGGTTCTTGTCGAGGGGGCCAAGGCCGGTTCGGTAGAAGTAGGCCATCAATGCACGCGCGCCCCAGTCGCCGAGGTTCGCGGCCGCCTGCACATCGTGCAGAATGCTGAGCGCTTCCTGCCGTGTCAATTGCCACTCGATCTTGCTGCGCCACAGCTTGCGGGCATTAATGTAGAGCCGGTAGGCAGCCGGATCGCGGGTGCGCGGCATCGTGTCCTTCCACCGGCCGCATTCCGGGATCGGGCCGTTCACGTCGAAAGCCAGCAGGCCGGGGGGCATCGTGTGCATCTTCACGTACTCCAGATGTTGTTGTAGAAAATAGGCGCCGGTTACGACGGAGGCCGAAGCGGCGGCGATGTACATCCAGCGTCGAATTGTTGGTCGCATATCAGATCACCGGCGAACCTGGTTCCCTGTCGACGTGGAAGGTGGCGATCTGGCCCACTAGCGGCGATCCATTCGCCATGGCTTCACTGTTTTTTTGCATCAGCGTCAGCCATTTATTGAATGTCTCTTCCATATCGCCAAACTGCGCCGGCCCCACGTCCTTGGTGCATTGGTCGAACAGCTTCTTGCGCAAGTCAAACGCGACATCCTTGGCCTGGCTGAGCAAATTGAGCTCGCTGTCGAGAGCCATGCTGCGCACGTTCAGGTTGGCCGAGCCGACCGTGAAGGCCACGTCGTCGACGATTGCCACCTTGGCGTGGATGTAGGTTTCCTCGTAATCCTTGGTCGATTTCGGTTGCTCGGCGCCGCTCCACATCGACGCCATAAGCGCCTTGATCCCGCGCTTTTCCAACTCAACCGCCGTAATCGGCATCTTCGTCTTGCTGCGCTTGGCCTTCGCCACCGTTTCCTCGTGCTCCACCTTCATGGTCGCGCTGTTGCCGAGTTGCAGGGCAATGTCATAGGTCGCGATGTCCATGCCGTCCGTCTCGGGTGTCGAGGTCAGTATGAACACGTAGATGGGCTTGGTGTAGCCAGCGTCGCGCAGTGTCTCCACGCACTTCGTCAGGTGGTCGGCCCAGTCTTGGTACTGGATGTATTGGTTCTGGATGAAAATATAGTGCTGGGTGAGCCGGGTCAGGTTGGCATAACATTCCTTGATCGATTTTTCCTTGTACGCCGGGTAGGTGCGCATGAGCTGCGCGCTGTGCTGGCCGCCGCGCAGGATGAAATCGGCGGCCGTCAGGTGCTTCCTGCTTTGCACGAGCGGTGGAACTTTCTCCGGCTTCTTGTCGATCGCTTTGGCCACAGCGAGTGCCGCGCCGGCCACCAAGCCTGGTGGCGTCATCCAGATCGCGTTCATCAAGGACGATGTGGCTTGCTGTGCTTCGGCCCATCCATAGCAGAAATTGTGGTTCATGTCGTACAGGATGGGACCGCGCACGCGCAGCGACACGTCCTGGTACGGTTTTGCGGTAAAGGCGTATTTGCTTACGAATTCGGCGAGGCGCTCGGCCTTGTAGCGCGACGGTTGTGCAGGCTGGCCCGATAGCGCCTGCATCTGACGATCGTAGCGGTCCCACGCTTCGTCCATCATGGCCGTCAATTTGCCGACCGGTTCGGCCGGATTCTTCTTGTACAGTGTTTCGCGGCGCCCGTCCTGGAAGCGATGGTGGACTGTGTCCCAGAAGTCGGTCGTCGAGTTATGTCCCATCACATAGCCCACCGCGCGCGCCGGCGTTTCGTAATCGATCAGGATCATCTTTTGATGATGGGTGGGGTAGACGGCCCCCAGTACGCCTTTGGGGCCGATCTTGTACTGCTCACCCGCGAGCGCAAGCGGCAGGAACTTGATCGACACTTCACGCGTTTGCAACGCGATCCCCGGTACATTTCCTGCGATGATTTCGTCGAACCATTCGCGGTTGTACCGGTCGTGCGTTTCGCCGTAATAGCCGGCGTAGGCGCCGATCGTGGGAATGCGGCCCCCATACAAACCGGGATTGTTTTTTTGGATTGCATAGGAAGCGGCATTGTCATGCCAGAGCAGCAGGCGCACCGTGACCGGATTCTCTTTCCGGGTTGCGATCTGCTTGAGCAGGTCGCCGTAGCGCATGCCGTCCTCGGCCCCTTGACCGCGGATGAGCACCATGCCCGGGTCGAATCCCCAGGTGATGATGTCCACGCTATGTTGTGCCTCGAGGAGGTCTTTGTGGATGCGCCTGAACACCTCCTCACCGCAGATGAGGGGTTCGAGCTCGCAGGCGTGTCGCGGCGGGTAAGTTCCATGCTTGCTCGTCCTGACCCACCAGGGCAAGGACAGGCATTGGTAAGGTCCCACCTCCTGGTTGTAGCAGAGCTTCTGCTTGTAAAGCTTCGCATTCTCGTCCATTCCCATGATGTTTCCTTTGCGGGTCAAGGCCAGCGGCCAGCGGGCCGTGCGTCATGTGCGGTCGTTTGCCAACGTGTTGGCATCGATCCGGTCCTGGTGCAGCGTTACCTCATCCTCGGACAACAGCCCACCCGGATTCTCGTAGCCGTGGTAGCCCACGCCCGCGTTCTGCTCGTGCTGCTCGGCGTAAGCGCTGGCAGCGATATCGAAAGACTGGCCGGTCGGAAGCTCGACCTTGTACTCCGCGGTGGCCTCGAGTTCGTGCGCGAACTGAATGTTGCCCTTGTCGTTGACTTGCCCCTGCTCGATCAACGCCCCATCCTTGAACAGTTTGAAGGGCAAGCCGGCACTGACCATGCCAGCTGCCTCGGCATGGCTACCAATGTGCAGCGCGCCGCGGCCCTTGCGCAGTACATCGGCTACGGGCGGCATAGTGACCGCCATTTCCATGTTCTTTGCGTTGACAAAGCTATGGTGCGCGGCATGCGCGACGAAGTTGCCGTTGGTGCCGTGTTCGATGCCGCCGGCGGTGAACTTCGCATAGCTGCCGCCGCCGTTGATGACGACTTCTTCCTTGGCGCTGATCGTGATCCGGTTGGCGGTGTGGGTGATTTCCAGCTTTGCCAGCAGCTTGATGTTGTCCGACAAAGCCTGCAGGTCGATGTCGCCGGCCGCGGCCACCATCTTCATGCCGGCTTTCTGGACGAACAGCCGCAGCGACTGGCGGACGCTGGCAAAAAAATGCGTGCCGACAGAAAGAGACAGGCTTCTGCCGCTTGTCAGGGCCGTGTGGCGCTCGCTGGCAATGTGGGTGTCGGTGGCGGTCGTCGTCGCGATGCCGGCGGGACTTGCCAGCACCAGGTGCGGCTTGGCCAGTTCGGAGAAGCTGCCCGCTTTTGACTCCGGCCCTTTGACCGCGTCGTTCTGCGCTTGCAGTAGCGATGCAACGCCGTCCTGGTTGTCGGCAGGCTCCTGCGCGCCATTCTTTTGTGCGATCTCGGCAAGTAGTTGATGCTGCTCGGCGGCCAGCGTGAGGCGGCGCGTCGTCTCGTCCATGTCCTTGACCGGGCCGCGCGCGGCCTGGCGTGCTTCGGTCGTGATCAGCAGTCCCTTAGCTGCGCGCGCCACGCCATGCCCGTCGGTGCGCAGTTCCCAGCCTTCGCCGCGCGAGTCCTTGCGCCCGCTGGTGTCCTCGATGCGCGTGATGTGGCCGAGCGAGAGCTGGCTGCACTGATGGTCGCTTTTGAGCTGCGCCTGGATCTTGTCTTTGGTGTCATCGAGGACGAGGTGGTTGCCGCGCGCGCCGCCGCCCAGTTCCCGGCTGCGCAGGCCGGCGAGCGCCTGCTGCCCCGGCAGTTTCCAGGGCGGCATGTGTCTTGCGTTGTAGAGCGCTCCGATGATCAGCGGATGGTCGAGATTCCCGTTGGGGTAGACGACAGGCACCTCTTCGCCCACGCGCGGCAGGCGGATCTGTCCGAATTCGTTGCCGGCGGCCGGGGTCATGACCCGGACCCAGGGCGAGCTGTTTTCGTCGTACTTGTCCAGCCGGTTCCAGTGGAACTGCAGTTTTACGCGTGCAAGGCCGTCGGTGTGGATGTCGGCTCCGGCCGGGCCGACGACGATGGCCGTATGCAGTCCCGTGTAGATGTTCGGTTCGCTGTTGAAGTGCAGGCCGGGGCGCCAGCGTATGTCCTGGCGAATGCAGGTGAAGCGGTTTTCGTACACCGAGGGGGCACTTGGCCCGGCCTGGTAGTTGTTAGTGATCTCATGCTCGGCGGCCAGGATCAGGTAATAGCGGTCGCCGACGGGGACGCCGTGGCGCGGCTCGGTATCGTAGTCGGGCGGAAGCGGCTCGGCGCTGACGTGGCCGCCGAGCTTGAAGATGCGGCCGGGCACTACGCAGCGCTCGTTGCCCGCCGCCTCGAAATACTGCGTTTCCTTATCCGCTTCCTCCATACGCCGCCGCGCCAGCTGTTCGCCGTCGCTGTGCGTCGAAAAGCCGTACGCCCCGGTGTCCTCGTAGCGCTCGTAAGCGAAGATATCGCCCTGCCGGTTGACGGAGTGAGCGTCGGTGCGGTGCGCGCCGGGCTGCTTGTAGTTGAAGCTGGCCAGCGTGGTCTTGCCCGAGCCGACGCGCCGGATGGGCGTCCAGGTATAAATGCCGTCTTCCTCGCGCGAACCGCGCCCCTGGTCCTGGAAGGAGATGACGTACGCTTCCTCGTCGATTTTCTCGGCCAGGAGGCTGCTGTCCGAGATCACGAGCTTGTGGCCGTCGAATTCGTGATCGTACCGGTAGTGCAGGCCAAGCGCTTCCCAGCGCCGGTGCAGGTGGTTGTAGTCGCTCTCGTTGTACTGGTTGGCGAGGCTCAGGCGCGGGTCGTCGCCGGCCAGGAGCATGCGCCAGTTGGCCTGAGGGTAGTCCTTCAGAATGGCCTCGGTAATCTCGCGCACGCTCTTGTGGTGGAACGACATGCAGTTCGTGCGCAGCCGGGCGAACGCAAGCCAGGGTTCGAGCACCATCTGGTAGAAAGCGAAGCCGCCGTCGCTGCGCACGAAGCGGAACTCGGTGATGTAGCCGTTGAAGTAGCGCAGCGAGCCGTCTTCACGCACCAGCGAGATCGTCACCATCCGGCCCATCATGATTGTCAGCGGAATGCGCGGGTCGGGCGACAGCACTTCGAGCACGAAGCGGAAGCAGCGCGAGACCGCCTCGCTGGCGGCGAGCCTGTTCGGTAGCAGCAGCGCCGGGGGGCCGTCCTTGAACGGAAAATCGAGCCGCATGAGCCGATTGTGCTGGGATTCGCCGCTGAATGCGGATTGCGCGGCACCGGCCGCGATTGCCTGGCTTTCGCCCATTGACTGTCTCCATTGACCCGCCCGGCATGGCCGCAGCGGACGTGAAAAAAAATGTGCAACAGACACGTTACCTTGATGCTGCCAAGCGGCATTTGATTCGGATCAATGCGTTTCCCTGCGGCATATCTACAGTTTTCACGACAATTTATTTTGGAGCCTAGCGATGCCGCACAACTTGAAACGACCAGGACAAGCGCGTGCTGCAAGCACGTTGGGCCAGCCGCTGGCGCAGATGGACGGCTGGGTCAACACCGGGCCGGCGCTGCTGCGCAGCGAGGTGACGAGGCTTCACGGCCGTCTTTATTCGGTACAGTTCCGGGAGCAGGGCGCGGTCGAGGCCTGGAAGCGCGCGCTCGAAAACACCCTGCTCTGACCTTGTTGGCAGGATTCCGCCACGCTGTGCTGGCAGATCAGGCAGGAAGTCCTGCACCAGCTGGAAGCCATGTTTTCCTCCCCCACGGTTTTTGGGCAACTGAGCGCCCGCGATCACCAGCGGCTCGCGTTCGCGGCGAGCATGAACCTCAAGTACCACTTGAGCCAGGGGACGGTGATCGAGTCCACACCGGCGCTGGAAACGCTGCTGGCGAATTCGGACGTGGATCTCAGTCTGCCGATGAGCATGGTGGTGCCGCCCTATCGCGCCCAGTACCTGCGCTTCGGCGACACGGCCACGCGGTATCTGAAGGTGCCGAACCCGCAGTCGCCAGACCACGTCTTCGAGGGAGCGTTCTGTTTCCTGACCCGGCACGCTCTGTCGGGAGCCAGGGGAGAAGTGCTGGACGCTGGAACTCCTCTTCGTCACTAGGCGCCAAGACTGCTACGGCGGCCAGGTCGCGCTGCTCGGCGAAACGGACCGGGACGACGTCACGGTCGGCGAGTGGCTGAATCGGGTGCTGGCCTCCTTCACGGAAGCGCCGGGGAGTAAGTTCCACCGGTCGATGCATGCCGCGGTCAGCTATGTGGTGCGCGTGTTCCTCTACATGACCTTGAAGCAGGCGCGCGTGCTGCCGCACCGCGACTACGACGAGGCGCTGCGCCGCGCCGCCGGCCTGGGCGAGCGCAAGCGCGCCAAGCTCCTGCAGAGATCTGCCTCCCTCTACAACGGCATCCTCGTCGGCCCCGAGTCCTTGCCATCAAGCGCTAATTCGGGCGGGACGGGAGGTGGCATGGGGCCGCACTGGCGCCGGGGGCATTTCCGCATGCAGCCCTTCGGCATCGGCAACCAGCAGCGCAAACTCATTTTTGTGGCGCCGGTACTGATTCACGCGGACCAGTTGCAGGGCGAGCTGCCTGCACCGAAACCGTACAGGGCCGGCGCTGCTGCGGTGACCGGGGCTTAGCCAAGTTCCGCACCCGCGCCGGTGTGAGTCCGCTCAAGCGGGCAGGCGAAGTGCCGACCTGATGTCGGGCCGGCTGGCGACGCCGGCTGTCCCGGTAAGAAAAGTGTCCCAGCCGAGCCGGTGCGGCGCCGTTCTCGTGTTCAGGGTAAAGCGCTTGAGGCAGGGAGGCGCCAGCAGCAGCCGTACTTCGTAGCGCAACATGGGCACAGCGAACAGGCTGGCCATTTCTTCCAGGGCGGCGAGCGCGTCGCCGCCGGGAAGAAACCCTTGTACCTGCGCTTCGCCCAGCGGGCCGACGTACAGCCGGGCGCTCAGGTCCTGGCGCCACTGGCGGACGCCAAGTGCCGCACTGGTGCCGAGTACCGGCATCGTGATGCCAAGGGTGCTGCGGCGGTTCTCGGGGATCGCTTCCCAGCAGCCGACGAACTGCTCCAGTCGGACCGGTACGCCGAAGTGGGCGGTGAGGATCCGTTCGATGGTGCCTGCCGAGACGGGACGCGTCCTGAGCAGCCCGGCAAAATAGGCCGTCGTTTCCTGCCGTACCAAGCCTCGGGCGGGCCGGGACTTAGTGCCCGCCAGTGCGGCCAGCATCGGCAGCAAGCTGTCCTGGCCGCGCACGTTGACGTCGTGCTCGACTCGGTACTTGCCCCATGCCTCATAAAACAGTCCGGTCAACCGGTTCGACAGGACATCGAGCAGCGCGTGCTGGCTGGTGTCGCCATCGAGCGTCTTGCGTGCGGCGATGCGCTCGGTGTCGTGCAGGGGCAAGGTGCCGCCGGCGCCCAGCAGCCCGATGAACGCGGGCGTGATAAAGATGCGCTTGAACTGGCCGGTGCGCAGCGCTTCGATGGCGTCCTGCGCTTTCGGCTCGATCTCGAGCGCGTGAACTTCGCTGGCCGGGAACGACAGCGACAGGCTGTTCCTGAAGGCGAGTACGTCGCGGAAGGCGCGCTCGTAAGGAATGCCCTGGCGGCGCAGTTCACGCAGCAGGAGCGTGATCAGTTGCGTGAACTCGAACCGCTGCGGCTCGGCCAGCAGCAACCCGATCACACCAGTGGCATGCTGCCGCTTCGTGGTTTGCATCGGAACAGTTCCTTTCCACTTGATCGAGACAGGATGACGAGTTCGACAAAACTGTTGACGTGAACGTACAGCGCGAAGAACTGGTCGAGGGCTTCCGCAAACAGGTGCATGCCGGCGCCGGCGTAGGCTTCCTCGTCGAGCGTGAGGCGAATTTCCATGCCGTGCACCAGCGACGGTCCGCCCTTGTACTTGATCCACGCCGTGGTCCTGCTCTGGTCGAGGGCGTGGATGCCGGCGATCTGGCGGCGCGAAACAGGCGAGGGCGCCAGGTCGTACAGGGTCAGCATTTCGCGCAGCCCTTGCGCCCCTTCCTGAACCAGCGAGTGGTGGTTGAGCGACAGGTGCGAAATCAGGCGCCACTGCATGTCAGGGCCGTTTTCCAGGCGTACCGGGCGGGTCGGCCTGCGCAACAGGCGAATCGCATTGCCGGCCGTCGCTCCAGGAACGAACAGATCGCCATCAAGCGCCCCGATCTGGAGCGCGCATGGCAGGTCGCGGTTCGTGCTGGTCAGGTCGATGGACAAAGTGTTTGTCCCGATATCGAACGGTTCGCAGTCGGCATTGACGAGCGCAATCGATTTTTCGTGTCCCGGACTGCAGATGGCAAGGGTCTCGTCATGGCGAAGCAGCCAGTACCGGCCTCGACCCGAACCGTCTTCCTGCCCGTGCCTGAGCGAATAGAATGGGCGAAATTCCGTGACGGTTGAATCGTTACCGTTTTGGTGAACCATGCGTACCTTGTCGACCGAGTACACCTCGTACGCTTGCGGGCAGTTGCCGTGCGCAAGCACGGTGTAGTCTGCGGAAAGTTGGTTATACGTGATTGGTACGCCCGGCTGCTTGAACAGGTTGACGACCGGCGTGCAGCCCTGCAGCAGATGTTGTTTCGACAGGTTCGCCAGCATGCGCGCCTTGTCGCCGTCGGGACGAATGTCGGCCAGGGCCAGGTGCAGCGTGAGGTGCGTACACGCAGGCGGCAGGCTCGCGAACAATGTCGGAAGGTCGATATCGAAAAAATTGAATTTCTCGGGGAAGGCGAAATATTCGGCCAGGATGCGGTAAGCCGTGTGGGACCGGGCGTCGAAGGGGATGAGCGCCTCGTCGTCCGCGAAGCCGGCCGGCGTGACCGGCACTGCCAATAATCGTTGCCAAGGCCCATCATTCGCGATCTGGACGTAGGCGGCGCGGGTGTTGACGAAGAGGGCATCGCGCAACGCGGCGCAGAACGACGAGTCGCCATCGGCGTACAGGCGCACGGCGGGAGATTTAACCGAAGACAGCGGCTGCCCCGGCTGGGCCGATGCGAATCTCAATGTCAGCGAAGAAGTAACGTCCTCCGGTAGCCGGGTGGCGACCGGCGCGCAGATGAGCGTCTCGAAGCTTGCCTCGGCCAGCACGACCGTCGATGGAGCGATGTCGTAAACGGTCTTGAACGTGCACGCCACGCCTCCCACGGGCGCCGACTGCAGCAGCGTCCCGCGGGGCATCGCGACATCGTCGGCACCTGGCTCGCCGAGAATGCGAGCGATTGCGCAGGACGGAAACGGCCGCAGGTAATGCGGAAAAAGCTGGTTGAGCAGCGCCTCGGTGAACTGCGGGTACGAATCGTCCAGGCGCTTGGAGACACGCGCGCTGAGCAGCGCGACGCCCTGGAGCAGGCGCTCTACGTGCGGGTCGTCGCAGGTGTCGCCGCCCATCTGCAGTTTCGCGGCGACCTTGGGGTAGCGCTGGGCATATTCCCGGCACAGCGAGCGCAGGATCACGAGTTCGTGCTCGTATTTCGCAAACAGTTCATCCATGGGTGCGGCGGTTTCCCGTTTTCTAGTTTGTGCCTTCGATCGAATACTGCTGGAGCGAAGGGCGGAACACGGCATTGAAGGACATCGGTTCGTTCAGCGGACCGCTTTTAAGGCGGGCCGTGATGACTAAGTCGACGCGGTTGATGGCGCCTTTGCGGGGACGCAGCGTCACCGCCACCTCATGCAGGCGCGGTTCGTGGCGCTGGATGGCCGCCTGGACGGCCTGGCAAATCTTGCGCTGGTCGGTGTCGCTGTTCATGCACATGCCAGCGAAGTCGATCAAGCCGTAGTTCACGATGGAGCCCGACACCTCGTTGTAGGGTACGAGCGCCGCCGGCGAGATGGCCGAGCGAGTGTTGAGCAGCGCCTGCAGGTCGCGGGTGATGCTGCGCATCGCCTCGTCCATTGCCCGCGCGTGCATGTCGCGCCGGTTGCCCGACGCCGGGGTGTCATCGTTGTCCAGGCGATCGAACAATCCGGGTGTGAAACCTTGCATCGTGTTCTCCTCAATGAGGCCGGAAGCGACCACGGCAGCCATTATCGAGTCTTGAAACAGTGAACTATTGCGCTTTCGCAATAGAGGCATGACCGAGTTTCAACAGTGTATTGGGATGATCCAAATCAATAACCGTCGCGCGGCGCAAAGCCATGCTTCCAAGAATCTGTTCAGCTACAATATTCAGGCGGAGAAAATTATGAGCACGACATCGAAGATCCTGTGGTCCGAAGGACTGACCCTGGGGCCGCAACACTTCCAGCGCCAGGACCTGTACCACGAAACGCGCCTACAGCAAATCGCGTCCGCCCTGAACCCGCACTTCTGGGGTGTGCGTTCGGTACGGTGGAAACTGGATGACCTGGGCCACAACCGGCTCAGTGCCGATGGGTTGTCGGTCATCTTCCCGGATGGCGAGTTGTACGATGCGCCAGGCGCCGATGTGTTGCCGGAGTCAGTCGACCTCTCGCGCCTGCCACCGAATCAAGACGTGTTCACGTTCCACGTGGCGCTGGCCCTCGTCAAGCCGCACGGCGGCAACGCTGACGAGAACGGGCGCTATGTGCGCTGCGACCTGGTAACCCCCGACCTGTTCAGCGAGGCCCTGGCGATCGATGTGCCCTTCCTGACAAAGAGGGCCAGACTGTTGATGGAGGCCGAGACGCGCGCGCCGCATTCCAGCGTGCCCGTTGTACAGGTGCGCCGCGCGGAGCAGGGTGGGTTCGAGATCGTCCCGTCGTTTATCCCGCCAAGTGTCAAGATCGGCGCCGCACCAGGCCTGCGGTGCATGCTCGATGGACTGGTCAGCGTCATGACGGCGAAAATCGAATCTCTCCAGCGCATGCACCGTAAGGCCAGCAATGAAGTGTACGAAGTCGGGGCAGGCGATATTTCGTCGTGGTGGATGCTCAACATCGTGAGCACGGCCAACGCGCTGCTGATGCACTGCGCCCGGTCCCCGGGCCTGCATCCCGAAGTCATGTTCCAGCAAATGCTCGCCGCGGCCGGCGGGCTGATGACGTTTTCCGACCGCTACAAGACGGCCGACCTGCCGGCTTATCGGCATGAAGCCCTAGGTGAGGTGTTTGCGCAACTGGATGCCTTGCTGCGTGACCTGGTCGACACGGTCATCGGATCGAAGTATTTCATCATCCCGCTGGTGACCGACCGCAGCCGGCGGCCCTACTCGCAAGCTGTACTCGATCCGGCGAAGGTGACGAAACAGACGCAGCTCTATCTGGCGGTGACCGCCGACATGTCAGGACTCGAGCTGGTCGCGACGGTGCCGATGCGGCTCAAGGTCGCCGCGCCCGACAACCTGGAGAGTATCGTCGGCTCGGCCCTGCCAGGTGTACCCCTGGCGCACATGCCTCAGGTTCCGCCAGCGATCCCGGTGCGGCCCAACACCTACTACTTCTCGATATCCACGAAAAGCCCGCTGTACGAGAAGGCGCTGGACGCGGGTGCGTTGGCGGTGTATGCGCCGGACGGGATACCGGGACTGAAAATCGAGTTGATTGCTGTTACCTGAGTAGCACGGCACTTGAAGCGGCCGCCGCCAGTCTAGTCCGGCTTGTCGAGCAAGAAGTCGAGCCGTGCGTCGAGCGTTCTGTGGACTTGCCGGCTTGATATGGTCGACCGGTCAACGCTGGGACTTTTCTGCTGGCGCGGTCTTTTTGGCGGACTACCTGATGGGAACCGTATCGCATACATCGCTGGCGGTAACAAACCGTCCGGCGAGCGGAACGACTTGCGGTCTAGCCCAGCGGGCACGTACCACTTCCCGACCAGCGGCTCCTAGAGCGCACCCAGTCGAAATGCAACCTCAATAAACTTTCTCGTCGGATGCCGTCTTAACGCGTGCCCGATTCCGAGTTCAGCTCCTGCCAACGGACGATGAGCGACAGTGATAGCCTTTTCTTTAGGTTCTTCACGGATTTCCGGGCAACGCGGCTTTCATTTTTTGGAAGAAGAAATCGCTGTGCGGGGAGTGGCAACGCAGGCCACCCTTCGGTGCAGCGACAATTCGGTCCCTCGATCGAAACTTGCCGCGGCGGTGGACGCAGTTACCGGCTCGCGCCCTTACGCGCTCCGTACGAGATCAGCCTGCGCGCCGTCTTGCCCATGAAGTCTGCGGGGCAGTTCAGACCCGACCACGGTTCCCTTGTAGTCGCTTCCAGTGCGGCGTCGATCCCTTCCCTGGTCAGCGCGTCGAGCTTGCGCGGCGGCTTCGCCAGCATCAGGTCCAGCACCTCGCCCCTGCAGCGGTCAATAACCGAGATCAGCGCGCTGCGTTCCTGGCCGAGATACCAACGGTAAGGATCCGCGCCCAGTGCCAGCAACAGCGATGCCAGGCTGTCGTCTTCGGGAGCATTGCAACTGCTGCCGTCGTACGACCAGGCTGGGCATCGCTTCGCGTCGACGTTGAAGTCGTATTTCTTTGCCTTGAGCTTTTCGAGGAATACCTTGCGCCAATGGTCGCGGTCCGTCAGCGCGTCAGTGTTGGATTCGAGCGAGTGATTCTTGTCGCAGTGATCGACGATCGTCGACACCAGCGCGCCTGGGTCATCATGGCCGGTGCGATGCATGACCGCTCCGTTGTCGAGCAGCCAGCTGGCGAATTCGAGGTTGCAGATGGAGGCCGCCCGTTTCATGCTGCGGTAGCCCTGTTCGCCCCTGATCGACTGCTCCACGCTCGGGTAGTGCTGGACCAGGCCGGCGGCGATCGCTAGGTACTGCTGCCGCACCGTCAAGGTGGCTGGATACGAACTAGCTTGCGCGATCTCGGAGAGCAGGTCATCTGCCTGCTCGGGCTTGATCCCATAGGCGAGCAGGCGCGCCAGCACCTTCGGATGGCGCACCGAGTGTTCCAGGTACTCGCCCGCCAGCTCCGAGCGTGGGTCCAGCTTTTTGGTCGACAGGAGAAAATCGAGGAGCTCGGGTTGGCTGCCGGACTCATAGGCGTCGAACGAATCGCTAAACGGGGTGGTGACGATTGTTTCGTTCACTGCCGTCGGCTTGAATGGCTCGGCTCCCGCCTTCACCAGCATGTCGACGATCTGCAGGTCCGCCGGCTTCGCCTTGACCGCGCGGTTCAGCACCTCGTCCTGGTCATAGCGTCCGGCGCGCTTGTCAACCGCGCCGTTTCCGGCCACGTCGGCGCCGCGCTTGATCAGCGCCTTGACTATGCGCGCGTCCTGCACCTTGCCGAGGAAGGCCATATCCAGCGGTGTCTGATCGCGGCTGCTCTTGGTATTGACGTCGGTGCCGGGCGCCGCCAGCAGCTTTTCCACCTGCGCGGCGTCACCGTCGCGCACCGCCCGGTGCAGTGGCGAGAAGCTGGCTTCGTGCTCGCGCTCGTAGCGGGCGTCGCCCGCCTTTTCTGCTTCGCCGGTAAAAACGCGCGCATAGGCAGGCAACGAGCCGAGCGCGCAAGCAACCATCCGTTCGCCGAGCCGGATCTCGTCCGGGTCACTGCTTTTCTTGAGGTGCTGGCCAACCTCGTATTGGGCCTGGTAGCTGTGGCGCAATGCCGCAAATTCATCTATTGCGGTGGGGCTGTTTCCCGACAGTCCGTTAGTGACGCCCGACGCCAGTATCCCGTCGCCTACGAAGGCATACAGGGCGCCAAGCCTGCGCTCGTACATCCATTCCATCAGCTGGATCAGCCGGAACTCCACGGCCAGGTCCGATTGGCGTCGCTCGCTCATCAGGAAGAACAGGTTGGCGCGCGCAATCCAGTTGCCGGCACGTGCAGCTTGGTTAAGCCCGTGCAGCAGCGCATCATCATCGCGGCTGTCTGGCAGCCCATCGATATAGCGTTCCACCGCGTCCATCATTGGGACCGGGCCGACTTCAACCGGCGTTTTGCAGGAAAAGGTCTTCAGGTCATGGTCGGCAGCCATGTCCTTCATGACGCTATCAAAAACGGCAGTGTTACGTTCGCCGAGCTTCTCGCGTGTCAAACCAGCTGGCACCAGGCCTAGCCATTCCAGGAAGGCCGGGTTTTCCAGCCCACCCTGCAGCACTGGTGCGGCATGCTGAGGTGGAATGGACGCGGCTTCCCATCCTCCGATGCAGGCCGTGCAGCTGATAGAGATGAGAGCAATGGCAAGCATTCTCTTGGTCATGTCTTTTTGCGCGCACAACATTGATGCACCCTCCTTGTAATTAATCGGCTAACCAGATAAGCCTATCGAATTACCACGGAGGGGTGTTGCCTTAATACAAGATAAAGGATCAACGGGGCTGGCACGACCTGCGACCATAGCAGAAGGGGCTGCGCCACACGAATATGGCGCAGTAGTAGGAAAAAGGACCGCTGCAAACACAAAAAAGGCCCCATGATTTCTCATGGAGCCTTCAGTGCTACTGCGCATTCGTGGTAGGCCGTGCGGGATTCGAACCTGCGACCAACGGATTAAAAGTCCGCTGCTCTACCAGCTGAGCTAACGACCCGAAAGAAGCAAGATTATAGGGGCGAACGCCGATGCTGTCAAACGTCCATGCCCAAAATCTTGCCGTAGAACCTTATTTGAGCACCGCCAGCCGGTCCTTGGCCGATTGCGCCGCCGGGGTGCCCGGGAACTTGCTCACCAGTTGCTGCAGTGTCTTCTTCGCCTTCGGCAGGTCCTTCAGTTCGGCATAGCTGGTGGCCATGTTCAGCATGGCGTCGGCCGCCTTCGGGCTGGTGCCGTAGGTGGTGGTGACGATTTCCTGGGCCGCGATCGCTTTCTTGTAGTCGCGCTGGGCGTAATAGGCATTGCCCAGCCAGTACTGCGCATTCGCGGCATAGGCCGAATCCGGATAACGCTTCACAAAGTCCTGCAACGAAGCGGCGGCAGCCTTGTAGTCGCCGCCCTTGAACGTTTCCATCGCGCTGTCGTAGGCCTGCTTTTCCGACGGCAGCACTTCGGCGGTCTGGCCGTCGATGTTTTCCTGGCGCGGTTCGAGTTTCTTGATGCGGGCGTCGAGGTCGGCGTACAGGGTGCGCTGGCCGTTCTGCGCCTTGGCGACTTCGTTGGCCAGCACTTCGATCTGGCCGCGCAGCTTGGCGATCTCGGCCATGGTGCGCTCGTTCTGGTTCAGCATGTCGAGCGTCGCGGTCTTGTCGGCCTTGTTGTCGATGCGGCCGTTCAGGTCGCGCGCGATGTTGTCGACTTTAGCGCGCAGGTCGAGGATGGCCTTGCGGGCTTCGGCGTCGTCGAGCAGGCCGGCGGAGGCCTGCAGCGGCAGCCAGGCGGCGATCAGTAGGCAGGCAAGACGGGACGGAAGCAGTTTCTTCATGTCGGAGCTCTTTCTAAACCAGTGTTGCAATGGAAAACGGGGCGGGTTGCAGTCTGCACTGCACCCGCCCCGCTGTCAATTAACCGGGTCTTAATGCGACCCGGACGCGACAGGATTACTGATAAACGATGTCGGCGCGACGGTTTTCAGCCCAGGCCGATTCGCCCGAACCGGTGGCTTTTGGCTTTTCTTCGCCCAGCGAGACGGCTTCCATCTGGCTTTCCGACACGCCCAGCGATGCCATCGAACGACGGACGGCTTCGGCGCGCTTCTGGCCCAGGGCCAGGTTGTATTCGGTGCCGCCGCGATCATCGGTGTTACCTTGGATCAGGACTTTGCGGCCCTGGTTCTTGGTCAGGTAGCCCGAGTGGTTCGAC
Organism: Massilia brevitalea; assembly: GCF_030711405.1. Classification (GTDB taxonomy): domain Bacteria; phylum Pseudomonadota; class Gammaproteobacteria; order Burkholderiales; family Burkholderiaceae_D; genus Telluria; species Telluria brevitalea. The sequence continues at coordinate 17,461 of NZ_JAULSI010000035.1, forward strand.
ACGACCGGCTTGCCGTCTTCGCGCACGACGTAGCTGTCGAAGTCGAAGTAGACGCTGCGGTTGGCCAGCACGCCTTGCGGATCGTTCAGCGGGTCGGTGGTTGCGGTTTCGACTGGACGCACGTCGCGTGGGTCGGCGGCAGCGGCGACTGGCGTTGGCGACTTTTCTTCGACTGGCGCTGGTGCGTCCGGCACTGGGGTTTTGCACGCTGCCAGCAGGGCAGCGGAGGCGATGATGAATGCGAGGCTCTTGGTATTGCGCATGGTTTCTCTCCTGGTCTTGGTTAGTGATTTGCTGCTATTACTTCATGAAAGGACCCCAGCTGGGCTCCCGAATGTTTCCCGCTTTGGTCGTCAAACGTTGCTTGACCCGTCCATCCACCGAAACCACGGCCAGCGCAGTACGCCCGCCGCCTTTGTTCGCATACATGATGTACTTGCCGTTAGGCGAAAAACTCGGTTCGGTGGCCCCATCGGCCAGGCGCAGTTCCTGGCCGCTGGCCAGGTCCATCGCAAAGAGGGAATATCCGCCGTCGCGCTGCGAAATCCAGGCCAGGGTCTTGCCGTCTGGAGCCACGCGCGGGCTGATGTTATAGCTGCCATTGAAGGTGACGCGGCTTGCATTTCCGCCGTTCACGCTCATTTTATAAATCTGCGGGCCGCCGCTGCGGTCGCTGGTGAAATAAATGGTCTGGCCGTCGGCCGAGAATTGCGGCTCGGTGTCGATGCCGTTGCTGTTGCTCAGGCGGCGCAGGCCGGAACCGTCGGCATTCACGATATACACCTGGTAGCTGCCCGATTTCGACAGGGCGATCGCCAGCTTGCTGCCGTCCGGCGACCAGCTCGGCGCCGAATTGCTGCCTTTTTCGTTGGCGATGACGCGGCGCTTGCCGCTAACCAGATCCTGCATGTAGATGACGGGCTTGCGGTCTTCGAACGACACGTAGGCGACCTTGCCGCCGTCCGGCGACCACGATGGCGAAATGATCGGTTCGCGGCCCTGCACGGCGATGATTTCGTTTTCGCCGTCGGCGTCGGCTACAGCCAGCGCGTAATTGCGGCCGGCACGGTTTTCTTTCACGTAGGCGATGCGGGTCGAGAAAATGCCGCGCACGCCGGTGAGTTTTTCGTATACGTCGTCGGCGATGCGGTGGGCTTGCAGGCGGGTATAGCGCGGCTGCACTTCGCCGCCCAGGGCCGACAACTGGCCGCCCTTGACGGTATCGAAGAGTTTATAGCGCACGGCGAAACGGCCGTCCGGCTGGCGCGATACGCTGCCGACGACAAGCGCATCGGCGCCGCGCGCTTTCCAGGCGCCGGCGTCGATGTTCGCGCTGTCGCTGATCACCTGGCCGGCGTCGATTACCTTGAACACGCCGCTGCGTTCCAGGTCGGCGCGAATAATCGCCGACACCTGGTCGGGCGCCACGCCTTCGTCGGCGAACGCCGCTACGGCGACCGGAATCTGGGTGCTGCTGACGCCGGCGATCTCGACGCGGAATTGCGCGTGCGCGGCGCTGCCCATCAGGAGGGAAACGCTGAACAGAAGGGTATGTAGTTTCTTCATTGGGCCTCTCAATATTGGTGTGGTGACGAGGTCACTGCAAATCTTTTAACTTGAAGACGAGTGGGAAAGTCCGTTCTACCGTACCATCTTTTTTCTTGGGTAGTGGTGACGATTTGTTAATGCCCCTTTCCACTGCTTCATCGAATGCCGGAACGCCGCTGCTCTTGGTCTTGCGCACCGACAGGATTTCTCCGGTCGGCAGCTGCTCGATACGGAATTCGACCGTCGGATTACCCGGCTCGTCGCCGCCCGGGTAGACCGTATTGCTCTTGACCTTGGCTGCAATCGCCGCCTGGTAACCGCTGTCGAGTTTTGGCGCGCTCGATTTCTGGGCATTGCCGGTTGAACCGGCGGCGCCCGTGATGCGCTTGAGTTCATCACCACGAATCGCGTCCAGTTTCGCTTGTGCTGCCGCTTCGGCTTTGGCCTTTGCGGCTTTTTCGGCGGCGAGTTTCTTTTTCTTGTCGGCTTCGGCTTTTTCAGCCTTTTCTTTCTCAGCAGCGAGCTTCTTCTCGGCTTCTTTCTTTTTCTCTTCCTCTTTTTTCTTTTGCTCGGCGATATCGCGTTTCTTTTGATCGTCGCGTTCCTTCGCTTCCTCGCGGCGTTTTTCCTCAGCCAGTTCCTTGCGCCGCTGTTCTTCACGCTCTTCGCGTTCCTCGCGTTTCTTTTGCTCAGCGATTTCGCGCTCGCGTTCCTTCTTCGCCAGCTCTTCCTTGCGCTGCTTTTCGCGCTCGAGCGCGATGTCCGGCGCGGCCGGTTTCACTGGCTCCGGCTCCACCACTTTCGGCGTTGGCGGCGGTGGCGTCGGGGCTGGCGGCGTCGGCTCCGGTTCGGGCTGCGGTTCAGCTTCCACCGGAGGCGCCGGCAGCGGCGGGGCGGCGGCCGTCTCGACCTTCATGTCCCACACTTCCGCCTCGACCGAGATCGGGGTATTGCTCTGCCAGCTGATACCGAAATACAAAAAGGCCAGCAGCAGGGCGTGCACGGCCAGCGCCAGCAAGATCGCTGGCATGCGGCTCGGTTCGGGCGGCACCGTGTATTGGGCGCCGGGGGAAGCTGGCTTCATTACTCGTATGACTCTTTACTGGGTGGCAAGGCCAACGCGGGCAATGCCCATCTTCTTCGCTTCCGAGATCATCTCGATCACTTCCTCGTACTTGCTTTCGCGGTCGCCGGCGATCAGCACCGGGTAGTCCGGGTTGTCCTGGTGCAGGGTGCGCAGGCGGGCGAGCAGGGCGGCGCGGTTGTCCATGTTTTCCGCCGGCGCCGATTCCTTGCCGTGCACGCCGATCGAGAGTTCCGCGTTCGGCTTGATCGAAATCTGGATGTAGGTGTCAGGCGGCAGCGTCGATTTTTCGGCGCGTGGCAAATTCACCACATTTGGCGTCTCGTTGGCTGGCACCGCCATGAAAATGATGAGCAGCACCAGCATCACGTCGATGTAGGGCACGACGTTGATTTCAGCTTTCAGTTTGCTGCGGCGCCCGCTGCGCATGCTGCTGGAATTGGCCATGTCGGTTCCTCCTGCGATCAGCGCGACTGGCGCTGCAGGATGTTCGAGAATTCCTCGACGAAGCTTTCGAAGCGAATCGCCAGGCGGTCGATGTCGTGGGTGAAGCGGTTGTAGGCGACCACGGCAGGAATCGCGGCGAACAGGCCGATGGCGGTGGCGATCAGCGCTTCGGCAATGCCGGGCGCGACCACGGCCAGCGTGGCTTGCTGGACATTCGCCAGGCCGCGGAAGGCGTTCATGATGCCCCAGACGGTGCCGAGCAGGCCAATGTAAGGCGAGACCGAACCGACCGACGCCAGGAAGTTCAGGTGCAGGTCGAGCGCATCGAGTTCACGCTGGAAGGCAGCGCGCATGGCGCGGCGGGCGCCGTCGAGCACTGCGCCCATGTCGAGGGCGTCGCGCGAGGCTTGCTTGCCCTTGATGAACTCGCCCATGCCCGCTTCGAAGATGCGTGCCAGGGCGCCGCTCTGGTCGCGCTGGGCGCTGGCGCTCTGGTGCAGGGTGTGCAGGTTGCCGCCGGCCCAGAAGCTGCGCTCGAACTGCTCGGTCTGGCGACGTGCGGCGCGAATCGCGAACAGCTTGCGGAAGATGTACGACCACGAGAAGACCGACAACAGCAACAGCAACAGCATGATGAGCTGCACCAGGATATGCGCGTTACTGATCAGGGCAATGAAAGAAAGGTCGTGGGTCGGGGTCATCGGTTGGGCAATATTGTCGGTTTATTCAAGCGGCACGCATTTTATCAGCCACGTGGCCGGGGAGCGAGCGCGGCCGTACAGACGCGAGGTCGACGCAGCCGACCTTGACGCTGGCTTCGGCCAGGAGCACGTCGCCGCGGTAGGCCTTTTGCGCAAACTGCACCGAGGCGCGGCCGAGCTTTTCGACCGCCAGGGTCAGCGTGATTTCGTCGTCCAGGCGCGCCGGTGAGTGGTAGTCGATGGTGGCGCTCTTCACCACAAAGCCGGCATGGTCCGAGGCAATCAAATCCTGCTGGCCAATGCCCGCCGCACGCAGCCATTCGGTGCGCGCACGTTCGAAGAACTTCAGGTAATTCGCGTAGAACACGATGCCGCCGGCGTCGGTGTCTTCGTAATAGACCCTGACAGGCCAGGTGAAAACGGAGGGCATGCTACAAGCCATAAATGATAATAAGAAACATTTTACGCTATTCGACTTCGCATATGTACTCCAGCGAACATGACGGATGGACAAGCGCTACCATGGCGCATGCTGTGACTTGCCAAGATTTCAGGGGTAGTAGACGAGATGCAACCCTGTCAAGACAACAACTGTAACACTTTCTCACAATTATCAGAGGTGGGGCGCACGGTGTGCATATGTTCTGCCCAGCGGTATCTGTCGCGGATAATCGGCGGTAGGGTGGGCACTTGTGCCCACGCGGTATGGTACTCATGCATACCGGGCTGTCGCTCATTGGCGAATCAACTCAACCGGTGAGACCGCGTGGGCACAAGTGCCCACCCTACCAAATCGCTGATCAACCGGTTTTTCAGGAAGAAAACGTATGCGATTCGCACGAAACCTCAGCTGCGCTTGATATTGAACGGTGAGAACCCCTGGCAGGTCGGCATCAGCTCGATCAGGTTCACATTGATATGCGGCGGCAGGGTCGCAATCCAGTACGCCGTCTCGGCAATATCCTGCGCGGTCAGCGGCGTAGTGCCTTCGTACACCTTGGCCGCGGCCGCATCGTCGCCCTTGAAGCGCACGTTCGAGAATTCGGTGCCGCCGCACAGCCCCGGCGCCAGGTTGGTGGCGCGCACGCCGGTGCCAACCAGATCGGCGCGCAGGTTCAGCGTAAATTGTTCGACGAAGGCCTTGGTGGCGCCGTACACATTGCCGCCAGGGTAAGGATAGTGTCCCGCCACCGAGCCGAGGTTGATGATCAGCCCGCTGCCGCGCCCGACCATCGCCGGCAGGATCGCGCGGGTCATGGTCACCAGGCCCTGGCAATTGGTGGCGATCATGGTTTGCCAATCGGCCAGCGGCGCCTCATGGGCCGGCGCGGTGCCCAGTGCCAGGCCGGCGTTGTTGATCAGCACGTCGATCGGGCGCCAGGACTGCGGCAGCAGGGCCAACGCTTCCTCGATCGAGGCCTTGTCGGTCACGTCCATCTCCACCGGCAGCGCCGAGTCGCCCAGTTCGGCGGCGAGGGCGTCGAGACGGTCCTTGCGGCGCGCCGCCATCACGACCTGGTGGCCGTGGCGGACGAAAGTGCGCGCCATGTCGGCGCCGAAGCCGGCCGATGCGCCGGTGATGAAAACGATCATGATGAATCCTCGGGTTGGCTGAACCCGGTGATTGTAGCCGAAACGATCATGTTGACCGACCTTTACGGCCCGTTGCCGCCAGGTCGGCGGTTTCCTTGCCCTGAATGGGCACATCACATACAATCCGAGCTCCATTTGCGTCTCACGTGACTGGCGAAAACCGCATGAGCCTGGCTCTGCGGCAAGGTGGTTACCACCGTGGAGCGTGAGACCCCATCCGCCGTTCGCCTGGGCAACCGACAATGTGCACGCGCAGCAGACCTCTGCCGCGCGGCCGCTTGCGTCCAGGCTTCCTGCCGATCCGGCTCTGCCCTGTCTGGTTCTCTTATCGATTGGAGTTTTGTTCATGTTTGCAAAAGATCACACGCTGGCCAATGTTGACCCGGAACTGTGGGATGCGATTCAGAAGGAAAACACACGCCAGCAAGATCACATCGAGCTGATCGCGTCGGAAAACTACACCTCGCCGGCCGTCATGGAAGCGCAAGGTTCGCAGCTGACCAACAAGTACGCCGAAGGCTATCCGGGCAAGCGCTACTACGGCGGCTGCGAATACGTCGACGTCGCCGAGCAGCTGGCGATCGACCGCGTCAAGCAACTGTTCGGCGCGGAAGCTGCCAACGTCCAGCCGAACTCGGGCTCGCAGGCGAACCAGGGCGTGTTCTTCGCCATGCTGAAACCCGGCGACACCATCATGGGCATGTCGCTGGCCGAGGGCGGCCACCTGACCCACGGCATGGCGTTGAACATGTCCGGCAAATGGTTCAACGTCATCTCGTATGGCCTGACCGAGCAGGAAGACATCGACTACGACGCCATGGAACGCCTGGCGCGCGAGCACAAGCCGAAGATGATCATCGCCGGCGCCTCGGCCTTTGCCCTGCGCATCGACTTCGAGCGCTTCGCCCGCATCGCCAAGGAAGTCGGCGCCTACTTCATGGTCGACATGGCCCACTACGCCGGCCTGATCGCCGCCGGCGAATACCCGAATCCGGTGCCGTTCGCCGACTTCGTCACCTCGACCACGCACAAATCACTGCGCGGCCCGCGCGGCGGCATCATCCTGATGAAGGCCGAGCACGAAAAGGCCATCAACTCGGCGATCTTCCCCGGCATCCAGGGCGGTCCGCTGATGCACGTGATCGCCGGTAAAGCGGTCGCCTTCAAGGAAGCGCTGTCGCCGGAGTTCAAGGCCTACCAGCAGCAGGTCGTGAAGAACGCCAAGGCCCTGGCCGAGGCGCTGATCGAACGCGGCCTGCGCATCGTGTCGGGTCGTACCGAGTCGCACGTGATGCTGGTGGACCTGCGCGCGAAAGGCCTGACCGGCAAGGAAGCCGAAGCGATCCTGGGCCAGGCACACATGACCTGCAACAAGAACGGCATCCCGAACGACCCGCAAAAGCCGTTCGTGACCTCGGGCATCCGCCTGGGCAGCCCGGCCTTCACCACCCGCGGCTTCAAGGAAGAAGACGCGACGAAAGTCGGCCACCTGATCGCCGACGTGCTGGACAACCCGCACGACGCCGCGACCATCGAGCGCGTGAAGGCCGAAGTCAAGGTCCTGACCGACAAGTACCCGGTGTACGCAGCGTAATCGTCACAACGCTACAAACGTAGTAGAGTTCAGGAACGGCGTCAGAAGCATGGCGCCGTTCCTTGCATTACCCAGCATTATCCGCATCATCAGCACCATCGGCGCCCCATGAAATGTCCGTTCTGCCAGCATGAAGATACCCAGGTCCTCGATACGCGCGTATCCGAGGAAGGCGACGCCATCCGCCGCCGCCGCCGCTGCGTGCAATGCGACAAGCGCTTCACCACCTACGAACGCATCGAACTGTCGATGCCGATCATCGTCAAGAAGAACGGCAGCCGCACCGAATTCGCCTCCAGCAAACTGCGCGGCAGCCTGATGCTGGCCCTGCGCAAGCGCCCTGTATCGGCCGAAGCCATCGACGCCGCCGTCGCATCCATCGAGGAAAAACTGCTCACCAGCGGACGCCGCGAAGTCGATACCGGCTATGTCGGCGAACTGGTGATGCAGGAACTCAAGCGGCTCGACGAGATCGCTTACATCCGCTTTGCCTCCGTCTATAAAGACTTCAAGGACCTCGCCGAGTTCCAGCAAGCGCTTGCCGAAGTCGGGCATTCGCGCAAATAAATCCGCGGTTCTACGCGACCCTGGCACACACAACTTTGGCAAGCGCGCACGCTTGAGCGGCCGCATGGGTGCGTCTTAGCTCGCTGATAACTTCACAGCTCGCGCGAATTCCCGCGCCTTGAACCTGTGGAGGTGGCCGTGCAAGATCGTTTCCGATTATAGAGGAGGACGAAATGAAACAAGGAAGACCGTTCGTGGCATTTAGTCTGGAACCTTCAGATGACGCTTTGCATATAACGTTATTGTCTGGACCTCGTGTTTTACGAAATGAAGTAGTCGAACAAACGTTCACCGATTTACCCAGCCTGAGTCTTCATGGCTTAGATGGTGGCGCGGCAATCATTGGTAAATTCGTGCTCGCGGTACTGCAACGAGAATATCCCGAGAAGTTCAAGAAGTATCCGAATCTCATCATTAAAGTGGGTAGAGGACCTACTGAAGAAGATCTGAAAGCAATGGAAGAGAGGCTCGGGCTCGATGCCTCTGATGAAGGAGGTTAAGTAGTACGTTAGCCTGCACCATATCGGTCCAATACGAACGTCAGGCGCAGCCAGCCTGGCCCGGTTCGACCTGTATGAGACGGCGCGTCTCGTGCACAGAGCATTCCCGGCGGCCGCATCGCGGCCTGCCGCGACGCCACTGTCTGGAACCCGGCCCTGCAGGCGCCCGACTGGGATTGCGTAAGTTTGGCCTCGGCCCCATCGTCGTCAAGCATGGATAGTGCATGCATTCCAGGCAGGGCTAGCCAGCATACAAGCGCCTGCCTTTGTCACCATGGTGGTGCCAGGATGAGCGCCCGCTTGCGCCAACGCGGCATGAGCCTTACCGAACTGCTGGCTAGCTTCACTATACTGGTCAAATCGACTGCTTTTCAAGCTGGTTATGCAAATACAGCCGTGGGTGCTTGCGCTGCATAAGCGTCCGGTCTCCGCCGAAGCCATCGACGCCGCCGTCGCCTCGATCAAGGAAAAGCTGCTCACCAGCGGCCGCCGCGAAGTCGATACCGGCTATGTCGGCGAACTGGTGAGGCAGGAACTCAAGCGGCTCGACGAGATCGCGTACATCCGCTTTGCCTCCGTCTATAAAGACTTCAAGGACCTCGCCGAGTTCCAGCAGGCGCTTGCGGAAGTCGGGCATCCGCGCAAGTAAATCCGCCACCTTAGGCGACCCTGGAACACGCAAGTTTGGCAAGCGCGCACGCTTGAGCTGCCGCATGGGTGCGCCTTAGCTCGCTGATAACTTCACAGCTCGCGCGAATCCCCGCGCCTTGAACCTGTGGAGGTGGCCGTGCAACGCTGTGGTGCCGAGGGTTTTACGCTGGTCGAAGTACTGGTCGCGATGTTCATCCTGGCCGTCGGCGCCGTCGGCGCAGCAGCCACGCAATCGACCGTGGCGCGCCTGCGCGAACAGGCTGCGCTCGAATCCGAAGCCGTGCAGCTGGCGGCCTCGCTGTCGGCGCGCATGCTCGCCAATCCGGCGCAGATGGCGCTGCCCGACGCGGCCAACCCCTACCTCCAGCTCGACTACGACGCAGACGACGGCGACCCGGACGCCGCGCCCGTGCAGTGTTTCGATGGCGCCGACTGCGACCCTGCCAGCCTGGCCCGCTTCGACCTGTACGAAACGGCGCGTCTCGTGCAGCGTGCCTTCCCGGGGGGCCGTATCGCGGTCTGCCGCGACGCCGCCGTCTGGAACCCGGCCATGCAGGCGCCGGACTGGGAGTGCGTCAGTTCGGCGCAGGCGCCCATCGTCATCAAGCTCGGCTGGCGGATGCACGCGCGGCAGGGGCAGCCGGCTGCTGGCGCGCTGGCCTTTGTCACGATGGCGGTGCCGGGATGAAGGCCGAGGTCCGTCAATGCGGCATGACGCTGGCCGAGCTGCTGGTGGCGCTGTCGCTCGGCCTCGGCGTGCTGCTGGCCGGTTCGACCTTGCTGCTTGGCGCGAACGCTGCGTATGCCGGCCATGCCGACGCGGCGGCGATCGACGACAGCGGCCGCTATGCGCTCGAAGTCATCGGCCGCGCCGTGCGCCAGGGCGCCTTTGCCGACTGGGAGCGGCTGGGCGCCGCCGGGCCGGCACCGGGTGCGCCGGCGGCCCTGCTCGGCCTCGACGACCGCTCCATCGGCAAGACCAGCTTCGGCATCGACAGCCCGCTTCCGGCCAGCGTCAACCACAGCGACGTGCTGGCGGTGCGCTACAGCGGCGCCGGGGCGGGGCCGGATGGCGACGGCAGCGTGCTCAATTGTGCGGGCTTTCCGGTGCATGAAGCCGAAGACGGCTGGAGCATCTTCTATGTCGCACGCAACGGCGACGGCCAGGAAGAACTGCGCTGCAAGTACCGTGGCACGACGAGCTGGGGCGCGGATGCGGTGGTGGCCGGCGTGGACGGTTTCCAGGTCTTGTACGGCATCGATACCGACACGCCGCGCGATGGAATCCCCAACCGTTTTATCAATGCCAGCGCGCTGAACGCGCTCGATGCGGCGCTGTCGCTGAGTGGCGCCACGTCCGCAGATCTGGAAGCGGACCGGAATGCCAAGACCTGGTGGAAGCGTGTGACCAATGTGAAGGTGGCCTTGCTGCTGCGGGGCGAGCGGCCGTCTTCCATCGCGGCGCCGGTTGGATATGACATGTTCGGGCAGGAGTACAGCGACGCGCACGCAACGGGTGACCCGGGTGTGAGGCTGGCGCAAGCCGGGTTGGCCGGCAGCGAGGGCACACCCAAGCAACCGCTGCGCCGCCTGTTCACGGCCGTGTATGCAACCGGCGCCACCGTTCCCTGAGGCTGCGATGCGCAAGCACCCGATACAAGGCGAGCGCGGCGCGGCGCTTGTCACGGTCCTGTTCCTGATGCTGGCCGTGCTGATGATGTCCGTCTCCAGCACGCGCGCCTCGCTGGCTGCCGTCAAGTCGGCACGCCATGAGCGCGACCGCCATGTTGCATACCAGTCGGCGCAGGCGGCGCTGGTCGATGCCGAGCGCGATATCGCCGGCGCGGCAGGTCCGGCCTCGCCGCGCACCGCGCTCTTCGTCGCCGCGAATGCAAGCGCCTTCGTCGCTGGATGTGCGGGTACCGCCGAACACGCGGGCCTGTGCCGTCTCGTCCCGGCGCCGGGCATTCCGGCATGGCAGGCGGCCGATCTCGCGGGAACCTCGTCGGTGGAATACGGCCGCTTTACCGGCGCCGCGATGCCCACCGGCGCCGGCCTGCTGCCGGCCCGGCCGCCGCGCTACATCGTCGAACTGCTGGACTACCCTGCAGCCGACCCGGTCTACCGCATCACCGCCGTCGGCTTCGGCGCCGGCGAGGCCACGCGCGTGGTCCTGCAGGGCCACTACCGCCGCGCCACCGCCACCACGCCCGCGCGGCGCCTGGGCTGGCGCGAAATCGCCAACTGGCCCGAGCTGCATGCCGCCACCCTCTGACATTCATCCACCCAAGGAGAACGACGATGTACCGCAGTCCCGGCTTCACCCTGATCGAAACGATGGTCGTGCTGCTGATCCTGTCCATCCTGGCGGCGATCGCCTATCCCGGCTATACCGAGCACCTGGCGACGATGCGCCGCATCGAAGGGCAGGTGGCGCTGATCGACGCCATGCAGCAGCAGGAACGCCATCATTCGCTGCACCATAGCTATGTCGCGTTCTCGGCGGCGGCCCCGGTCGAGGGCCAGCGCTGGTGGTCGGGCAGCCACGCGCCGGAAAGCGCCTACGAACTCGAGGCACGCGCCTGCCCGGACAGCGCGCTGCGCGACTGCGTCGAGATCGTCGCCACGCCCGGCACCGCCAAAGTCGACGCCAGCTACCGCGACAGCGCATGCGGCACGCTCAGCATGCGCAGCACAGGCGAGCAGGGCGCCAGCGGCACCTCGGACCGCTGCTGGCCATGAGGGGGCAGCCACAACACGGCATGACGCTGCCCGAACTCATCATCGTCACCGCCATTGCGGGGACCATGCTCGCCGTCGGCCTGCCCAACCTGCAGGCGCTCGTGCACGCCCAGCAGGTGCGCAGCGCCACCAACGATCTGTTCGGCGCCATCAACCTGGCGCGTGCGCAGGCGATTGCGCGCAACGAGCGCGTGAAGATGGTGCCGCGCGACCCCGAGGGCACGCAATGGGCGCGCGGCTGGACCGTGTTCGCCGACCGCGACGGCGATGGCGAACCCGGCCCGCTTGATGACATCATCGCCGTGCACGGGCCGCTGCCGAGCGGCGTGGCGTCGGTGTTTGCCTTCACCAGTCCTGCAGCGCCGTATTACATCGCCTACAATGGCGCCGGGCGCAGTTGCAGCGACACCAGCAGCGCGTCGGCGCGCTGGGGCACGCTGTCGCTGTTCTACGGCAACGCGATCCGGCGTATTAAAATCAACATGCTGGGCCGCGCCCGTGTGTGCGACCCGCAGCGCGACACCAACTGCGAAGGCGCCGAGGCGCCTTCCTGAACCAATCACATTGAACACAGTGCAGATCAAGACCGATACCGAAGGCATGGCGCTGGCCCTGGAATGGGCCGCGAAGGGCATGACCATCACCGCGCCGAATCCGCGCATCGGCTGCGTGATCGTACGTGACGGCGAGGTCATTGGCGCCGGCCACACCCAACCGGCCGGCCAGGCCCACGCCGAGATCCAGGCGCTGCGCGACGCCGCTGCCCGCGGCAACGACGTGCGCGGCGCCACTGCCTACGTCACGCTGGAGCCCTGCAGCCATTACGGCCGCACGCCGCCCTGCTCGACGGCGCTGGTCGAGGCCGGGCTGGGACGCGTGGTGGCAGCGATGGGCGACCCGAACCCGCTGGTGGCGGGACGTGGCATGGCCCAGCTGGAAGCGGCCGGCATGGCGGTGGCGATGGGCGAACTGGCCGAGCAGGCCTACGAACTGAACATCGGCTTCTTCAAGCGCATGCGTCAGGGCCTGCCCTGGGTGCGCCTGAAGACGGCGGCCAGCCTGGACGGTTTCACGGCGCTGGAGAATGGCGAAAGCCAGTGGATTACCGGCCCGGAAGCGCGCGCCGACGGCCATGCCTGGCGTGCCCGCGCCTGCGTGATCCTGACCGGCATCGGCACGGTGAAGGCGGACGACCCGCAACTGACGGTGCGCGGGATCGGCACGGATGGCGCCAATACGCGCCAGCCGCGCCGCGTGATCGTCGACAGCCGGCTCGAGATCGACCTCGGTGCGCGCATCCTGCAGGGCGAGCCATGCTGGATCGTGGCTGCCGCCGACGAGGGCGACAAGGCGCAGCAGCTGCGCGCGCTTGGCCACGACGTCATCCTGCTGCCTGGTAGCAACAGCAACAGCAACAGCAACAGCAGCAGCGGCAAGGTCGATTTGCCGGCCCTGATGCGCGAACTGGGCCGGCGCGAGATCAACGAAGTCCACGTCGAAGCCGGCTCGAAGTTGAATGCTTCGCTGGTGCGCGAAGGCTGCGTCGACGAGCTGCTGGTCTACCTGGCGCCCAGCCTGATCGGCGCGGGGCAGGGTATGTTCGCGCTGCCTCCGCTGGCTCGCCTGGCCGACAAACACGCGCTGCGCTTCCACGGCGTGAGCCAGGTGGGCGCCGACCTGCGTATCCTGGCCCGCTTTGAATCAAGCAAGCAAGCAAGCACGCAAACATCAAACTGAAAACAAACCTGAGGAATAAGGCTGTATGTTTACTGGAATCGTCGCCGCTGTCGGCAACATCACTTCGGTCTCGCCGCTGGCGGGTGGACATGACGCGGGCGTGCGCCTGGAAATCGACGCCGGCAGCCTGCCGCTGGGCGACGTCATCCTGGGCGACTCGATCGCCATCAACGGCGCCTGCATGACCGTGGTCGCCAAGACCGACAGCAGCTTCGCCGTCGACGTCTCGCGCGAAAGCCTGAGCAAGACCGCGGGCCTGGATGCCTCAGGCGAAGTCAACCTGGAAAAAGCCCTGACCCTGGCCGAGCGCCTGGGCGGCCACCTGGTGTCGGGCCACGTCGACGGCCTGGGCACGGTGCACAGCTTCGCGCCGGTCGGCGAGTCGCACGAACTGGTGATCGACGCACCGCAGGAACTGGCCAAGTTCCTGGCCTATAAAGGCTCGGTCGTGGTGAACGGCGTGTCGCTGACCGTCAACCGCGTGGAAGACCTGGAAGCGAACGGCGCCAAGGTCTGCCGCTTCTCGATCAACCTGATCCCGCACACCATCGAGGTGACGACCCTGAAGCACCTGCGCGCCGGCAGCCAGGTGAACCTCGAGATCGACCTGATCGCGCGCTACGTCGAGCGCATGCTGTCGGCTTCGAAGGTCTGAACGGCCACCTCGCCGGCCCGCAGGTTCACTGCGGGTTGGTGAAATAGAGCGAGCTGGTGCCGCAATCCGCGCACTCGCGATAGAACTGGCGCCCGTCCTTGCGGATGCGTTCCTTGTGGTCGGCGCCGCCGCAGCCCACGCTGAAGGGCGTGTTGCCGCTGCACTCGCCGCACTTGAAGTAGTACCCGTATTTTCCCCAGACGATGGACAGGGCCGCGCCGCCACAGCTGCGGCAGGCATGCGGCTGGGCGTCCGGTTCCGGCGCCGCAGGAGCGACAGCACGCGCGGACGCAGGGGTGGCGGCGCCGTGCGCCGACAGCCGCGCGGCACTGGCCTGCGGCTGGATGACGACGCGCGGCCCGGTGTGGGCCGGCGCCGCCGTTGCCAGTGCCGGTTCCCGCTCCATGCCGGCGGACGGCGCGGCGGGACGTGGCGGCGCCGGATCGGTCCTCGCCGGCGCCGGCGCCGCCTGCAGCAGGGCCTCGCGCTGCACCCCGAAGCGCGCCATGTAGTCCGAGGTCGAAGGCCGGTGCAGCGCCACCAGTTTCTTCGCGATGTCGCCGATCGAATCCGATACCGTGTTCTTCAGCAGGCCGCTGAGCGCCGTGAGCATCGGCGCGCCTTCCAGCGACTTGTGCAGCCTTTCCATGAACTGGTCGGCCTTGACCACCTGCGAGGTGTCGAACTTGCGCGGCCGGTCGATGCGCGCCTCGGGCGCCACCAGCACCAGGGTCTCGATCGGCGACTCGCCCAGGCCGATCGACTCCAGCACCTTGCGCAGCACCAGTGCATGGCGCTCGTTCTGGGCCAGCGGCGAGGACATGCCTTCGTAGGTCTTCTTCCAGTCGTTCCAGCGCAGGAATTCGCCCTGTTCCGTGATCTTCACGCCATGCGCGAAATGCTTGGTCTCGAGGATGTAGATGCGGCGCGTGCGGTGGATCAGCAGGTGGTCGATCTGGGCCACGCGGCCGTCGTCGAGCACCAGGCGCAGGTCGTGCACGACGGCGGTGCGGGTCGAATCCTTCAGGTGGAAGTCGATCAGGTAGGCCGACTCGCGCTCGCCCTTCACGCCGGCGCGCATGATGCGCAGCTCGCGCTCGATCAGCGCCTTCTTGTCCGCGCCGGCCAGGGCCAGCATCTTTTCCAGGATCGCGAGGACCGCGTCCTTGTTATCGGTGTCTTTGTAGATCATGTTCGTCTCCGGCTCGGTTCACCCGGGAAGTGTAGCGGCGGGGCAAGAAGCCATCATGATATTTTCTTGCTTCAAGGCAAAATAATGCATCCCGCATAAAATTTGTTGCGCGTCGAACTCAGGAGATGTCGCGTAGACTGCGCCAGGTCAAACAAGGACGAGCCAGCCCCCGCATATCCCGTGCCCAGGGCGGCCAACGAGGAGGAGACCAATGAAAGTAAGCAAAGCCCTTGCCGGGGCCATGACGGCCGGCGCCCTGGTGGGCACGAGCCTGGCCGCCGCTGCGGCTGCCACCGAGGTTTCCACTGCAGCTTCCACCGCAACCGCGCTGCGCGACTACCGTTCGGTCGCGATCACGGCACATGGCGAGCTCATCGCCGCCATCGAATCCGATGCCGGCGCACCCGGCCAGCGCCCCCACGGACGCATCCTCGTGCGCGACGCCGCCAGCGGCAAGGTGACGGCCGAATACGACCCGTGCGCCAGCTGTTCCTACGATTTCCCGAGCTGGTCGCCGGACCGCCGCAGCCTGGCCTTCATCGCCGCCGACGCCCAGGCCGGCACGGCCACGCTGTGGGTGGTGCGCGGCGGCCAGCCGGCAGCCGCAGCCACCATCCAGGGCGTGGCCAACACGGCGCGCTGGTCGCCGGACGGTGGCCGCATCGCCTTCCTGGCCACCGTCGGTGCGAAGAAGCAGACCGGCGCGGTCGAGGCGGGCGAGCGCCTGGTCGGCGAGATCGGCGTCAGCGAAGATGCCCAGCGCATCGCCATCGTGCCGGGGGAGGGAGGCGAGGCGCGCATGGTCTCGCCAGCCGGAACCTACGTTTACGAATACGACTGGACGCCCGACGGCAAGGGCTTCATCGCCACCAGCGCGCAGGGCAACGGCGACAACAACTGGTGGGTGGCGACGCTCGGCCACATCGATGCCGCCAGCGGCGCGCTGCGCATCGTCGCCGCGCCGAAGATGCAGGTCAGCCTGCCGCACGTGTCGCCGGATGGACGCACGGTGGCCTTTGTCGGCGGCCTGATGAGCGACTTCGGCTCGGTCGGCGGCGACATCTTCACGGTGCCGCTGGCGGGCGGCGAGCCGGTCGATGTCACGCCCGGTTTCGCCGGCTCGTTCAACGGCCTGGCCTGGAAAGGGACTGGCCTGGTCGCCTCCAGCCTGGAGGGCGACCAGATGACGGTGGTCGCGGTCGACCCGCAGGCGCGCAGCACGCGCCGCCTGTTCTCGCGCGCGGTCACGGCCAACGGCTCGCGCGACGGCCGCATCGTGTTCAGCGCGGACGGCGGCGCGGCGGTGTCGGTGTTCGAGACTTACGAGCAGGCGCCCTACATTGCCGCCGGCCGCGTGAACGAGCTGGTCAAGCTCACGCGCGACAACGATGGCGCCTCGCCCCAGGTGGCGGCGCGCAGTATCAGCTGGACCAACGAGGGCTACCGCAGCCAGGGCTGGCTGGTGGGCCCGCGCCAGCCGCAGGCCGGGCGCACCCATCCGATGGTGGTGATCGTGCATGGCGGCCCGGCATCGGCGGCCACGCCGCGCTACGTCGGCGCCGGCGATTCGGCCAATCCGCTGGTGCGCGAGCTGGTGGAGCGCGGCTACTACGTGTTCCAGCCGAACCCGCGCGGCAGCTATGGCCAGGGCCTGGCGTTTACCTCCGCCAACCGGAGCGACTTCGGCGGCGGCGACTGGCGCGACATCCTGGCCGGCGTCGATGCGGCCATCGCGCAGGCGCCCATCGACGGCGCTCGCCTGGGGCTGATGGGACACTCCTACGGCGGCTTCATGACCATGTGGGGCGTCACCCACAGCACCCGCTTCAAGGCGGCGGTGGCGGGGGCAGGCATTGCGAACTGGATCAGCTACTACGGCCAGAACGGCATCGACCAGTGGATGGTGCCCTTCTTCGGCGCCACCATGTACGACGATCCGGCGGTGTACCGCAAGGCCTCGCCGATCGAATCCATCAAGCAGGCGAAGACGCCGACCCTGGTCTATGTGGGCGAGCGCGACGTCGAGACGCCGGCGGTGCAGTCGATGGAGTTCTGGCACGGCCTGCGCGCGATGAGGGTGCCGACGGCGCTGGTGATCTACGACGGGGAAGGGCACGCGATCCGCAAGCCGGAGCACCAGCTGGACCAGCGCAGGCGAACGGTGGAGTGGTTCGAGAAGTATTTGAAGCAGTGAGCGTTCAGCCAGCCGTCATGTGATCGATAGCGGCAGATGCTCGTAGGGTGGGCACTCCGTGCCCACGCGGTTACGTGTGTATCCTGTTCACGTTGACTGTGATGTCTCGCCCCGTATCGCTCGCAAACAGTCGGACCGTTATCGGTTCTTAGCAAGGCCGTGGGGCGAATCATCGCCGCCCGTGGCCGCCATCGTGCGCACGTAACCGCGTGGGCACGGAGTGCCCACCCTACGATTGCAGCTGCGGGCCTTCGGTTAGTTTGCCGGCGCTTCCGCTTTCGCCGACTCTTCCTTCGCCACCGGCGGCGCCACGCCTTTTTCCGGATAGAGCACCACCTGCACGTAATTCCCCGTGTTCAGGTAACGCTTCGCCGCATCCTGCACCTCGCTCGCTTGCAGCGCCAGCACGCGCTCTTCGTGCGTCAGGATCGCCGCCGGGTCGGTCCCGTCCAGCAGCGCCGATTGCAGCCGGCCCAGCCAGTAGCCGTTCTCGCGCAGCGCGCGGCGGTGGTTCTGGATCCAGTTCTGCTTCACCTTGGCCAGGTCGGCTGCCGCCGGGCCTTCGCGCTTGATGCGCTCGAATTCCTCGAAGGTGGCGGCAATCACCTTGTCGACATTCTCCGGCCCGGTCGGCAGGGTGATCGACAGCGAATAGCTTTCGTAGGGAATCCGCCCCAGCGAGGCGCTGGCGCTGCCGCCGTAGATGAGCGACAGCTTCTCGCGCAGCACTTCGATGATGCGGATGTTCAGCACCTCGACCAGCGCCTGCAGGCGCATCTGCTCGGCGTCGGAGAAGGTGGCGTCGCCGGTGAAGGTGAGCGAGACCGTGCTCTTCGGCTCGCTGCCGCTGTGGACGGCGCGCTTGATCACGCCTTTCACCGGACGCAGGCCGACGTCGCGGTAGGCGGTCGGGATGTCCGGCGTCGGCAGGCTGCCCAGGTAAGTCGCCAGCAGCGGCTTGATCCGGGCGATGTCGAAGCTGCCCACCATGACGAAGGTCAGGTCCTTGGCGCTCGAGAAGCGTTCGCGGTAGATGGCGATGCTGCGGTCCAGGCTGATCTGCGAGAACTCTTCCGGACGCAGCGCACGCGGCGCGCGCGGGTGGTTGTTGTACAGCGTGGCGACCAGGGTGTCGCCGAAGCGCGCGCCCGGCTGGGCCAGGCGGTTGCGCGCCGCTTCCACCTGCTTGCCGATGAAGGACTTGAACAGGTCTTCATCGCGGCGCACGGCGTCGAAGCGCAGCCACAGCATCTGCAGCATGGTCTCGATGTCGGTTGCACCCGACGAAGCGCCAACGATCTCGCTGTAGCCAGACAGGCCCATGGTCACCGCCGCGGCCTTGCCGGCCAATACGCGCGACAGGTCGAGCGGCGAATACTCCTGCAGGCCCATGCTGGCGACGATCGCATTCGCGTAGCGCGCATTCAGGATGTCGGCATCGCCGTACAGGCTCTGGCCGCCGAAGCGCGCCGCGCTCATCACCACCTGGTCGTTGCGGAAGTCGGTCGACTTCAGGATCGCTTTCACGCCGTTCGAGAAGGTCAACTCAGTCAGGCCGAGCGTCTTGTCCTGGGTCTCCTTGACGATGCTGCCGGCCTTTGGCGGCTGCGCCATCAGGGTCGAGCCAAGCGCCTTTTCCTCGCGCGGCGCCACTTGCGCCTTTTCGGCCGTGGCCAGGGCGGCGAGCAGGGCGTCGCCTTCGGGCGGCGGCATGTCCGGGCGCGCAATGCCGGTGTAGACCACCAGCTTGCCCGAGTCCGCCGGAATCGTGCGGCGCGCGTAGGCGTTCATCTCGTCGAGCGTCACGCCGGGCAGCAGCGTTTGCGCATAGCCGTATTCGGCGGCGATGCCGGGGATCGGCTCCTGCTGCAGGAAGTTGCGCATGTACTCGCCCACGTAGGAACCGGAATCGGTCTTGTCGCGCTCGTTGTAGCTGCGCTCGAAGCTGCGCATCATGTCCTTCTTCGCGCGGTCCAGTTCCGCGGCGGAAAAGCCGTACTGGCGCGCCCGCTCGTTCTCGCGCACCAGGGCGTCGATGGCCTTCGGCGCGCCGCCCGGGCCGACGACGGCGCTGGAGTTGTAGGCTTTGTAGAAGGGCGTCAGCTTGCCGAGGGCGCTGCCGCCGCGCAGGAAGGGCGGCTCGGCCTGCTGCGTCAGTTCCGCCAGGCGCCCGTTCAGCATGCCGGTGAACAGGCTTTCGACCAGCTGCTCGCGGTAGCCGCGCACGGTGTCGGGCTCGCGCACCGGCATCACCGGATAGCGGATCAGGATGCTGTTGCCGCCGGCTTCCTTGTCGGTGACGACCAGGGCTTCGGTGTCGTCGCGGCGCGGAATCTCGGCGTACTCGCGCTTGCGGGCCGGGCTCGGGTTGGTCAGCTTGCCGAAGTGGGCGCGGATCAGCTTTTCGGCCTGGGCCGGCTCGATGTCGCCGACCGCCACCACCGCCATCAGATCGGGGCGGTACCAGTCGCGGTAGAAGCGGCGCAGGGTCTCGGGCTGGAAGTTGCGCAGTACTTCCTCCTTACCGATCGGCAGGCGCTCGGCGTAGCGCGAGCCATTGAACATCTTCGGATACAGCTTCTTGCCGATGCGGTCGCCCGCGCCCTTGCCGAGCCGGAGTTCTTCCAGCACGATGCCGCGTTCCTTGTCGACTTCGGCATCCTCGAAACTCAGGCCGTGGGCCCAGTCTTCGAGCACCTGGAAGGCGCGCGTCAGGTTCTCCGGCTTGTCGGTGGGGATAGGCAGGATGTAGACGGTTTCATCGAACGAGGTGTAGGCATTCAGGTCCGCGCCGAACTTCACGCCGATCGACTGCAAATAGTCGACCAGCTCGTGCTTCTTGAAGTTGGCGGTGCCGTTGAAGGCCATGTGCTCGACAAAATGCGCCAGGCCTTGCTGGTCATCGTCTTCGAGGAT
Source organism: Massilia brevitalea (assembly GCF_030711405.1). Lineage (GTDB taxonomy): Bacteria > Pseudomonadota > Gammaproteobacteria > Burkholderiales > Burkholderiaceae_D > Telluria > Telluria brevitalea. Next base: position 37,582 of record NZ_JAULSI010000035.1, read on the forward strand.
GGAGCCGGCTTTTACCACCAGGCGCAGTTCCACGCGGCGCTCGGGACGGGCGTTCTTCTGGATGTAATACGTGAGGCCGTTCGCCAGCTTGCCGACCTTTACCTGCGGGCCGACCGGGATCGGCGCGTCGAGCTTGACGGCCGCCGCGGGCTGGGGCGGCGTGGACGGGCGCTTCTGGTTTGCAGGAGCAGATGCAGGGGCGGCATGGACAAAAGGATGGACCAGCAGGACGGCAAGACAGGTGCTACGGACGAATTGGATGAGCATCGGGATTCCGTGACGAGGATCGGTAAACAAGCGTCGAAGCGCTATTCTAAGGCCTGGTGTGGATCAGGCCTGGCGGAGCGCGATGCGGCCCGTTTGCAGCAGCACGCCCATCTCGCGCGCCGGCAGCGCTGGACTGTACAGGTAGCCCTGCAGCACCTCGCAGCCGATGCGGCCCAGGAAATCGCGCTGGGCCAGGGTCTCGACGCCTTCGGCCACCACGCGCAGGGACAGGCCTTCGGCCAGGGCGATGGTGGCCTGGGCGATGGCCGCGCTGCGCGCGTCGAGGGCGATGTTGCGGACAAAAGCCTGGTCGATCTTCAGCTTGTCGAGCGAGAAGCGCGACAGATAGCCAAGCGAGGAATAACCGGTGCCGAAGTCGTCGAGCGACAGCGAGACGCCCATCGCTCGCAGCTCGGCGAGCTGGGCCTCGGCGGCCGTGGTATCGCCCAGCATCACGCTTTCGGTCAGCTCGACTTCCAGGTAGCGCGCCTCCAGTCCGGATTCCTGCAGCGCGGCGCGCACCACGGCGGGCACGGTGCCGGCCTTGAACTGGTGCGCCGAGACGTTCACCGCCACCGGTACGCACGCCAGCCCGGCATCCTGCCAGGCCTTGTTCTGCAGGCAGGCCTGGCGGATCACCCAGTCGCCGATCGGCAGGATCAGGCCGGTGTCTTCGGCCAGCGGGATGAAGTCGGCCGGGGAAATGCGGCCCAGTTCCGGGCTGTGCCAGCGCAGCAGGGCTTCCATGCCGAGCACGCGGCCATCGCTGGTCGCCACCTGCGGCTGGAAGTGCAGCGCCAGTTCGTCGCGTCCGATCGCCCGGCGCAGGTGCGTCTCCAGGGCCAGCCAGCGCAGCGCCTGGTCGTTCATCTCGCCCTTGAAGAAGCGGAAGCCGTTGCGGCCGGCCTCCTTCTGGTGCGCCAACGCGGCGTCGGCCGCCTTCAGCAAGTCGCCGGGGGCGTCGCCGTCGCGCGGGAAGACGCTGATGCCGACGCTGCCGGTGACCACCACGTCGTGCCCGCCCACCGGGTGCGGCTGGGCGATGGCGTCGATCAGGCGCCGCGCCGAGAAGATGATGTCCTCGGTGTCGTCGCAGCCCGACAGGAGCAGCACGAATTCGTCGCCCGACAGGCGCGCCACCGTGTCCAGCGGCCCGGCGATCTCCATGGCGCGGCGCGCCACCTCGCGCAGCAGGGCGTCGCCGGCGGCGTGGCCCAGGCTGTCGTTGATGCGCGAGAGGCGGTCGACGTTCACCATCAGCACGGCCAGCTGGCGTCCGCTGCTGCGCGCCGCGGCAATCGACTGCTGCAGGCGGTCCTGGAACAGAGACCGGTTCGGCAGCTGGGTCAGCGCGTCGTGGTTGGTCAGGAAGTCGAGCTGGTTGTGGGCGGCCTTCAGGGCCGACAGATCGCTCGACACCGACACGTAGGCGGTGAGCTTGCCGGCGTCGTCGCGCACCGCGCTGATGCTGGTGTGCTCGGGGAAGATCTCGCCGTTCTTGCGCCGGTTCCAGAGCTCGCCGCGCCACTGGCCGTACTGCTCCAGGCTGTCCCACATGGCGCGGTAGAAGCCGGCGTCCTGGCGCCCCGAGCGCAGGAAGCGCGGGTTCTTGCCCATCGCCTCGGCCTCGCTGTAGCCGGTGATGCGCTCGAAGGCGGGATTCACGGCCACGATATTCGCGCAGGCGTCGGTCATCATGATCGCTTCCTGGGTGCTGTCGAACACTTGGCGCGCGAGTTCGAGCCGGTGCTCGCTGTCGCGCAGCGCGGCGTCGGCCCTGGCGCGCGCGGTCGCTTCCAGCTGCAGCTGGGCGGCATGGCGCTGCACCACCCCGTACAGGTTCAGGTTTTCGTAGGCCACCGCCAGGTGGGCGCCGAGGGCCGAGGCCCAGCGCAGGTCTTCCTCGCCAAAGGGGGCGGCGCCGGGCGCGCGCACGAAGTACATCCAGCCGTGCAGGTGGTGCAGGTCGCGCACCGCCAGGCCGAGGAAGGCGCCGGGACGCGGGTGCAGGGTCGGCCAGGGCAGGGTGGCCAGCAGCGGTTCGCCCGCGTGCAGCAGCAGGGCTTCGCGCGCATGCACCAGTGCCCCCGGCAGGCGCAGGTCGTTGGCGGCGTGCGGCGCCACCAGGGCGCCGTCGAAGCCCTGCGCTGCCAGGTGGCGCACGCTGCGCTCGTCGCGTTCGAACAGGCACAGCGCCAGCGTGTCGGCGCACAGGATGCGGCCGGCGGCCTGCAGGAAGCAGGCGGCCAGCCCCTCGACCTCGCGCTCGTCGACCAGCTGCAGGCACATCGCCTCCAGCGCGGCCAGGCGGGCATTGAGCTGGCCCTCGGGCGCGGCGCAGCTGTCCGGGATCTCCGGCCCGGCGGGGGAGACGGACGCCGGGGCTGCCGGCGCCGCTGCCTTCGGAGGGGCGCTCGGCAGCGCGCCGGCCAGCACCAGTTCGGCGTTCACCGCTTCCATGATGGCGTCGGCGTCGGATGGTTTACTCAGCACGCGCTCGACGCCGCAGCTGCGCGCCATGGCCAGGGTCTCGCGCTCGGCATAGACCGCGGAATAGAAGATGACGCGGGTGGCGGCCAGGTCGCGGTCGGCGCGCAGGCGCTGCACGAACTCGTAGCCGTCCATCTTCGGCATCAGGATGTCGGTGATGATCAGGTCGGGGCGGTGGGCGCGCACCAGGTCGAGCGCGGTGGCGCCGTCGTCCGCCTCGAGCAGGCGGTGTTCGGTGAAGCCGAGCAGGGCCAGCAGGTAGGCGCGGTTGCTCGGCCGGTCGTCGACGATGAGGATGGTGGCCATCAGTAATTCTCCCGGGCTGCGGCGGTGAACTGACGGTCGAATGGCAGTACCAGCATGACTACTCCAAGAATACGCCGGCGGCAGCACGCCGACGCGTTAGACCGGATTATCATAATCCAGCCGATGTCGCAAACACCACGAAGTTGCATTCTAAGACATAACGTTTAACAATTGTATTTGAACAATTGCTATTTTGTTGTGGTAGTGCAACGAGCTTATGCGAATGGAATGGCGGGCGCATGGAATTGTCGTGCCCGGATCGCCGGGAGAGGCGGCCGGATGCCGGCAAATCCTTTAAAATAGCGGATTACGCACGGCGCGTCACCCGTGCATTCGCCGTATTCGCCGTATTTGTCATCCGCATCCGTCACCCGCATCCGTTACCGTTCTCAAGGAATCCACATGTCTATCTCCAGCACCCAGGAAATCGTTGCCGAATTGCGCGCAGGGCGCATGGTCATTCTGGTCGATGAAGAAGACCGCGAGAATGAAGGCGACCTGGTGCTGGCGGCCGATTTCGTCACGCCGGAAGCGATCAACTTCATGATCCGCCACGCGCGCGGCCTGGTCTGCCTGACCCTGGCGGAAGAAATCTGCGACCGCCTGGCGCTGCCGATGATGACCAGCCGCAACGGCACCTCGTTCGGCACCAACTTCACGGTGTCGATCGAAGCGGCCGAAGGCGTGACCACCGGCATCTCGGCGGCCGACCGCGCCCGCACCATCCAGGTGGCGGTGGCCAGGAACGCGCAACCCGACGACCTGGTGCAGCCGGGCCACATCTTCCCGCTGCGCGCGGTCAAGGGTGGCGTGCTGATGCGCGCCGGCCACACCGAAGCCGGCTGCGACCTGACCGAGATGGCGGGCCTGACCCCGGCCTCGGTGATCTGCGAGATCATCAAGGAAGACGGCACCATGTCGCGCCTGCCGGACCTGATCGAGTTCGCGAAAGAGCACAACCTGAAGATCGGCACCATTGCCGACCTGATCCACTACCGCAGCCAGAACGAAAGCCTGGTCGAGCGCGTTGCCGAGCGTACCCTGAACACGGCGCACGGCGAGTTCAAGCTGATCGCCTGGCGCGACAAGCCTAGCGGCTGCGCCCACCTGGCCATGGTCCACGGCGACATCGACCGCGAGGTGGAAACCCTGGTGCGCGTGCACCAGCCGGTGTCGATCCTCGACATCCTGGAGCACAAGGCGACCACCCATTCCTGGACCATGTCCTCGGCGATGGAAGCGATCAAGCACAGCGAGAGCGGCGTGCTGGTGCTGCTGAACTGCGGCGAAACCGCCGAGCAGCTGTTCTCGCAGTTCGCCTCGATCGACGCCCCGGGCGCGCGCCCGAGCGGCCGCGCCGCCACGATGGACCTGCGTACCTATGGTATCGGCGCCCAGATCCTGAAGGAGCTCGGCGTCGGCAAGATGAAGCTGCTGGCGAATCCGCGCAAGATGCCGTCGATGACCGGGTTCGACCTGGAAGTCACCGGTTACATTGCGACTCCTGGCGCCTGAGGCGGTACACTTTCACTATTTATTAATACGACAAACAAGAAGAGGGCAGCCATGACCGTAGGAACTTATGAAAGCAACATGACGGGCGAAGACCTGCGCATCGGGATCGTGCAGGCGCGCTTCAACGCCGACGTCGGGCACGGCCTGCTGTCGTCCTGCCTGGCCGAGCTGAAGCGCCTGGGCGTGGCCGACGAAGACATCCTGCACGTGACCGTGCCGGGCGCGCTGGAAGTGCCGCTGGCGCTGGCCAAGATGGCCGAGACCCAGCAATTCGACGCCCTGATCGCACTGGGCGCGGTGATCCGCGGCGAAACCTACCACTTCGAGCTGGTTTCGAACGAGTCGGGCGCCGGCATCACTCGCATCGGCCTGGACTACGGCATCCCGATCGCGAACGCCATCCTCACCACCGAAAACGATGCGCAAGCCGAAGCGCGCATGGCCGAGAAGGGCAGCGACGCCGCCAAGGTGGCCGTCGAGATGGCGAACCTCCTGATGGCGCTCGAAGAGCTGCATCCGGAAGAAGAAGAGTAAACAGAAGGAACACGATGAACGAGAACACCACCCACGCCAACCCGAGCAAGAACCGCACCCCGCGCCACCGCGCGCGCGAGTTCGCGCTGCAGGGCCTGTACCAATGGCTGCTGAACAATGAGCCATCGAGCACCGTGGCGAAGAATATCCGCCAGGCGCATGGTTTCGACAAGGCCGACGGCGAATACTTTGCCAGCCTGCTCAACGGCACCATCAGCACCTCGCTCGAACTGCGCGAAGCGATCGCCCCGCTGATCGACCGCAGCATCGCCGAACTGTCGCCGATCGAGCACGGCGTGCTGCTGCTCGGCGCCTACGAGCTGAAGAACCAGCCGGACATCCCTTACCGCGTCGTGATCAACGAAGCGGTCGAGCTGACCAAGTCGTTCGGCGGCATCGACGGCCACAAGTACGTGAACGGCGTGCTCGACAAGCTGGCCGGCAAGCTGCGTCCGGAAGAAGTGGCGGCCGACGCGCGCCGTTAAAACCTGCCGCTACTATATAGATTAGTAGCACAGGCTCGAAAGCCACCGTTGCCTCGCGGCGCGGTGGTTTTTTTACGGGCGCTGTCACCGTCTGCTGTGGATGGGCCCGACTGCAAGGCGGAACAATTGATCGGCAGACGTGATGTTTCCGCCATCGAGCATCCGGCGCCAGCCCAGGTAGTTCGGCAGGTAGCGCGATGCGACGCCGTGAAAAGGCATCAACCATTCGCGCAAGCGCCCATGATAGGCGTTCACGTTTTGTACGTGGATGGGGCCCTGCGGACCGAGGCGGAGACGCTCGCCGGCGCTGGCATTCACGGCCTGGTGCGCAATGCCGTGTGCGCGGGCAAAAGCGCGATAGGCTGCGTTCGCATCCGTTACGAGCAAGACATCCCGGTCCAGGAAGGGCAGCAGGTGGCGCTCCAACTGGACTTTGCTGACGGGGCCGCGGCCAGTGACGGTGTCGACGGTCTGTCGGCTACGGTCGCGTGCCACCAGGATACAGTCGAGCTCGCGTGAAATGCCGCGCCTGCTGGCCGTTCCCCCACGTTTGCGTGCAGGCCGGTCCAGCTTGCGCGACCCTTTCTGGGATTCCAGGATGAACATTTCGTCGGCCTCGGCGATACCACTCAGGCGCGCCGGCCGGTCCTCCTTGACCCGATCCAGGAAGCGATGGCGCCAGCGAAAAGCGGTGTTGCGGTGCACCTTGACCTCGTCTGCCGCTGCGCGCACCGGGCGCGACGCGCGCAGCGTCTCGAGGTAATCGAGCCATTTCCCTTTCAGCCGCAGACGTGCCAGTGGCGTGCCGGTCAAATCGTTGAAGGTGCGCCGGCACGAGAAGCAGCGGTAGCGCTGCAGGTCGTTCGCGTGGCCATGCCGGTTCCAACGTTCGCACCGGCAATGAGGGCACCGTCGGCCCGGGGACCGGCATTGTTCGATCAGCGCGAGTACTTCGTGCAGTCCGGCCGCCGGCCGCAAGGCATCGAGGACTTGTAGCCGCTGGGGCTGGTTCAGTGCAGGCAAGGCTGCAAACCACTCCCTGAAGCAAGGTGCTTTCATGGTTGACCCATATCGAAGGCGATACGGCTTGGACTGCGAAAGAGCTCAGCAGTTCAATCCTCATCCATAGCTAACGGTGACAGCGCCTTTTTACGTGCTTTCCATGCGGCCTGCATGACTTGCGGCCCGCCGCAAGAACCCTCTTTACTTCCTGCCGGGCCTGCCTATACTCGATTTCTGAAGAGTCCGTATTGCGCATTTCGACAAGACCAAACCGGCAGCTTCTCCATCCAGGGCTGACCGGCCTGCAGTGATCGACGGCTCGCGCCTCCATCACATGTCCGAGAGCCGGCCAGCGAGCCGGGGCGGCTCCGGGAGGGGAACTGAACATGGCAAACGATGATGTTGCAACCAGCCCTGAAACAAGTGCCGAAGCCGTCGCCGCGGAATCCGAACCGAAGACCACGCGTCCGGACTCGCCCTCGCGGCGCGAGCTGCCCGAGGCCCTGAGCACGGCGCAGCGCCTGGGCCGCAAGCTCGACAGTTTTCCCGACCGGATCGACACCCACGACTGGCCCTACCAGCCCAGCCTGCGTGCCTTGCCGGATACGCTGGTCAACATCAACCGGGTGCCCGAGATCCTGGACCAGGGCCGCGAGGGCGCCTGCACCGGTTTCGCGCTGGCGGCCGTCATCAATTACCTGCTGGCCCAGCGCGGCGCACGGCGTACGGTGAGTCCGCGCATGCTCTACGAGCTGGCGCGCCGCTATGACGAGTGGCCCGGCGAAAACTACGAGGGTTCGTCCGCGCGCGGGGCCATGAAGGCCTGGGAGCGGCACGGCGTGTGCGGGCCCAGCGACTGGTCCGACATCATGTACGGCGCCCATCACCTGACGCAGGCGCTGGCCGAGAAGAGCATGAAGACCCCCGGTGGCGCCTATTACCGGGTCGACTTCCGCCAGGTGCGCCACGTGCATGCCGCCCTGAACGAGGTCGGGATCGTGTACGCCAGCCTGATGATCCACGCCGGCTGGGGCGAGCCCGGGCCGACCACGGTGCAGGTGGGCGGCGGCGGCGGCGAGCGCATGACGCTGCCGGTGATCGAGCGCTGCGACCGCGCCGACGGCGGCCATGCAGTGGCCCTGGTCGGCTACACCGAGCAGGGCTTCGTGGTCCAGAATTCCTGGGGCGCCGGCTGGGGCGCGGATGGCTTCGCGCTACTGCCTTACGAAGACTTCATGCTGCACGCGACCGACGTGTGGGTGGCGCAGCTGGGCGTGCCGGTGCTCGCCGACCTCTGGCGCCATGGCGCCGCCGACACCACCAGCGGGCAGTTCCGCGCGGGCCAGGCGATTTCGCTGGCCGACATCCGCCCCTACGTGATCGACGTCGGCAACAATGGCGACCTCTCGGATTGCGGCGATTACTGGACCACCGAGGATGACCTGCGGCGCCTGTTCATGGAAACCATCCCGCAGCGTACCGACGGCTGGAGCAAGCGCCGCGTGATGCTCTTCATCCATGGCGGGCTGAACGGGGAAAAGGACGCGGCCAAGCGCATCCTGGCCTACCGCGACGTCTGCCTGAAGAACGAAATCTATCCGCTCCACATCATGTGGGAAAGCGACTGGCTGACCTCGACCCGCAACATCATCGACGACAGTTTCTCGCGCGCCGACGAACGCGCCCAGGGCCGCTTCCTCGACCACCTGCGTGAAGCGCGCGACCGCGTCTTTGAGCTGACGCTGGCGCGACCGGCCGGCAAGCTATGGGGAGAAATGAAGGAAAACGCGCGCCTGGCGTCGCAGCGCCAGAGCGGCGCCATGCAGCTGATCGCCAAGTACGCCGCCCTGGCCCGGAAGGCCATCGCCGGCACGGACGGCGGGCGCGACTGGGAGCTGCACGTGGTGGCGCACAGCGCCGGCGCCATCTTCACGGCCTATGCGCTGCCGGCCCTGGCCGGCCTGGGCGTGCACTGGCGCAGCCTGCAACTGATTGCGCCGGCGATCCGCATCGACCTGTTCAAGGAACACATGCTTGCCGCGATAGAGCAGGACAAGTGCCCACGGCCAACGCTGTACATCCTCAGCGACGTCGGCGAACTCGACGACGACGTCGGCCCCTACGGCAAGTCCCTGCTGTATTTGGTGAGCAATGCGCTGGAGGGCGAGCGCGAAGTTCCCTTGCTGGGCATGCAGAAGTTCCTGCATGCCGATGCCGCGCTCGGGAGCCTGCTGGCAATGCATCCGGACGGCTTGCCGGGCATCGTCGTGTCCGGCGTCGCAGGACCGGTGGGGGCGATCGCGAAAAGCGACACCCACGGCGGCTTCGACAACGATCCGAACACGATGAATTCGGTCCTGCACCGCATCCTGGGCCGGGGGCCGGCGGTGCCGTTCCAGGACCGCGATTTACAGTTCTGAAAGCGGGCGAAAAAAAGCCACCGCAAGCGGTGGCCTCGCGACGTATCTATATAGAGGTGCTTACAGGTTCGCCAGCGTGGCGGCATGGGTGTCCGCTGGCGCAACCTCTTCGGCCTTTGGCGCCGGGGCCGGGGCCTGCGTTGCGGCAGGTGCTTCCGGCTGGGCGCGCTTGACCACCATTTGCGCCGGGGCGGCCTGGGTGCGGGTCGGCACCTTGTGGCCGTGCGCCACCTGCTTGAGGCGGTTCCACTCGGCCAGCACACGGGCGCCATAGCCCGAGTCGGACTCGAAGTCGGCCGCGCCCACATAGGTTTTCAGGCCGCCTTCCACCGAGCCGGTGCGCTTCACGTAATCCTTCAGGATCTGGGCGCCGACACGGATGTTGGCGACCGGGTTCAGCGCGGCCTGGGCGCCGCCCACTTCCTGGAACTTGTCGTGGTGGACCTTGGCCATCACCTGCATCAGGCCCTTGGCGCCCATCGGGCTTTCCGCGAACGGGTTCAGGCCCGATTCGATCGCCATCACCGCCAGGATCAGGAGCGGGTCGAGCTTGACCTCGTGCGCCGTCACGTAGGCGGTCGAGACCAGCATGTTGGCGGCGTCGCCAGCCACGCGGTAGCGCTTGGCCAGCCAGGACGTCACGTTCTGCTGCTGCCTGGTGTTGCCGAGCAGCTTGGCATTCTTGGCCACCTCGGCCGGGCTGGCGACGGCGACAGGCGCCGGTGCAGGCAGGGCCTGGGCCACGACGGCCGGCGCCGCAGCCTGGGCCGCAGCGGACACGGAAGCGGCGGCTTCCGGGTGCAGGAAGCGGGACACGGTCTTGGCTGCGTCCGGATTCGTGTAGAGCAGGGCCATGACCGCCACTGCCGAGAGACCGAAAACGGTCAGGGTGTGCTGCATGGTGGTCATCAGACCACGCACCGTTTTTCCCATGGAAGACCATGAGACAGGCTGGCTGGCCTGGTGGACGAGCCTTGCGCTCGTGCCGAACAAACGATTGATCATCGAAGTCCCCTTTGTCGCGGCAAAAAGCATCCCGTCGCGGCGCTCCAGGCGCTGCGGTGGTAACCAATGCCGTGCATCAGAAAAATCGTCAGGCCACCCATCGTGGACTGGCCAAAACGCCGTCATTGCCTTGCTACAGCTGGCCGCATGACCCAAGGGTGGGTGGCATTGCCAGTGGCTCAACAACTGTCTCGGGGGATAGAACCGAAAGGTTCTTGAGGCAGACGCCTCTTGAAAACACTCCTTAAAATGTCGTTGGGGCCCCGACCCCGTGAAGTTATGAGAACGGCTACAATCACTGCGAAATGTGGCCGCCTCATCAAGTAGGGGGGATTCTAAGAGGTGGTTTATACCAAGTCAATACTAGCACGAACGCGCTTAATAACTTTTAAATCTAACTTTTGGTGAGCAAGCTCAGCAATACCGTGGCAAATCAATCACTTGGCCGCAGTATTTGATTAACCGCAAGCAATCGAAAAAACAAGTAAAACTTGATGAAATATTCGGATCTCCGGGATTTTATGTCCCAACTGCAACAAATGGGTGAATTAAAGCGGGTCGGCATGCCCGTTTCGCCGCATCTCGAGATGACCGAGGTCTGCGACCGCACCCTGCGCGCCGCCGGACCGGCCCTGCTGTTCGAAAAACCGGCGGGACATACGATCCCGGTGCTGGGCAACCTGTTCGGCACGCCGCAGCGCGTGGCGCTGGGCATGGGCGCGGCAAATGTCGGCGAACTGCGCCGCATTGGCCACGTGCTGGCGCGCCTCAAGGAACCGGAGCCGCCGCGCGGTTTCAAGGACATCATGGACATGGGCTCACTTGTCAAGGCGGTCTGGGACATGGCGCCGAAGGAAGTCAAGGGCGCGCCCTGCCAGGAAATCGTCTGGGAAGGCAATGACGTCGACCTCGCCCGCCTGCCGATCCAGCATTGCTGGCCGGGCGACATCGCACCGCTGATTACCTGGGGCCTGGTGATCACCAAGGGGCCGAACAAGAAGCGGCAAAACCTGGGCATCTACCGCCAGCAGGTGCTGGGGCCGAACAAGGTGATCATGCGCTGGCTGGCGCACCGCGGCGGCGCGCTGGACTTCCGCGAGCACGCGATCGCGAACCCGGGCCAGCCGTATCCGGTGGCCGTGGCGCTGGGCGCCGACCCGGCCACCATCCTCGGCGCGGTGACGCCGGTGCCGGACAGCTTGTCGGAATACCAGTTCGCCGGCCTGCTGCGCGGCCAGCGCACGGTGCTGACGAAAGCCATCGGCAGCGAATTGCGCGTGCCGGCATCCGCCGAGATCGTGCTGGAAGGGCATATCTACCCGGATGCGAACCATCCGTCGGGCTTCGAGCATGCGCTGGAAGGGCCGTACGGCGATCATACCGGCTACTACAACGAGCAGGACAGCTTCCCGGTGTTCACGGTCGACCGCATCACCATGCGGCGCGACCCGATCTACCACTCGACCTACACCGGCAAGCCGCCCGACGAGCCGGCCGTGCTGGGCGTGGCGCTGAACGAAGTCTTCATTCCGCTGCTGCAGAAGCAGTTCAGCGAGATCACCGATTTCTATTTGCCGCCGGAAGGCTGCAGCTACCGCATGGCCGTGGTGCAGATGAAGAAGCAGTACGCCGGCCATGCCAAGCGCGTGATGTTCGGGGTCTGGAGCTTCCTGCGCCAGTTCATGTACACCAAGTTCATCGTGGTGGTGGACGAGGACGTCGACGTGCGCGACTGGAAGGAAGTGATCTGGGCGATTACCACCCGGGTGGACCCGACGCGCGACACGGTGCTGGTGGACAATACGCCGATCGACTACCTCGACTTCGCCTCGCCGATCAGCGGGCTGGGCAGCAAGATGGGGATCGACGCCACCAACAAGTGGCCGGGCGAAACGAATCGCGAGTGGGGTACGCCGATCGTGATGGCGCCGGAGGTCAAGGCGAAGGTGGATGCGATCTGGCAGCAGTTGGGGATTTGATCGCGTCGTCGAGCCCGGATGGAATGGTGACCGTACGGTGGGCACGGCGTGCCCACGCGGTTGCGTGCGTGTCCGGTTGGCCTGCGGCTGCAGGGTGTCGCTCGCGACGCACGCCCCGGACAGAACGCATGAAAGCGTTACTGGCTCGCGGATGCGGTGCGAGCGACATTTCACAGCCGCCGATGCAAAGCGACGTGCGTACCGCGTGGGCACGGAGTGCCCACCGTACAAAAGCGGACAGGGGAGCGCCTGCGCCCGACAATAAAATCGCCGCCACATTGCTGGCGCGGTCGGTTATAATGCGGTCTGGCGGGCCCCTGCGCATTGTGGCATGGTTTACCTGGTCAGGTCGGGAACGAAGCAGCCACAGCCGTTCACCGCAAGTGCCGCAGATCAGGCTCGCCTCCTTCGCTTTTCCTTCCTGCTTTATCCTCTGTTTCACCTCCCATCGCGTTTCACCCATTCGTCCCCACCGGCGCGCCTGTCTATTGAACAATTGTTCAACGGATCAAACAATTGTTGCCTATCCGATAGTCCTGCCGCGCTTCACCTCAGCCGGTAATGTTCGCGGCAAGCCTCAACTGCGGTAAAATCGCGGCATGTCCTATCAAGTCCTCGCCCGCAAATACCGTCCCAAGAACTTCGAAACGCTGGTCGGCCAGGAGCACGTGGTGCGCGCGCTCACGCATGCGCTGCACACGGGCCGCCTGCACCACGCCTACCTGTTCACGGGTACCCGCGGCGTCGGCAAGACCACGCTGTCGCGTATTCTCGCCAAGTCGCTCAACTGCATCGGCCCCGACGGGCAGGGCGGGATCACGGCCAATCCTTGCGGCCAGTGCGAAGCCTGCCGCGCCATCGACGCCGGCCGCTTCGTCGACTATATAGAGATGGACGCCGCCTCGAACCGCGGCGTCGACGAAATGGCCCAGCTGCTCGAGCAGGCGGTCTACGCGCCGAGCAATGCGCGCTTCAAGGTCTACATGATCGACGAAGTGCACATGCTGACCAACCACGCGTTCAACTCGATGCTGAAAACGCTCGAGGAGCCGCCCGAGCACGTCAAGTTCATCCTCGCCACCACCGACCCGCAAAAGATTCCGGTGACGGTGCTGTCGCGCTGCCTCCAGTTCAACCTGAAGCAGATGCCGCCGGGCCACATCGTCGGCCACCTCGAGAACATCCTGGGCCAGGAAGGCGTCACGTTCGAGCAGCCGGCCTTGCGCCTGCTGGCGCAAGGCGCGCACGGTTCGATGCGCGATGCGCTGTCGCTGACCGACCAGGCGATCGCCTACGCCGCCGGCGCGGTGACGCTGGATGCGGTGCAGGGCATGCTCGGCGCGCTGGACCAATCCTACCTGGTGCGCCTGCTCGACGCCCTGGCACTTGAGAACGGCGCCGATTTGCTGGCCGTGGCCGACGAAATGGCCAGCCGCAGCCTGTCGTATAACGGCGCCCTGCAAGACCTGGGCACACTGCTGCACCGGATCGCGCTGGCGCAGTCGGTGCCGGCCGCCGTGCCGCAAGACTTGCCGGAGCTAAGCGACATCCTGCGCCTGGCCGAGGCTTTCGATCCGCAGGAAGTGCAGCTGTACTACCAGATTGCCGTGCACGGCCGCAACGAGATCGGCCTGGCGCCGGACGAGTACGCCGGCTTCACGATGACGCTGCTGCGCATGCTGGCCTTCCGTCCGGGGCAGGGCGGGGCCGAGCGCCTGGCCGCGCCGGCCGCAAGCGCCGCGCCGCGCGTGGCGGCGCCGGCGGGACGCGCCGCCGCGGCAGCCTCAGCGGCCTCGCCGGCCGCCGTCATGCCTGCCCCGGCAGCGGCACGCCCCAGTGCGCCGCCCGCCGCGCCGGTCCAGGCAGCCGCCCCGGCCAATCCGGCCCCGGCCATGAATTCCGCCCGCGCCGCCATCAACGCCGCCCTCGAAGCGGCGCGCGCCGCCTCGGGCATCCGCACGCCGCCGAAGCGTCCGGGCGCCGATGCCGCGCCGCCCGCGCCAGCCGCACAGCAGGCCGCCCCGCCGGCGGCCGACCCTGGGCGTCCGATCAATGTTGCCCCGTCAGGTATGGCGCCGGGTGCATCGGCTGGACGCATGGCCCCGCCATCTGCGCCGCCGGCTGCACCGGGCGGACCATCGGCCGGCATGGCTGCACCGGGCGGGCGTCCGGGGGCGGCGCCGCCACCCTGGGACCGTCCGCAGGCTCAAGGGCAAGCCCAGGCTCAGGTGCAGGTCCAGGCCGACGTCCGCCAGCAGCCGCAGGCACGCGCCGGCTACCAGGACGCCGCCGTCGAAGACGGCCCGCCATCCTGGGTCACCGAGTTTTCCGACGACACCGCGGTGGCCTCCGAGGCCCCGGCCGTGGTCACGCCGGTTCCGGCCATGCGCGCACCCGCCGCGCCGCCGCATGCCTATGTCGTCACCCCGGTGCCGGCCATAGCCTGGGACGGCAACTGGCCGGCCCTGGCCGCCAGCCTGGCATTGCGCGGCGTGTCGCAGCAATTGGCCCTGCAGACCGAACTGGTCAAGTGCCATGCCGACGCCGGCGCCGTCACCTTTTACCTGCGCGTGCCGGTCGATACCCTGCGCGCCAGCGGCAACAGCGAAAAACTCCAGGCCGCGCTGCAGGAACGTTTCCCCTCCGTGCGTGTCAACCTGGAAACCGAACTCGGTCCGACCTGGTACACGGCCAGTGCCGAAGCCAAGGCCGTGCGCGAAGAGCGCCAGCGCCAGGCCGAAGCCGTGGTCGCCGGCGACGCCTTCGTGCAGGACATGGAGCGCAGCTTCAATGCGTTCGTCGTGCCCGGCTCGGTCAAGCCGCCAGTGGCCTGACCTCACAACACTTTCTTACCATCCGACTTATTGGAGAACCGCATCATGATGAAGAACCAGCTCGCAGGTTTGATGAAACAGGCGCAAGCCATGCAGGACAACATGAAGAAGGCGCAGGAGCAGCTGGCCCTGGTCGAAGTCGAAGGCCAGTCCGGCGCCGGCCTGGTGAAGGTCACCATGACCTGCAAGAACGACGTCAAGCGCGTCCAGATCGACCCGTCGCTGCTGGCCGACGACAAGGACATGCTGGAAGACCTGGTCGCCGCCGCCTTCAACGACGCCGTGCGCAAGGCCGAAGCCACCGCTGCCGAAAAGATGAGCGGCCTGACCGCCGGCATGCCTGGTCTGCCGCCCGGCTTCAAGATGCCTTTCTAAGAGCACAGGCGCCGCGTACCGCATGTCCAAGTCGCTCGACTTCCTGACCGAGGCGCTGCGCCGCCTGCCCGGCATCGGGCCGAAATCGGCCCAGCGCATGGCCTTCCATTTGCTGCAGCACGACCGCGAGGGCGCCGCCATGCTGTCGCGCGCGCTCTACCAGGCCGTCGACACGGTGCACCACTGCGCCATGTGCAATACCTTCGCCGACACCGAAATCTGCGACATGTGCGCCGACGAGGCGCGCGACCACACGCTGCTGTGCGTGGTCGAAACCCCGGCCGACCAGATGATGATCGAGCAGACCCTGACCTGGAAGGGCCTGTACTTCGTGCTGATGGGAAGGCTGTCGCCGCTGGACGGCATCGGCCCGAAAGACCTGCACCTGGAAAAGCTGGTTGGCCGCGCGGCCGACGGCATCGTCGGGGAAGTGGTGCTCGCCACCAACTTCACCAACGAGGGCGAAGCCACCGCCCACTACATCAGCGAAATGCTCAAGGCGCGCGGGCTGAAGGTCAGCCGCCTGGCGCGCGGCGTGCCCGTGGGAGGCGAACTCGAGTACGTTGACGCCGGCACCATCGCGCGCGCCATGCTCGACCGCCGTACCGCATAATGTTCTTGAACACCTGACAGCTGCTTCAAGCCAGGTTTCGCTTTTGCCCCGGCGCCGAAGCGTTTCTTGCTTTAAGGATTTTGCCAAGCGTTCTGAACAACGATTAGCCCGCGGTGGCGCTTGTCCGTTTGCGTGCGCGCAACCGGTATGGAAGGTCCGCTGCTATCGTGGGCACACTTTAGCGGACCGCGTTTATGCACCTCGTCGACATCACCATGTTCTACGCCGCCGAAGGCAACGGCGTGAGCACCTACCTGAACGCCAAGGCGCGCTGGCTGGCGCGCCAGAGCCGGTTTCGCCATACCATTCTCAGTCCGAACGTGGCCAGCGGCGGCGCTGCCCCGGCGCTGGTGCGCGTGCCGGCCATGGCGCTGCCCGGCATCAATGGCTTTCGCATGCCCACCTCGGTGCGTGCGCCGCTGCGCCTGCTGCACCAGGCCCGGCCCGACCTGATCGAGGTCGGCGACGCCGGCCACAGCGCCTGGGCCGCCCTGCGCCTGCGCCGCCGCCTCGGCGTGCCGGCGATTGCCTTCTACCATTCCGATTTGCCGCGCCTGGTGCGTCCGCGCTTCGGCCAGGCCGCCGAGGGGGTCGCCTGCAAATACCTGGCCCATTTGTACCGCCAGTTCGACCTGGTGCTGGCGCCCAGCCGTGCGATGGTCGAGCAATTGCAGGCCATCGGCGTGCCCGGCGCGCGCCACCAGCCGCTCGGCATCGACAGCGCCGTGTTCCACCCGGCGCGCCGGGTCGAGACCCTGCGCGAGCACCTGCACCTGCCGCAGAATGCGCGCCTGCTGGTGTACGCCGGGCGCTTCACGCTGGAAAAGAAACTGCCGCTGCTGATCGAAGCGGTGCGCAAGCTCGGGCGCCCCTACCACCTGGTGCTGATCGGCGGCGGCGCCGACCTGCCGCGCTATCCGCAAATCACCTATATCCCCTTCAAGCGCAACCAGCGCCAGCTGGCGCGGCTGCTGGCCAGCTGCGACGTGCTGGTCCATCCGGGCGATTGCGAAACCTTCGGCCTGATCGTGCTCGAAGCCATGGCCTGCGGCTTGCCGGTGGTGGCCACCACCGGCGGCGGGGTGGCGGAACTGGTCGACGAACGCACCGGCGTGCTGGCGGCGCCGAACAGCGTCGACAGCCTGGCCGCCGCCATCGAGGCCATCTACGCGCGCGACCTGGCGCAGCTGGGCGCCAACGCGCGCCGCAAGGCCGCCGAGTACTACGACTGGGACCAGATCCTGCCCCAGGTGATGCGGCGCTACCAGGCCGTGCTCGGGCAGCGCGAACGCGGCGAACCGGACGCCGGGCACATCTGTGTGTCGGATTGACGCGGTGACCAGGTCTTCAGCGTCCCAAGCCCAGCCACAGGCCGCGCCCCTGCCGCCGCCCTTGCTGTGCGTGTCGATCCACGACGTTGCGCCGGCCACCTGGGACGATTGCGCGCGCCTGGCCGCCGCCCTGCGCGAAGTGGCCGACATTCCGCTGAGCTGGCTGGTGGTGCCGCGCTACCACGACCGTCCCGCCGACGATGCGGCCATGCGCGCCGGGCTCGACGCGGCGCTGGCGCGCGGCGATGAACTGGTCCTGCATGGCTTGACCCACCTGGATACCGAAGCACGCGCGGCCAGCCTGCGCCAGCGTTTCTTGCGCGGGGTGTACACGCAGCGCGAAGGCGAGTTTGCCGCCTTGTCCGCCGCGGAGGCGCGGCGCCGGCTGGCACTGGGACTGGATTGGTTCCGCGAACGTGGCTGGACGGCGAGCGGCTTCGTGCCGCCGGCCTGGCTGATGGGGGAGGGGGCCTGGGAAGCCCTGGGTGATTTTCCGTTTGCCTACACGACCACCTTCATGCATTTCCACCTGCTAGGAGGCAAGGGCGATGCCGCCATGGCGGCCTCAGCGGCCGCAGCCGGCAGCGGGGACGGCGCTGGCGGGCACATTGGCGCAGGTGCGAGCGCAGACAACAGGCTGGCCGCGCGGCGGTCAGCCACGCCCTTTGGCCCGGCGCTGTTTGCGCCGTCGCTGGTGTATGCCGCCCGCAACCGCAGCGGACGCTTCCTGTCGCCGCTGGCGGCCGGGCTGGCCGCGCGCTGGCAGGCCGGGGCGCCGCTGGTGCGCCTGAGCTTGCATCCACCCGACGTGCGCCATCCGCGCCTGCTCGCGCATGCCAGGCGCCTGGTCGAACAGATGGTGCGCACCCGTCATGCGGTGACCAAGGCCAGCTGCGCCGCGCATTACAAGCCGATTTACCAGCCGATTTACCAGCCGCGGCCCCAGAACCCGCCGCGCCAGCCCGGACCCCAGCCGCCATACGGCCCATAGTTGCCGGCGCGCTGGACCTCGTCGCGCGTGCTCAGGCTGAGAATGCAGTTACGCCATTGATCCGACTGCTGGGCAAAGCCGAGCCGGTCGCAGGCCGGTCCATACACCTGCATGAGTTCGGCCATCTCGGCCTGTTTGCGTGCGGCCTTTTCTTGCGGGGTAGCGCAGGCACTCAGCGCCAGCACTGCGGATAGTGCGATGAGGGTACGCATGATCAACTCCTCGTTGTTGGTTTGTCCCGGATCCAGACCTGTTTCGAGCTTAGCGCAATCGCAACCCGACTGCTCGATCACGGCCAATCGCGCTGGCCCACGAGCCTGCTTAGCTGTATATAAGCCCATGTAAGTCTTTCTCAAGGATGGTTTTTCGGGCAAGATGCAGTGTTTAACAAATGGAAACAAAGGGGAACGCATGGCCGAGCGACGCTGGACAGTCTGGACCGGGCGGATCGTCGCCTGCCTGCTGGTGCTCCTGCTGCTCGCCGGCCTCGGCGCCTGGCTGTTCCTGCGCGCCAGCCTGCCCCAGCTCGACGGCGCACGCGCCGCGCCCGGCCTGCAGGCGGCGGTGAGCATCGAGCGCGACGACATGGGCGTGCCCCTGATCCGCGGCCGCAGCCGGCTCGACCTGGCCTATGCCACCGGCTTCGTGCACGCCCAGGAGCGCTACTTCCAGATGGACCTGCTGCGCCGCACCGCCGCCGGCGAACTGGCCGAACTGTTCGGCCCGCGCGCGCTGCCGCTCGACCGCGCGCGCCGCCTGCACCGCTTCCGCGCCCGCGCCCGGCAGTCGCTGGCCCTGCTGGCGCCGCAGGAACGGGCATTCATCGACCGCTACGTGGCCGGCGTCAACGACGGCCTGGGCGCCCTGAAGGCGCGTCCCTTCGAATACCTGCTGGCCGGCGCCGCGCCACAGGCCTGGCGCGCCGAGGATTCGCTGCTGGCCGTGTGGGCCATGTACATCGACCTGCAGGGCAGCCAGGAAGGACGCGAACTGGCGCGCGGCTGGCTGCGCGAACACAGCAACGCCGCCCAGCTGGCCTTCCTGCTGCCCCAGTCCTCGCGCTGGGACGCCCCGCTCGACGGCGCCCTGCACGCCGCGCCGCTTGACGCGCCGCTGCCGCCCGCGGCCCCGGCGTGGTGGGGCAGCACGCCGGAGGCGCCCGTGCAGCTGGCGCTGGCCTCGAACGCCTTTGTCGATGCGGTCGGCAGCAACAACTACGCGATTGCCGGCAGCCGCAGCACCAGCGGTGCGGCCATCGTCGCCGACGACATGCACCTGGGCCTGCAGCTGCCGAACATCTGGTACCGGCTGGCCCTGCTGTACCAGGACGAGCAGGGCGTGCAGCGGCGCCTGGTTGGCGTTACCCTGCCGGGCGCGCCGCCCCTGATCATCGCCGGCAGCAACGGCCACGTGGCCTGGGGCTTCACCAACAGTTATGCAGATACCGTCGACCTGGTCGAAGTCGGCGTCGATGCCGCGCGCCCGCATGAAGTGCGCACGCCGGCGGGCTGGGAGCGCGTGAAGGAGCAGGTCGAGACGATTGCCGTGAAAGGCGGCCCAGGCGAGCGCCTGGTGGTGCGCGAGACCTCGCTCGGGCCGCTGCGCACGGCGGGCGGCAGGCAGTACGCGGTGCACTGGGTGGCGCACCAGCCGCAGGCGGTGAACCTGAACCACCTGCAGCTGGAAACGGTGGAGACGCTGGACGCGGCGCTGGCGATTGCCAACACCGACGGCATCCCGGCCCAGAACTTCGTCGGCGGCGACCGCGCCGGCAACATCGGCTGGACCATCGCAGGCATGCTGCCGCGGCGCGCGCAGCCGGGCGTGGAGAACAGCTTCCCGCTGATGGCCGGTGCAGCCGCTACTGCTGCTGACGCTGCTGCTGCCGGTGCCGCCGTCCCGGGCTGGCAGGGGCTGCTGGCGCCGCAGGAGTATCCGCGCGTGGTCAATCCCCTTGACGGCCAGATCACTACCGCCAACAGCCGCCAGCTGGCGGGGCCCGGCGCCGAACTGCTGGGCGACGGCGGCTTCGACCTCGGCCAGCGCAACGCCCAGCTGGCCGACCGCGTGCACCGCCTCGGCCCGCGCACCGACGTGGCGCTTGCTTTCCAGGCCGCGCTCGACGACCGCGCGCGCTTCATCGCCCTGTGGCGCGAACGCGCCCTGGCCGTGCTGGATCCAGCCGCCACCGCCGGCAAGCCGCGCCGCGCCGAGTTTCGGCGCCTGCTTGAGACCAGCTGGAACGGCCGCGCCGACGTCGACTCGGTCGGCTACCGGCTGGCGCGCAACACCATGTGGGCGCTACACGACCTGCTGTTCGCCGGCGTCAACGAGGAACTGGCGAAGATCGACCCGAAGGCGAGCGTGGGTAGCGCCAGCCCGCGCTGGCCGGCCATGCTGATGCGCCTGCTCGACGTCCAGCCGGCCGGCTGGCTGCCGGCGGGGCAGGGGAGCTGGCGCGACCTGCAGCTGGCCGCCATCGACCGCGTCATCGCGGACTTCGACAAGGAAGGCCTGCCGCTGGCGCAAGCCACCTGGGGCCAGCGCAACACAGCGGCGATCACGCACCCGATCGCGCTGGCCGTCCCGAGCCTGGCCGGCTGGCTCGGCTTGCCGCCCGACCAGCTGCCGGGCGACGCCCACATGCCGCGCGTGGCGGGGCCGAAGTTCGGCCAGTCCGAGCGCATGACGGTGTCGCCGGGACGCGAGGAAGAAGGGCTGTACAACATGCCGGGCGGGCAGAGCGGGCATCCGCTGTCGCCGTGGTTCCGCAAAGGGCACGCGGAGTGGGTGAAGGGGACGCCGCTGCCGCTGCTGCCGGGGGTGGCGCGGCATACGCTGGTCTTGCGGCCCTAGCGCTGACCCACGCTCCAGCCGGGAACTAGCAGACGTATTCCCTGGGATCCCAGAAGTGGAAGGCGGCGGCAGGCTTCCATGGTTTTCCAGGCGCCAGGTCGCGCGACAGATACAGCGCCATCTCCAACCCCCGGTTCAGCTCCTGCGGCCGGACGACCATGTCCGGTTTGCCGTCTCCGTCCAGGTCGCCAACCCAGACCAGGAAGTCCTCGATCGGGATCGGCGACTCAAGGTTGCTGTTCCCGCCCAGCACCGCCAGCGTGCGCCTGGTGCCGTCGAAGCGGACGGTCCAGGTAATCCGCGGATAGCGCTCGCACTGTCCGTGTTCGGCGCAGGCCTGGTCCACGATTTGTTCGACCCTGCCTTCGACGTGGAGAGGTGCGCCGCCGATATCGATCGTACGGCGTTGAGACCCTTTCAACGGGTCGCCGGGTGCTGCCCCGGGACTGCGCTGGAAGCGCGCATTGGCGTACCAGGTCTCGACCGGTCCTTCGCGCAGGCCGGTAAGGCCTCGCACCAGGAACATCGAGGAAATGAAGGGATGGCTGCGCATGACGAATCCGCGCGACGGGCCTTCGGTGGTCTCGATTGTCGCCGCCTGCAGCGATACGCGTGTCTTCTTCAGCACGCATGCTCGTGCGCAGTGCAGGGCGAAGTAGTCGCCTGGCCGCACGGGCGCTTCGTGACCGTAATAGGGATAGCCGCCCGTTCGTGCGTGCGCCAGTTCGATGCCGGTCGCGGCGCGTGTCACGGCGGGGATGCCGGCCGCAAGCATTGTGCAGACGGCGGCGCAAGCGGCCGCGAGCGTGGGCAGTCGGGGCGTCTGGTAACCGGGCATGGCGTGAACCTTCGCGAGTGGATGGCAGCGTCGATTCTAGCGCCGTCCCGGCTGTTTGGCGCGACGCCGGACCGAAAAAACAGGAGCCGCCACGTCTCGCTCAACTCGATGGCAGCACCAGGCGCACCGTGCCCAGCATGTGGGTAATGCTCTCGGCTGTCGACGGATGGCCCAGGAAGTAGCCCTGCACCATGTCGCAGCCATATTCTTCGAGCAGCACCAGCTGTTCGTCGGTCTCGACGCCTTCGGCCACCACCGCCATTTTCAGGCCATGGGCCATGGCGATGATGGCGCGCGTGATGGCCGCGTTTTCCGAGTCCTGCGGCAGGCCGTTGATGAAGCTGCGGTCGATCTTCAGCGCGCGCACGTCGAAGCGCTTCAGGTAGTTCATCGACGAGTAGCCGGTGCCAAAGTCGTCGATCGACAGGTAAACGCCGATGCGGCGCAGCTGCTCCAGCGTGGCCAGGGTGGCGAGGGCGTCGTCCATCAGCGTACCCTCGGTCAGTTCAAGTTCGAGCAGCCTGGGATCGAGGCCGGTCTCATGCAGGGCCGAGAGCACGATCTGCGACAGGTTATCGTCCTTGAACTGCTTGGCCGAGAGGTTCACCGCCATGCGCAGCGCGCGGCGGCCATTGCGCTGCCAGGCGCGCGCCTGGTTGCAGGCGGTGCGCAGTACCCATTCGCCGATCGGTACGATCAGGCCGGTCTCCTCGGCCAGCGGAATGAACTCGGTCGGCGAGATGATGCCGCGTTCCGGATGGCGCCAGCGCACCAGCGCCTCGACGCCGACCACTTCCTGCGAGCGCACGTCGAGCTGGGGCTGGTACAGCAGATACAGTTCGTCGTTCTGCAGCGCCTTGCGCAAGCCGACTTCGAGCTTCACGTGGCTCATGATCTGCATCGTCAGCGAAGAGCTGTACAGCTTGGCGTTGTTCTTGCCGCAGTTCTTGGCGTGGTACATGGCGGTGTCGGCGAATTTCAGCAGCGAGTTGCAGTCGTCGCCGTCTTCCGGGAACAGCGAGATGCCGATGCTGGCGGTGACGAAGATCTCGTTGCCGTCGATGAGGAATGGGCGGCGCATCGCTTCCTTCACGCGGTGTGCCACGTTCAGCGCATGCTCCACGCGCTCCAGGTCCGGGATCAGGATCGTGAATTCGTCGCCGCCCAGGCGCGCCAGGTTGCTGGCGGAATCCTCCGTGGATTCATCGGCGCCCGCATCGCCGCGCGATACCAGGTCGCTCGGGCGGATGGTCTCGCGCAGGCGCTCGGAGACGATCTTCAGCAGGTGGTCGCCGACGTTGTGGCCGAGCGTGTCGTTGATGCGCTTGAAGGCGTCCAGGTCCATGAACAGCACGGCGAACTTCTTGTTGCCGATCTTCGAGCGCTGCAGCTCGCGTTCCAGGTTTTCGAGGAAGGCCTGGCGGTTCGGGATGCCGGTCAGGCTGTCGCAGTAGGCCAGGCGCCGGATCTGCTCTTCGCTGCGCTTGCGTTCGCTGATGTCGCGCACCAGGCCCAGCACCTCGGAAGGGCTGGTGGCGACCAGGCGCGCCTCGAAATGCTGGGCCGCGCCGAAGCGGATCAACTCGTATTCGACCGAACGGATTTCCTGGGTGCGCAGCACTTCGCCGAGCTGCTCGAGCATGCGCGCCGCGATCGGGCGCGGCAGCACGTCGCTGATGTGGCGGCCGATACAGCGTTCGCTGGAGAAGGGAGCATTGTGGCGGTCGGCGGCGCGGGCGGCGCGCTCGGCTGGCGTACGCTCATGGCCCGGCCTGTCGTGCCCAGGCTCGTAATCCAGGTAGAAACCGTCGCGGTTCATGCGGAAGAAGGTGTCCGGAATCGCCGCCAGCACCGCGCGGTTCTGGGCGTCGGCGATGCGCAGGCGCGCGATGGCGTCGCTGGCGCGCAGCACGTACAGCACGCGGTGGCCGAGGATGGGCCAGTTGATCGGCTTCGAGACGAAGTCGGTGGCGCCGGCCTCGTAGGCGCTGGTGACGGCCTCGATGTCGTCGCCGCCGGTGACCATCACGATCGGCACCAGGGCGCCGCCGGGTTCGTCGCTGCGGATGGCGCGGCAGGCGGCAAAGCCGTCCATCTGCGGCATCTCGACGTCCATCAGGATCAGGTCGGGCCGGCGTTCGTGCGCCAGGCGCACCGCCTGGGCGCCGTCGGCGGCTTCGATCGCATCGAGGCCGACCTGGGCGAGCATTTCCAGCATCAGCATGCGCACGATCGGATCGTCGTCGGCCACCAGAACGACACCGCGTTGGGAAGAGGTTGGAGCGGGCATCTCAGGTTTCCTTCTCTAGCATGGCATTGAGCGATTGCCGGACCGCCTGGAAGGCGTGTTCCATGTCGGTGAGGAGCGCATCGGCGCCCTCGATGGTGTCGGCGCGGCCGAGCTGTTCGAGGTCCTTGCACAGGCCGGCCATCCCCTCAGCGCCGACGTTCGCGCTGGCCGATTTCAGACTGTGGGCGATGCGCCTGACGGTGCCGGCGTCGTGGCCGCCGACGGCCTGGCGCAGCGTGCGCAGGTGCTGGGGCACGTCGCCGACGTAGGCGTTGATCACCTTCTGCACCAGGATGTCGCCGCCGTCGCGGCTCAGGGCGCGGATCTTGTCGAGCGCGGCGCCGTTGATGGCTTCGCGCTGGATCGCCTCGCGCGCTTCAGGCGGCAGCGTCGGCGGCGCGTCGCCGTGGTGCACGCTGCCGGCCAGCGGCAGCGCGATCCAGCGGCCGATGACGGCGGCCAGCTGCTGCTGGGTGAAGGGCTTCGACAGGTAATCGTCCATGCCGGCGGCGAGGCAGGCTTCGCGGTCGCCCTGCAGGGCATTCGCGGTGATCGCAATGATGGGCAAGGTGCGCGGAATACCGGATTCGCGCTCGGCGCGGCGGATCGCGGCGGTGGCGGCAAAGCCATCCATCACCGGCATCTGGCAATCCATCAGCACCGCCTCGACGCCGCCCTTGCGCACCGCCTGCAAGGCTTCCATGCCGTTCTGCGCCACCTGCGCCTGCAGGCCCAGGCTTTCCAGCATCGCCTTCGCGACCTCGACGTTCACCGGATTGTCCTCGGCCAGCAGCACCCGGCGCACCGGCGTCACCCCGCCCGGCTGGGGCAGGGCCGGCGGCGGCATGAATTGCGGCGCCGGGGCGGTGGCGCCGCGCGGGCGCGTGGCCAGGCAGGCAAACAGATCGGCCGCGCGCGCCGGCTGGATCAATTGGTAGGCCACGCCCGCTTCGCGCCGCTGCACCGGGTCGGCCGCCAGGCGCTCGGGGCTGAGCAGGACCAGGCGCGTCGGCCGCGTGACCGGATTGGCCTTGATGGTGGCGGCCAGCAGCAGGCCGCTCGAATGCTGCAGTCCCATGTCGAGCACCGCCGCATCGAAAGGCTGGCCGGTGCGGGCGGCGCTGTCGAGCTTGTCGAGCGCCTCGGCGGCGCAGGTGGCGCTGGCGCAGTCGGCCTGCCAGGCGGCCAGGTGGCGTTCGAGGCCGACGCGGCTGGTGTCGTTTTCGTCGACCACCAGCACGCGCAGGCCGTCCAGGGTGTGGTGCTGCTCGCCCGGGTCGGCGCGGCGCTTGTCGAAGCCGACCGTGAACCAGAACACCGACCCCTGCGGCTTGCCGTGCTCGACGCCGATGGCGCCGCCCATCAGTTCCACCAGCTCTTTCGAGATCGCCAGGCCGAGGCCGGTGCCGCCGTACTTGCGGGTGGTCGAATCGTCGGCCTGGGAAAAGGCCTCGAAGATGCGGCTGCGGGCGTCGCGCGCGATGCCGATGCCGGTGTCCTGCACCTCGAAGCGCAGCATCACGGCCTGGCTGTCTTCGCCGGCTACGCGCACCCTGGCCTGGATCCGCCCCTGCTCGGTGAACTTGATGGCGTTGCCGAGCAAATTCGCCATGATCTGGCGCAGCCGGTTCGGGTCGCCGCAGATCGCCACCGGGATGTCGTTGGCAATGTCGAAGTCGAGCGCGATGCCCTTGCCTTCGGCCTGGGGCGTGTAGACGGTGTGGATGTCTTCCAGCAGATCCCAGAGATTGAAGTTGATGTACTCGATGGTCAGCTTGCCGGCCTCGATTTTCGAGAAGTCGAGGATGTCGTTGATGATCACCAGCAGGTGCTCGCCCGAGCGCTTCACCAGGCGCGTGTAGTTGCGCTGGTTGTCGGTGAGTTCGGTCCCGAGCAGCATCTCGGCCATGCCCAGCACGCCGTTCATCGGAGTGCGAATCTCGTGGCTCATGGTGGCGAGGAAGGCGCTCTTCGCGCGGCTGGCCGCCTCGGCGGCGTTCTTGGCGCGCTCGAGCTGCTCGGTGCGCACCGAGACCTGCCGTTCGAGTTCGTCGCGGTGGTTGGTGAGGGCCGTGCCGCGGCCTTCGATCTGGGCCAGCATGGTGTTGAAGCTGTCGATCAGGACGCCCAGTTCGTCGTTGCGGCCATTCGCCACGCGCAGGGTGTAGTTCTGGCTCTCGGAGACCTTGCGCGCGGTGTGGATCAGCTTCGTCACCGGGTCGGCGATCGAGCGCGTGAAGCGCCGTGCCAGCACCAGCGACACCAGCAGCGACACGCAGGCCGCAGCGCCGATCACGCCCACGCTTTTCGCAATGCCCAGCCACATCGGCAGCAGGTCGGCCTCGATCACGATCACGCCGGCCTGGGCCTCGTCCTTCATCACCGGGCGGTACAGGCGCATGCGTGGCGACCAGATGCGGCTGCCGGCCTGGCTGGCTGCGGCCAGCGCGGCGTCGTCGAAGGCGTCCAGTTGCGGCGGCGCGGTGACGCCGGCATCGGCGTTGGCGTGGCGGGGCGATTGCCAGGAGGCGAACAGCCGGCCCTTGCGGTCGTACAGGGCGGCGCTGGAGATTTCTTCCTTGGCCGCCAGGGCGGCGAGCAGGGTGCCGGCCAGGCTGCGGTCGTTGAAGACCAGGGCGTCGGCGCTGTTGGTGGCCACCACGCCGGCCAGCGACGAGAGCTGCATGCCCTCGTCCTTGCGCCCGTTCAGCACCGAGGCCACGGCAAAGGCGAGGAACACGCACACCAGCGCGCTGCCGGTGGACAGCAGCGACATCATGGTCAGTTTGCGGCTCAGGCTGGAACGCTGGAAATAGGGCATGGGTCGGGGTCCGGCATTGAGATGCGGACCCGCGCAAGGTGATGCGCGCAAGCCCTCCATGCAGAAATGCAAATTCCTGCAAGAAAAAATATACGTTGCCGGGGGAGGGGGGGCTTTGCGCAAACGCAAAGTGGGGAGGGAGGTGTGGCGATGCCGAGGACGGCGGGACGGTCAACGATTGGCGGGTTCGAGAACCCACCCTACGTATATCCTCGTAGGGTGGGCACTTGTGCCCACGCGGTGCAGCATTCGCATGTCGAAACCGCTCAGGAGCGGCTACGGCAACACGGAATTTGACTTTGCGGTTGGGTGACCGTACGACCGCGTGGGCACAAGTGCCCACCCTACAAAAGCACAAGTCCGCCCGAGATTCGTACAGTCCGTATCTATGGACTC
>NZ_JAULSI010000036.1 GCF_030711405.1 Massilia brevitalea
TCACATTAGGGTGGGCACTCCGTGCCCACGCGGTTACGTGCGCATCATTCGGCCTGACACTGCCGCGCGAGCGACATCTCCCTGCCGCCAGCTAAAGGATACGTATGTAACCGCGTGGGCACGGGGTGCCCACCGTACGAACCGGCAAGTTCAGCCATTCGACGATGAGCAGGGACGAAAAAAAACGGCCGCCAAGGCAACCGTTCCTTATTCAGATCACGTCAGCGATCAGTTGTCGCCGAAGGTGCGGCGGGCGCCTTCGAACGAGCGCGGATGCGCGTTGCCGCTGCGGAAGCCGCCTTCACGGCGCTGGGCGCCTTCACGCGGGGCCGAGTTGTGACCACCCTCGCGGTTGTAGCCGCCGGTGCGTGGCGCCGCTTCACGGTTATAGCCGCCTTCACGCGGAGCTGCATCGCGGTTGTAACCGCCACCCTGCGGTGCGCCTTCGCGCTGGCCGTAAGGCTTGCTGAAGCTGCGCTGGCCCGGCTTGGCGGCGCTGCGGCCGTCGCCTGGTTTCCAGCCCGGACGGGCGCCGCCGCGCGATGCCGGTGCGGCACGCTTCGGCTCGAAACCTTCCACCACGTTGACCGGAATCAGCTGCTTGGTGAAGCGCTCGATGCGCTTGACGTTGATGCCTTCGGCGTGGTTCACCAGCGAGATCGCCAGGCCGTTACGGCCTGCACGGCCGGTACGGCCGATGCGGTGGACGTAGTCTTCCGGGAACTTCGGCAGGTCGTAGTTCACCACGTGGGTGATGGTCGGCACGTCGATGCCGCGGGCAGCGACGTCGGTGGCCACCAGCACGCGCACCTGGCCGCGGCGCATGCTGTCCAGGGTGCGGTTGCGCGCGCCCTGATGCATGTCGCCGTGCAGCGCGGCGGCTGCGAAGCCGGCGATGTTCAGGCGGTCGGCGATCATGTCGGCGTCGCGCTTGGTGGCGGTGAAGACCACGGCCTGGTCCATCGTGTCGTCGCGCAGCAGGTGGTCGAGCAGGCGGTTCTTGTGCGACAGGTCGTCGACGAAGTGGACGCGCTGCACGATGTTTTCATGGCGGTTGGCCGCGCTCATGATCTGGATCGTCTGCGGATTCTTGGTGATGCGGCGCGCCATGTTGCCGACGACGCCGTCGAGCGTTGCCGAGAACAGCATGGTCTGGCGCGTTTCAGGCGTGGCGGCGACGATCTTCTCGATGTCGTCGATGAAGCCCATGTCCAGCATGCGGTCGGCTTCGTCGAGCACCAGGATTTCCAGTTCCGAGAAGTCGATCTTGCCCGATTCCATGTGGTCGATCAGGCGGCCTGGGGTCGCCACCAGGATTTCAGGGTTCTTGGCCAGCAGTTGCATCTGCTTCGGGTAAGGCATGCCGCCCAGGATCGAGACGGCGCGGATGCGGCGCATCGAGCTGGTGTACTGCTCGGTCGCGGTGGTCACTTGCAGTGCCAGTTCGCGGGTTGGGGTCAGGACCAGCATTTTCGGCTTGGCCGCGGTAAAGCGAACGCGCTCGCCGCGCGAGCGGGCCGACTGCGCTTCTTGCGCAGGAGTGCGGCCGGCAGGAGCAGGCTCGGCGCTGGCCAGCTTGTGCAGGGCCGGCAGCATGAATGCCGCGGTCTTGCCCGAACCGGTTTGCGAGGAGACCAGCAGGTCGCGGCCGCCGATGGCGGCAGGGATGGCCTGTTCCTGGACTGGGGTCGGCTTGGTGTAACCGGCTGCGGCGACTGCCTGGACGAGGGACGCGTGGAGACCTAGTGCTTCAAAACTCATTGTTTAATTTTCTTTCGGTAGAAATCAGCGCTCATGGATGATTTCGGAGCGCAAAATAGCAACGCGAACCAACACAACGAAATGACTCAAAAATGAAAGAAATTTCGGCACAAAAGCTTTGCGCCGGGACGGTGTCAAGGTGCGACACGCAGGGCGGGAGGGCTTTATGGGAGGGTATCTGATTGATACGCCTGGCTTGCGAAGCTGCTAGTAAATCGGTACTGACGCTGCCACGGCCATGAGTCTGGCGACTCAGGAATCACGTTCATTTTGCAGCGCACAAACGACACTATACAGCAGATTCAACGACCTTGCACAGTGAGGTCGATTTGATGTTGCGCAAACAGCGGACTTGATGCAAGTCCGCTGCCTGGCGGGGAGGGCAGGAAGGCGGGTGCTTGGCGCCGCCTTGATATTGTATCAGCGGTGCTTGCGCTTGCTGGATACGGCCACGGCCTTGCTCTTGTAGCGCTGGGTGCGCGCGCCGCTGCGCTTGTCGCCGCGGTCCGCTTCCAGGGTCATGACGGCATTGTCGACGATGTTCTCGGCGATGTCGCTGTGCATGCTGGCCGAGATCCTTGGCACCAGGATGGTCGAGCCGGCCTTCAGGCGGGTTTGCGCCGGAATGTTGTTGGCCGAGCGGATGACTTCCGGGGTAGTGCCGAACTTCGAGGCCAGCGAGGTGATGCTTTCCTTGGCGCCGGTGATCTTGTGCGTGGTCCAGCTCGACAGCGCCTGGCCCCACTGCGCCAGGTTCAGGTGGAACTTTTCCGCGTTTTCCTTCGGCAGCAAAATCTTGGTCTTTTCGTCGCCGGTGATGACCGGGCGCTTGAACTGCGGGTTCAGGGCCTTGAATTCGGCGAGCGACATTTCGGCCAGCTGGGCGGCAACGGCGATGTCGATGTCGCTGGTCTTGTCGACCGCGGTGAAGTAAGGCTGGTTGTCGATCACCGGCAGGTTGACGCCGTACTGGCCCGGGTTGGCGACGATGTTCTTCACGGCCTGCAGCTTCGGCACATAGTTGCGGGTCTCGGCCGGCATCGAATCGGCCAGGCTTTCGAAGTCGGTCGGCTTGCCGGCTTCCTGGTTGCGCTTGATGGCCTTCTGCACGTTGCCTTCGCCCCAGTTGTAGGCGGCCAGGGCCAGCTGCCAGTCGCCGAACATGGTGTACAGGCGCTGCAGGTAAGTCAGGGCGGCGTCGGTCGAGGCCAGCACGCCGCGGCGCTCGTCCTTGAACGTGTTCTGCTTCAGGTTGAAGTCTTTGCCGGTCCCGGGCACGAATTGCCAGATGCCGGCGGCGTCGGCGCTCGACAGGGCTTGCGGGTTGAAGGCGGATTCGATGATCGGCAGCAAGGCCAGTTCGGTCGGCATGCCGCGCTTTTCCAGTTCCTGCACCACGTGGTACATGTAGAGCGAGGCGCGGCCGGAGATGCGGGCCATGTACTCCGGCTTGGCGCTGTACGACTTGGCGTGGCGCTCGACCAGGTTGTTGTTGATGTCGGGAATCGCGTAACCGCTGCGAATACGGCCCCAGACGTCGGTTTCCTTGTATTCGTCGACCTTCAGCGAGGCGGCGGTGGCCGGGCCTGCATTGCGGGCGAGGGTGGCGCTCCCGGTGGCATTCGCCGGCGCGGCATCGATGGCCATGGCGAGCGGTGCGGAACACAGCAGCACGATCGCAGCGGCAAGGGAAGTGTAGCGGGTCATGTCGTTGTAGTCTTTCCAGTGTTGCGTCCAGGAACGGCGGGACTGACAATAAGGGGGCAGTGTAAGTAGCTGCGGCTGAGACAGTCAAGCAATAAGTCCGGCTGGTTACAAATTTTTCTGTCTACTCAATATGCTAACAAGAAATACTTTATGGAACTTTTTAACGGAGTATCCGGTATTTATTTGGAATACGTAGAGGGAAATGCGTTTTTGATGCCAGGGTACTCCCTTGGGGTATGCAAAAAATTGCCAAGCAGAAGATATTCTTTGAAGCAATAAAATGAAGTGTGGCCGGCTTTCCTGAAGGTTCATGAAGCCTGCGATCCAGCCCGCTTGTAGACGTTCCCAACTTACCCGGCACGCATTGCCGGTCTATGAGCGCACGCAAACTCTGCGTACAATCGCGCTTTCGCCCCAGGCGTTTCTTCTTATCGAAAGCACTACATGAGCAAGCCCAACCTGAACGCCGACGACGATGCGATCGTCGCCGCCACCCGCCGCTGGCTGGAGAAAGCCGTCATCGGCCTGAACCTGTGCCCGTTCGCCAAGTCGGTGTATGTGAAGGAACAGGTGCGCTACGTCGTGTCGCCGGCGCGCACGCCCGAGGCCTTGCTGGAGCAATTGATGGACGAGCTGCAATTGCTGTCCGATTCCCCGGCCGAGAAGATCGACACCACGCTGCTGATCCATCCTTTCGTACTCGACGATTTCCTCGACTACAACGAGTTCCTCGACGTGGCCGACGCCGCCGTCGAGGACATGCACCTCGATGGCGAGCTGCAGGTGGCCAGCTTCCACCCGGACTACCAGTTCGCCGACACCGACAAGAACGACATCGAGAACTTCACCAACCGCGCGCCGTATCCGATCCTGCAGCTTCTGCGCGAAGACAGCATCGAGCGCGCCGTGGAAGCCTTCCCCGACGCCGCCGAGATCTTCGAACGCAACATCGAGACCATGGAAAAACTGGGCCACGAAGGCTGGGACAAGCTCGATGTCGGACCAGCACGCTAAGCCGGCAGTGGCGCCGCCGCCGGTGCCGAATCGGCCGGACACGCCCTGCGTCGCGGTCTGCTCGACCACTTTCGACGACATCTGCCGCGGCTGCGGACGCACCGTGGCCGAGGTGGCGAACTGGGTCTCGATGGACGCCGGGCAAAAGGAAATCGTGTGGCAGCGCATCCTGGCCCAGGGCTATCCGCGCCGAAATACCTGATCGTTTCGACAATTCCCGAGCACGGTTGAAACGCGGCTGTAGTATTGACGCGCCATATGCGATCATGGAAGCGACACCGGCAGTTTCCAGGCGTGGGGCGACTGTCGGTCTCATATGGACGTGCAGCGTCAATCATGGTGACTAGCAGCAATTAACTATGCATAATCGTGGGCTTCTGCACACCCGACCGCCGGCCGAGCCGGCCCAATGATTGCGGCCCGATGATGTTCCCGATTGCCTTGCGCGCACTTCCATCCAGACTGAGCCGTTTATATCACAGCTCGGTCTACGGCGCGCTCATCATCGTGGTGGTCTGCGGCCTGGTGATTCCGGCCCTGGCCGCCGGCTACCTGCTGCTGGCGGTGCAGGAACGGCGCGTGACCGTGGCCGAACTCGACGCCACCCTGCAGCGCAATGCCGAAATCCTGGCCCTCGGCGTCCAGGAATCGCTCTGGAACATGAACACCGATGCCGCCCGCTCGCTGGTCGATTCGGTGATGCGCGACCCCTCGGTGGTGCGGATCGAGGTGCGCGGCGTGGCCGGCAGCCCGGCCGGCGCCGGCCTGATCGACGCCCGCGCACCGGCGCGCCCGCTGGGCCGGGTGCTGCGCGCCGAGCGCCAGATCATGGTGCGCGGCCAGCCGGTCGGCCAGGTGGTCATCGAGATGGACGACCTGCAAAGCGAGCAGGCGCTGCGCCACAAGCAGGTCAATTACGCGCTGGTGCTGGCGCTGCAGGTGGTGCTGTCGCTGGCTCTCATTGTTACCTTTCTGCGGCGCCGCCTGCATCGGCCGATGCGTGGGCTGTCGGCGTTTTCCGACCGTCTCTCGCGCGGCGACTTCGACACCCCGCTCGACCTCGATGCCAAGGGCGAACTGGCGCGGCTCGGGCGCCAGATGGAGCGCATGCGCACCGCGATCCGCGCGCTGTTCGTCGACATCGCGCGCCGCGAGGAGCAGTTCCGCACCATCGTCAACCAGGTGCCGGGCGCCGTGTTCCGCGCCTGCCCCGGCGGCGCCATCGAGTTCGTCAGCGACGCCATCGAGGACATTTCCGGCTACCCGGCCGCCAAGCTGATGCGCGGCACCACCGAGGACTGGTCGAACATCGTCTGTGCCGAAGACCGGCGCCTGCAGCGCCACATCACGCGCGAAGCGATCAACACCGGACGCAGCTACGAAATCGAATACCGCATCATCGACGCCCATGGCCTCGAGCGCTGGGTGCTGGAAAGCGGCCAGCCGCAAGGCAGGCCGGGCGACCCCGATTTCCGCGTCGACGGCATCATCTCCGATATCAGCGAGCGCAAGCACAACGAAATGCGCATCGAGGCGCTGCTGGTCGAGCAGGGCGCGATCCTCGACAACGTGATGTTCGGCGTGGTCTTTACACGCGAACGGCGCATCGTCTCGGCCAACCAGCGCGCCGAGGAATTGTTCGGCTACCCGGACGGCGCCCTGGTCGACCAGCCGGCGGCGGTGCTGTTCGCGAGCCAGGACGAACACGCGCGCGCCGAAGACGTCTTCTTCCCGCGCATGGCGCGCGGCGAGAACGCGCGCCACGAGCGCCAGTTCCGGCGCCGCGACGGCAGCCTGATCTGGTGCCTGGTGAGCGGCAGCCCGCTCGTGCCCGGCCAGCCGGAAGCGGGCAACGTCTGGGTGTTCGCCGACATCTCCGAGCGCAAGGAGGCGGAGGAAGAGCTGCGCCTGTCGGCCACCGCGATCGCCCACATCGCCGACGGTGTAATGGTGGTCGACACCAAAGGACACATCGTCGCCGTGAATCCCGGCTTCACGTCCATCACCGGCTATACCGAGGCCGAGGCGATTGGCCACTACTGGGACCTGACGCGCTCGAACCGCCATGACGACGCCTTTTACGCCAACCTGGTGCGCGAACTCGAGGCCAGCGGCTTCTGGCGCGGCGAGGTCTGGTCCTGCCGCAAGAACGGCGAAGTCTTCCTCGAGTGGCTGACCGTGTCGGCGGTACGCGGCAGCGACAACGCCGGCGCTGGCCCGTCGAACCCATTGAGCCCGCCGACCCCGCCTACCCTCCCTACACATTATGTGGGCGTGTTCAGCGACATCACGCGCCTGAAGGAATCGCAGGAGCAGCTCGACTTCCTGGCCCACCACGACCCGCTGACCGGCCTGCCGAACCGGCTGCTGTTCCAGGACCGGCTGCTGCATGCGATCGGCCGCGCGGCGCGCGAGCACCAGCAGCTGGCCGTGATGTTCATCGACCTCGACCGCTTCAAGAACGTCAACGACACGCTCGGGCACCAGACCGGCGACCGGCTGCTGGAACAGGTGGCGGCGACCCTGAACGCGCGCTTGCGCGAGGGCGACACCCTGGCCCGCCTGGGCGGCGACGAATTCATCGTCCTGCTCGAGCACGTGGATGGGCAGTACGGCGCGGCCCAGGTGGCGCAGAAGATGGTGGCGCTGTTCGAGCAGCCTTTTTTGGTATCCGGCCACGAGCTGTTCGTCACCGGCAGCATCGGCGTCGCGCTCTATCCGCAAGACGCGCAGGATGCGAACCTGTTGATCCGGCACGCCGACGTGGCGATGTACCAGGCCAAGGCGCGCGGCCGCAACGGCTACCAGTTCTATTCGCCGGCCATGGATGGCGAGGGCGTCGAGCGCCTGCGCATGGAAGCGCTGCTGCGGCGCGCCATCGAGCGCGGCGAGATCTTTTTGCATTACCAGCCGCAGGTGGAAATCGACAGCGGCCGCCTGCTCGGGGTCGAGGCGCTGGTGCGCTGGCGCCATCCCGAACTGGGGCTGGTCAGTCCGGCGCGCTTCATTCCGATGGCCGAGGACACCGGCTTCATCAACCAGCTCGGCGAATGGGTGCTGAACGAAGCCTGCCACCAGATGGCGCGCTGGGATGCGGCGGGCTTGCAGGTGCCGAAGATGGCGGTGAATTTGTCGGTGCGCCAGGTCGAGCGCGGCGCGATGGCGCCGCTGGTCGCGCGCGTGCTGGCGGCGACAAGCTTGGCGCCGGGGCGGCTGCAGCTGGAGGTGACGGAATCGATCATCATGAACACCGGGGATGCCGCCGCCTTCATCGGCGAACTGCACGGCCTGGGTGTGGGACTGGCGATCGACGACTTCGGCACCGGCTACTCGTCGCTGGCCTACCTGAAGCAGCTGCCGGTCGACGTGCTGAAGATCGACCGCAGCTTCATCAAGGACATTCCGGCCGATGCCGACGACGAGGCGATTGCGATCGCCATCATCCAGCTGGGTAAGAGCATGAACCTCTCGGTAATCGCCGAGGGGGTGGAAAACGAACAACAGGCAGCCTTCCTGCTGCGCCACGGATGCAACCGGGCGCAGGGGTTCCTGTACGGCCGGCCGGTGGGGCCGGAAGCGCTGCTGGCAGACTGGGGACAGGACACGCATGAGAGACAATCCGGGCAACGCGAACATCGATCCTGAGCCCGCGCAGGGCGCTTTGCCGCGCCGTTCGCGCCGCCGGTTTTTGCTGGGCGGCCTGCTGGGCAGCGGCGCGCTGCTGGTCGGCTGGGGCATGCAGGCGCCGCGCCAGCGCCTTCATACGTCGGTGCCGCTGCCGGTCGAGAAAGGCGTGGTCGCGCTGAACGGCTGGGTGGCGCTGCATCCCGACGGCACGGTGTCGGTGGTGGTGCCGCGCAGCGAAATGGGGCAGGGCGTGCACACGGCCTTGCCGATGCTGGTGGCCGAGGAGCTCGACGTGCCGCTGGCGCAGGTGCGCATCGCCCCCGCGCCGATCGACAAGATCTTCGGCAACCTGGCCGTGCTGCGCGAGAACCTGCCTTTCCACCCCGACGAACGCGGCAACGTGAAGGACGGCGTGCAGTGGATGCTGTCCAAGGTCGGGCGCGAACTCGGCATCATGTTCACCGGCGGCTCGACCAGCGTCAAGGATGCCTGGGTGCCGATGCGCGAAGCCGGCGCCGTGGCGCGCGCCATGCTGGTCAAGGCGGCAGCCGAGGACTGGAAGGCGCCGGTGGCGTATTGCCGCACCGAGGACGGCTACGTGATGCACCGCGACGGCCGCCGCGCTTCCTACCCCAGCCTGGCGGCGCGTGCCGCCGAGGTGGGCGCCGGCATCGATGCGTCGGATGTGAAGCTGAAAGAGCCGCGCGCATTCCGCCTGATCGGCAAGCCGGTGCCGCGCCGCGATACCCCGGGCAAGGTCGATGGCAGCGCGCGCTTCGGCATCGATGCGCGGCCGGAAGGCATGCTGTATGCGGCGGTGAAGATGTCGCCGGTGATCGGCGGCACGGTGGCGTCGTTCGACGCCGCGGCCGTCAAAGGCATGGCGGGCGTGAGTGGCGTCGTCGATGTCTCGGGTGCGCTGGGCGAATTTTCCGGCGCAGGCGCGGGCGTGGCCGTGGTCGCGCGCAGCTGGTGGCAGGCGAAACAGGCCGCCGCAGCGCTCCCCGTCACCTGGAACGAGGGCGCCCACAGCAAGCTGTCGTCGGAAGCGATCTACCAGGGGTTTGCCGAGGCGCTGGACAAGGAATCCGGCTACGCCTACTTCGAATCCGGCACCCAGGACGTGCGCGGCGTGGCCAGTACAGTGAGCGCCGAATACCGCGCGCCTTTCCTGGCCCACGCCACCATGGAACCGGTGAATTGCACCGCGCAGGTGGCGAACGGCAAGGTACGGCTGTGGGCCTCGACCCAGGTGCCGAGCATCGCGGTCGACGTCGCCGCCAAGGTGGCCGGCGTGGCGCGCGAGGACGTCAGCATCGAGGTGATGCTGCTCGGCGGCGGCTTCGGACGGCGGCTGGAAGGCGACATGGTGGCCCAGGCGGTGGCCGTGGCCATGGCCAGCAATGGCAAGCCGGTGCAGCTGATCTGGACCCGCGAGGACGACACGACCCACGACGTCTACCGCCCGGCGGCGCTGGCGCGCTTCACGGCGCAGCTCGACGCCGAAGGCCGCATCCTGGCCTGGAACAACAAGTCCGCGGGCGGCGCCATCGGCCACCAGTACTTCCCGCGCAACCTGGGCCTGCCCGGCATGGGGCCGGACAAGACCACGGCCGAGGGCGAGTACGACATGCAGTACGAGATCGACAACCAGCGCATCGCCCACGTGATCGTCGACAGCGCCGTGCCGCTCGGCTACTGGCGCTCGGTGGGGCATTCGCACAATGCCTTCTTCAAGGAGGGCTTCCTCGACGAAGTGGCGCATGCGGCGGGGCAGGACGGCGTGCGTTACCGGCGCGCGCTGCTGGCCCGCCACCCGCGCCACCTGGCGGTGCTGGATGCCGCGGTGCGCGCCGCCGGCGAGGCCCCAAGCGGACGCGCGCATGGCGTGGCGCTGCACCAGTCCTTCGGCAGCATCGTGGCGCAGGTGGCCGAGGTCTCGGTGGAAGGGACCGACATCCGCGTGCACCGCGTGGTCTGTGCGATCGACTGCGGCATCGTGGTGAACCCGAACATCGTGGCGCAGCAGATGGAGTCGGCGGTGGTGTTCGGCTTGTCGGCGGCGCTGGCCGGCGAAATCACCATCCAGGACGGGCGCGTGCAGCAGTCGAACTTCGGCGACTACCCGGTGCTGCGGATCGACCGCACGCCCGTGGTCGAGACCATCATCGTGCCGAGCGCGGAGCCGCCCGAAGGCGTGGGCGAACCGGGCGTGCCGCCGGTGGCGCCGGCCGTGGCGGCAGCGGTGTTTGCGTTGACGGGGAAACGGTTGCGCAGTTTGCCGCTGCGTTTGACTTAAACAACAGGGGTCAGGTCTGCCATCCGGACACGAGCTCGGCTGTAAGGACGGCTTGCTTGCGCCTGCGCTCGCCAGCTTCGGGCTGCTGCTTCCGCGCCAAGGCCGAGTCCATGTCCGGTTGGCAGACCTGCCCCCGCTTTCCATCCAGTACAGCGACGCAATACTGACGAGGCTGCCGATCGGTACCCGGCGGCCAGCCATTTTCTTTGAGAATTCGACGGACATAATGCTCAGCACCTGGCAAGGCCCGGTGGGTTGTGAAGCCCTCTGTCGGCTGCGTGCTCGACTGCGCTTGCCAGGCACTCCATCGATTCAACAAGAAAACCAGGCTAGTTCATGAGCAAATTTGTACTGAAGAAGGGCACGATCGTCAAACACGGCACCTCGCTGGGGCGCCTCCACGAGATTCTCGCGAACGGACTCGTGCCGGGCGCCGAAGGTCATGCCAGCCGATCGACGATCGAGTTGCCGCCCGAGACCGCGGGTGTATATGTGGGCGAACTGACGGCGTATTTCGGTGCCTATGCCAATTTCGCGGCCGAGATTGCCGGGTACATGGATGACCCAAGGATGCTGAAGGCCGCCATATGCGCGGTGGTCAATCCGACGGCCATGCGCGAGCTCGACCTGCCCACGCCGCCAGACCTGGTCGGATTGCGAACTGTTCGCCGGCAGCCTGATGCAGTCGAGTCAGCGCGAGGTGCCGGAAAAGCTCATCGGGGCATATGTGCGGCGCTTCGGTGCGCTGGCGCTGTCGCAGCGCATCGCCCCGACACGGGAGGCGGTCGAGCGGCTCATCGGGCACAAGGCGCTGGCGGTCGATCACAATCGGGCATTCAACCACCTGCGCATCTTTCACGTCATGAACGAGATGGCGCGCGAATACGACATCCGGATGGTGCGGTCGTTCGGGGACAAACTGGTGCTGGCGTAAGCGCGGCCAAGGGTGCTCCGGCGGAAGCGATCCCAGCCGGCATCGCCAGGTCAGCGCGGGGCCGGATTTTCTTCCGCCGACCAGACCACGCCGGCGATCTTCCAGCCGGCGTCGGTGCGCACCAGCTGCCAGCTTTCCTTGCCCCAGGCGCTCTTGTAGTCGCCGATCATGAAAGCGAAATCGAACCATACCTGGGCGATTTCGCCATCGGTATCGATGCGCATGTTGGAGATGGCTTCGGAACGGGCCTGTTTCGACCTGGCGATGCTCTCGATGAATGCTCTGGGACTGCCGCTCTGGACCCGGGTCGCCAAGGGGATATTCGTGTCTTTCAGCCTGGCGTTGTAGCGCAGCACGCTGTCATCGGTGTAGACGACATTCCAGGTGATGTCCTCGCGCAGGAACAGCTGCATGAAGCCGGCCGTGTCCTTGTCGACGATGGCGGTGCGAAAGCGCTCGACCAGCTGTTCGATCTGCTGCCTGCTGGCGTTGGTATCCTGGGCGAACGCAGGTGGCGGAGGCAAGACAAGCAACCCAATGGCGAGCATGAGAGTGGAAAACGCGGTTCGCATCTGCTGCATCTCCTCCTTTAGCATGGACCTGACGATACGCCGCCGCGCCAACGCTTGGTTATGGAATAATTGTTTGCTAGATACTAGCATCAAAATATTCTTTCTTGCGGAATCATGTGATCGCGCAAACAGCCGGGGGCAGGTCTGCCATTCAAACACGAGCTCGGCTTTAGCAAGCCTCGCCTCTGCGTCAGCCCCTTTCACTAGCCTGCGCGTCCAGCGCCAAGGCTGAGTCCGTGTCTGGATGTCAGACCTGACCCTTGTTGTGTTTTTGCCGGCATATGCAGCAAGCCGCGATGCCCACCAGCAGCCCCAGCCCCACGTTCCACAAGGCCGCCGCCGCCGTCAGCGCCACCGGCAGCAGCACGCGCCAGTCGCGCGTGCGCGGTGCGTTGCCGATCGCCAGCCTGACGCCGGTAAGGAACAGGATCGCGCCCAGCACCGCCGCCGGCACGGCCTGCAGCAGGAAAGCGATGGCCCCGCTGAAGCACAGTGCCAGCACCACCAGCGTGGCGCCGAAGATGATCGGGGCGCCGCCGCTGCGGGCGCCGAAGGCCGCATAGGCCGCCATGCCGCCGGCGCCGTGGCACATCGGTACGCCGCCGATGGCGCCGCCGGCCAGGTTCATCACGCCGGTCGACACCGACACCTTGCGCACGCTGGTGGCGCGGTCCGGAAACAGGCGGTTGTTTTCTTCGGTAACGCCGATGATGGCGTTCCCCAGCGTGAGCGGCAGCTGGGGCAGGGCCAGCAGCAGGGTGCCGGTGACGAAGTCCTGCCAGTGCAGGTCGGCGATAGCCAGCGCGGGCAAACGCAGGTGGAAGCCGAACGAGGCGCCCTCCCACAGCGCCGGCTGGCGCAGCACGCCGTAGGCCAGGCCGACGAGCAGGACCAGCATCGCCGGGAACAGCCGGCTGTTCCTCAGCACCACGGCAAGTATTAGCGCCGCCAGGGCAGCCATCCAGTCGCCGGCCATCATGCGCAGGCCCTGCAGCATGAAGGAGATGCCCAGGCCCAGCATCACGCCCAGCACCGCGCCGCGCGGAATCGCCCGCGCCAGGCGGCTGGCGGCGCCGCTCAGGCCCAGCAGCAGCCACAGTATTCCGGTGACAAGGCTGGCCGCGACGACTGCGCCGCTGGAAATCGCGGCCGCCTGGGCCACTGCGACCGCGCCGACCGCCTTCATCGGCTGCACCGGCAGCGGGGTGCGGTACACGAAGCCGCAGCACACCAGGGCCGCGCCAAAGGCGAGCAGGATGCCGACCGGGTCCATCCCCAGCACGCTCACATAGGCGACCACGTAGGGAATGAAGGTGCCGAGGTCGGCAAAGGCGGCGGCCCACTCGGCGCGGTCGAAGCGCAGCGGGGGTGGAGCCAGTCCCGGCGCCACCTCCGCTTGCACCACCTGCGGCAGCTCCTCATTCATACCGGTTCTTCACTTGGGTTTGCGGAAGGCATACCAGGGCAGGGCGCGGCTCAGCGACACGACCTCGCCGGCGCCGCTGGTGTCGTAGCCGGGCAGGTCGGCCGTCAGGCGTTGCCACTCGCTGCGCGCCAGCAGTTCTCGCAGTTTCGCGATCGGCGCGGCGTCGACCGCTTCCTTCAGGCAGACAAAATAATACTGCTCGCGCATCACGGGAATGAAATCCAGCCCGAACTCGACCGCCGCGGCCTGGATGCCGAAGCCGGCGTCGGCCAGGCCGGAAGCCACGGCCGCGGCCACCGACAAATGGGTCGGCTCGGCACTATCGAAGCCGCGCACGCTGGTGGTGGCGATGGCCGCCTGGCGCAGCAGCTGTTCCACCGCCAGCCGGGTGCCGGAATTGACTTGCCGGTTCACGAAGCGCACGTCCGGGCGCGCCAGGTCCGGCACGGCGTGGATGGCTTTCGGATTGCCGTGCGCGACCATCAATCCTTGCTGGCGGCCGACGAAGTTGATCAGCTTGTGGCGCCCTGGTTTCAACAGCGACTTGAAGGCTTTCTGGGCCATGCTGCCGGGTGCGCGGTCTTCGCTGACGTGGAAACCGGCCAGCTGGCATTCGCCGCGCTCCAGGGCTTCCAGGCATTCGACGCTGCCGCGGAACTGCAAATCGAGGTGCAGCTTGGCGCTGCGGCCCATGAATTCCTTCAGGCGCGGCAGGGCCAGGTCGTGGCTGGCGCACATCGGGATCACGTGTGCGCCCGGATCAAAAGCGAGCGCGAACTCGCGTTCCATCTCGGCCACCAGGTTCTCGATCTGCGGCAGCACGCGCATGCGTGCACGGCGCTCGGCAAACAGCAGCTTTTCGCCGAACGGCGACAGGCGCGCGCGCTTTCCCCGTTCCCAGACGATGAGGTCCGAGGCCAGCGCGGTTTCCCACTTTTTCAGCTCGCCCCACACGTGGCGGTAGGACAGGCCGAGCGTGATGGCTGCCTGGCCGACCGACCCCGCGCCGTGGATCGCCGTCAGGATGTCGAACAAGGGATTGTCGAGCTGGGAGCGCAGGGCGGCGGAATCGGCGAAGGTGTAGGTTAGCT
The DNA here is from genome assembly GCF_030711405.1 of Massilia brevitalea. Classification (GTDB taxonomy): domain Bacteria; phylum Pseudomonadota; class Gammaproteobacteria; order Burkholderiales; family Burkholderiaceae_D; genus Telluria; species Telluria brevitalea. The sequence goes on from NZ_JAULSI010000036.1 coordinate 14,432, forward strand.
TAACGTGCAACATATGCAAACATGTTCATATTGAAAGTTTCTGAGGGCGGCTTACCATAGCACATCGATAAGAGGCCGAGGGATTGCCCCCGGTCAGCGACCCGATGGGCGACTACACCCGGCAGTTTTTCCGCAAAGCTGATCTGCAGCAGCCCGGCCTGTACGCCGTGCTCGATGCCAAGGCGCCGAAGCTGTCGGGCGCCGCCAACCTCGACCCGACCAGCACGCTGCCCTGCATCACGGCTTTCGAACAGGACCGCGCCGACGCCTGCATCATGTACTGCACGAATGCCTCGCTGGGCAAGCAGGGCCAGGACATCCTGTGCAAGTACGGGTTTCATTGAACGAATACGGTTGACCAAATTTAAACGAGAGAGAAAAGCATGACCCACCTGAAGAAACACCTTGCCGTATTCGGCTTCCTGCTGGCGGCCGCCGTCCCGGCATTCGCGCAGCAAGTCATCAAGCTGTCGACCACCACCAGCACCGAGAACTCGGGCCTGCTGCAATACCTGCTGCCGAAGTTCGAGGCCAGGACCAACTCCAAGGTCAACGTGATCTCGGTCGGCACGGGTAAAGCGCTGGAGCTGGCGAAGAACGGCGACGTCGACGTGACCCTGGTGCACGCGCGCGCCTCGGAAGACAAGTTCGTGGCCGAGGGCCATGGCGTGAACCGGCGCGACGTGATGTACAACGACTTCATCATCGTCGGCCCGGAGACCGACCCGGCGAAGATCAAGGGCAGCAAGGACGTGCTGGACGCGATGAAGAAGATCACGGCCAGCGGCGCCAAGTTCATTTCGCGCGGCGACAATTCCGGCACCGACCAGATGGAACGCGCGTACTGGAAGCAGACCGGCAGCCAGCCGCAAGGCGGCAACTACGTGTCGGCCGGCCTGGGCATGGGCGAAGTGCTGACCATGGCCGCCGAACTGCGCGCCTACACGCTCACCGACCGCGCCACCTACATCGCCTACCGCGCCAAGACCGGCCTGCAGATCGTGGTCGAAGGCGACACCAGGATGTTCAACCCCTACGGCATCATTGCCGTGAATCCGAAGAACTTCCCGCAGGCGAACTACAAGGGCGCGATGCAGCTGGTCGAGTGGATCACCTCGCCGGAAGGCCAGGGCCTGATCGCCGCGTTCAAGGTCGAAGGCCAGCAGGTGTTCTTCCCGTCGTATGCGGGAAACAGCAGAGGCGGCAAGTAAGATGGCGCGCGCCGGCGCTTGGGGATGGCGGCACGCCGTGTTCGCGCCGCTACTGCTGGCAGCCGGCCTTGCATTCGCGCAGAATAGCGGCGTCGAGGTGAAGATCGGCGAAGCGGCTGCGCGCCGCTTCACGGGAGCCGAAATCGCCGCGCTGCCGCAGACCGAACTGGTCGAGACCCGCAGCGTGGGCGCCGGCGCCAAGACCGAGCAGGCCGAGGTGCGCTACCGCGGCGTGCTGCTGCGCGACCTGCTCGACGCCGCCGGCGTGCAGAAGCTCGACCGCCATGCGCTGCGCCACTCCGGCGTGGCGGCGCGCGCGACCGACAGCTATGCGGTGCTGTTTTCCTGGGGCGAGCTCTACAACGGCCGCGCCGGCGACAACGTGCTGGTCATCACCAGCATGAACGGCAAGCCGCTGCCACCTGGCGAAGGCCCGTACGCGCTGCGTTCGCTGTCCGACACGAAGCCTGGGCCGCGCCATGTGAAGTGGCTGAACCGGATCGACTTCTTCACAGTGCCGAAATAGCTTTGCCGCCAGGCTAGATGACGCCGCTTGCGCTCCGACTGTGCCAGACTGGCGTCATCGAAACCTCGCAAGGAGCGTCACATGAGCACCGAGAACCATCCTGCCGAAGACCGGCAACCCGAAGCCCAGTCCACCCAGCCATCCCAACCATCATCCGACCAGATCGACGGCCTGAAGGACAAGAAGCCCGAGGAACTCACGCCGGACGAACTGCGCCTGATGGCCGACACCATGCCGGGCGAAGGGCCGGGCGACTGAGTCTTCTGTTTGCGGTAACCTGTTCGGCGCAGCCCTCAGCTGACCTCAGCCGGCGTCCTGCAGCAGGGTGCGCAGGTTGCAGTCGCGCTGCCATGTGCGCCGTTCGTCGCTGGACTGGGCCAGGCGCGCCAGCTCGGCGGGCGGCAGCTCGGCCTGGGCCGTGAGCAGGCGCTCGGCCACGGCGGGGTCGGGCAGCATGGTGCCGAAGAAGGCGACGGTGTCGTCGCGCTGGACCAGCAGGGTAGGGAAGTTGTCGACGTCGAGGTCGCCCACCACGTCGGCCTGGTCTTCGATGTCGATCCAGACGAAGACCTTGTCCGGGTGGCGTGCTGCGATGCCCTCGAAGGCGGCGCGGTAGCCGCCGCAGGTTCCGCACCAGGCGGCGCACAGGCAGGCGACGACCCAGCGGTCGCCGGCAATGGCGTCGGCGACGGCGTCGCGGTTGTCGAGGTCGAGTGTCAGGCTGTGCATGGGCGAATTCTACATCGCGCGGACGAATCCGGCAGCATCGGTATCGGGCGGCAGCCGTGGCCGGGTCCTTGGTCGACATCCCGCGGCGCGGTAAAATAGCGCATGCCTATCATCCTTGCCATCGAAACCTCGTCGGAACTTGCCTCGTGCGCGCTGCTGTCTGACTCTACAGTCCTGTCGCGCGAATCAAGCGGCGTGCGTACCCATTCCCAGTCGGTGCTGCCGATGGTGCAGGAACTCCTGCTTGAGGCCGGCATCAGGCTGGCCGATTGCGACGCCATCGCCTTTGGCGCCGGCCCCGGTTCGTTCACCGGCGTGCGCACTGCCTGCGGCGTGGCCCAGGGCCTGGCCTTCGGCGCCGGGCTGCCGGTGATCCCGCTGGTGACGCTGGCCGCCATGGCCGAAGCCTGCCGCGCGCGCACCGGCGCCACCGAGGTGCTGGCCGTTCTGGACGCGCGCATGAACGAAGTCTATTGGGCGCAATACAGGTTCAGCGGCGATGCCGATGGCGGGTGGACCACGGTCGTCGAGCCGGTCTTGTGCGCACCGGAAGCGGTGCAGCCGCTGGCGGCGGACGGCCTGGCTGCCTGCGGCAACGGTTTCGCGGTCTATCCGCAAGCTTTCGAGGGCAAGGATTTCGCGCACGGCGCGCATGGCGACATCGTGCCGCACGCACGCGAACTGGCCGTGCTGGCCGCGCCGGCGCTGGCCGCGGGCCAGGCCCTGCCGGCCGCCGAAGCCCAGCCGCTCTACCTGCGCAACAAGGTCGCCTATACCAGCGCCGAGCGCCAGGCGATCAACGCTGCCAAGGCCGGCGCATGACAGGCATGCAGCACGCCAGCCTGGCGCTGGCCCCGATGGAGGCCGGCGACGTCGACGAGGTGTACGCGCTCGAATGCAGCGTCTTCCCGCACCCGTGGACGCGCGGGAACTTCGTCGACTGCATCGCCAGCGGCTACGACGCCTGGGTCGCGCGCGATTTCGGCGGCAAGCTCGCCGGCTACTTCTTGCTGATGTACGCGCTCGACGAAGCCCACCTGCTCGACGTGGCGGTGGCCGGCGAACGCCATGGCGCCGGCCTCGGACGCTGGCTGCTCGACACCCTCGGCGCCCGTGCACGCGCCTGCGGCGCCACATCGGTGCTGCTCGAAGTGCGGCCCTCGAACGAACGGGCCCTGCACGTGTACACGCGCTACGGTTTCAGGGAGATCGGCCGGCGCAAGGGGTATTATCCGGCGCATGAGGGCAAGCGCGAGGATGCGATCGTGATGAGGCTGGAATTATGAGTGTAAGTAAGCGCGACGAAGTCTTCCTGCAGGAGATGGGCATTGCGCCGCTGTGGCGCCTGCGCCGCCAGCCGCAGGACGATGCAGCGCAGGACGGTGAGCAGGCTGCGCAAACGCAGCAGGCGGAGGTGGCGCTTGGCGACGCTGTGGCGGCGGATACCGAGGCGCAGGCGCCGGCTGCACCTCCGGCGCCTGCCGCGCCCCCCGCAGCCCCTGTGCTGGCACGGCCCCCGGGCTTCATCCCGCCGCCGCCACGCGACCCGGCCTGGGGCGAGGTGCCGATGACCTCGGCCCCGCCGCCCGCCGCCTGGGCGCCGTCGCCGCCGCCCGCGCCAGTCGAGGAAGACACCGGCCCATCGCCTGAAGAAATCGCGCGCATGGACTGGGACGAGCTGCGCACCGCGATCGCCTCTTGCCGCCGCTGCGGTGGCTGCAAGGGCGGCGAAGGCGGCCGCAAGCCGGTGTACGGCGCCGGCGCACGCCAGGCGCGCTGGTTCGCCGCCGCCGGCGCCACCTCGAGCGCCGACGAAAAAGCCGGCCAGCCGCTGTCGGGCGAGGCGGGCAAGCTGCTGGACAACATGCTGGCCGCGGTCGATCTCTCGCGCCAGGACAGCGTGTATGTGACCAGCCTGGTGAAGTGCCGCCCGGCCAGCGCCAACGGCGGCGACCGCGCCCCCACCTTCGAGGAAGCGGCCGCCTGCCGCCCTTTCCTGGAACGCGAACTGGCGCTCACCGGCGCATCGACCGTGCTCACCCTTGGCCAGATCGCCGCCAACGGCCTGCTCGGCAAGCCCCTGCAGGAGCCGCTGGCCGGTGCCCGCGGCGCCGTGCACGCGCTGGGCGACGCCGACCTGGTGGCGACCCTGCATCCGGGCGAACTGCTGCGCCGCGGTGCCGACAAGGCGCTGGCATGGGCCGATTTGTGCCGCGCGCGAGCCGCCCATGCGCGACGGAGCCGATAGTTATCAATCCGGCTTTCAGCGCCGCTGGTCGCACCTGCGGCGCGCCCGGGTGCGGGCGCTGGCCTGGCTGCTCGACTCTCCCGACCTGCTCGACAGCGCCGCCCCGCACTGGCAGGGCCGCATTGCTTCGCTCGGGCCGGTAACGCCGGAAACGGCGCGCTGGCTGGCCGACCTCGACCACGATCCTGCGCTACTCGATGCCGCGCTCGGCCCGCGCGTCTACACCCGCCTCGGGCTGTATGCGGAAAAGCTGATGGCCTTTTATTTCCAGCACCAGGGCCGCCTGGTCGAACATGGCCTGCAGGTGCGCGCCAGCCGCAACGACACCGTCGGCGAGTTCGACTTCCTGCTCGACGCCGGGCCGGACGCGCTGGAACACATCGAGTTCGCCACCAAGTTCTACCTGCTGCAGGGCGGGGACGGGCAGGAATTCGACGCCCTGGTGGGCCCCAACCTGGCCGACAGCCTGGGCGCGAAGATGCGCAAGATTTTTGAACGCCAGCTGGAGCTCGGGGCGCACCCGGCGGCCCAGGCCCTGTTGCCGCGTCCGGTGACGGCGGCGCGGGCATTGGTAAAAGGCTGGCTGTTCTATCCGGCCGGCAGTTGGGCGGCGATGAGCGGGATCACGGCCGGCCACTGCCGCGGCTTCTGGTGCGCGCTCGATGAACTCGATGCGACCGGGGCCGATGCCTTCCTGATTTTGCCCAAGCTGCAATGGCTGGCGCCGTTTCGTGCGGCGGGGGCGGATGGGCTATTGAATCGCGCGCAACTGCATGCGGAGCTGGAGGCGCAGTTCGAGGAATCGGGGGCGCCGGTGCTGGTAGCGGTTGTGCGGGACACGCCGGGCTGCGTGGAAGAGATCGAGCGCGGTTTCATCGTGCCGAACGACTGGCGCGAACGGGCGGCAGCGCGTTATCCGGCGCATGTGACGCGAAATATTATTTGGTAATATTTCAATAAGTGCAAATATTATTTGCAGCCATTGTCGGGCGAATATCCGGGTTGCCAATACCATGGCTGCGACCTCAACCGTACGGTGGGCACCCCGTACCCACGCGGTACGCACGTTTGCCTATATTGTTGGCCGCACCGTCATCTTCCCGAAACGTTCGCAATATCGCTGACGTTGGCGAGCGACGTTTTTACGTACGTGTCCAAGAGATGAGCACGTAAGCGCGTGGGCACGGGGTGCCCACCGTACGGGAAGCACCGGGTATCGGCTTAATGCTTGTGCTCACCAATCAAGGCCAGCGAATCATGCTGCTTCTGATTCCGCTGATGCCGCTTCAGGATCAGGAAAGTAATGCTGGCAATCGACAGCCCGAAGATCACGATGATCACGTCCAGGTCGAGGTTCAGCGTGATCATGATCGCGTACATCGCCAGCATGGTCAGGATCGACAAATTCTCGTTAAAATTCTGCACCGCGATCGAGTGCCCCGCGCTCATCAAGACATGGCCGCGGTGCTGCAGCAGCGCGTTCATCGGCACCACGAAGAAGCCCGACAGGAAGCCGATCAGGGCCAGCAGCGGGTAGGCGACGATCACGTCGTGCACGAACACCATCACCGTCACGACCAGGCCCATGAGGATGCCCATCGGGATCACGGTCAGCGATTTCTTCAGCGGGATCATCTTCGCCGCCAGCGCCGCACCCACTGCCACGCCGATGGCGACCACGCCGATCAGGCTGGTGGCTTTGTCGAGCGGCATGTGCAGCGAGCGTTCGGCCCACTTCAGCACGATGAATTGCAAGGTCGCGCCCGCGCCCCAGAACACGGTGGTCACGGCCAGCGAAATCTGACCCAGCTTGTCTTTCCACAGCGTGGCCGAGCAATTCGCAAAGTCGGCAATCAGCTTGATCGGGTTGCGTTCCTGGTGCTCGTAGCGGGCGCCGGTGTCCGGGATGCGCAGATTGAACAGGGCGGCCAGGATATAGATGATGACGACCACGGCCATCGCCGCTTCGCTGGTGCTGTCGACACCGGGAATGCCCAGGCCGAGCAGCAGGCGCGAGCCGGCGTCGCTCACCAGGGCCCCGCCGAGCACGGTGCCGAAGATGATCGACATCACGGTCAGGCCCTCGATCCAGCCGTTGGCGGCGACGAGTTTTTCAGGGGGCAGGAGTTCGGTCAGGATGCCGTACTTGGCCGGCGAATACACGGCGGCGCCGAAGCCGACCACGGCGTAGGCGAGCAGGGGGTGGACGGTGAGGAACATCAGGCCGCAACCGAAGATCTTGATCAGGTTCGCGATGAACATCACGCGGCCCTTGAGCAGCGAATCGGCAAAGGCGCCGACAAAGGCGGCCAGCAGCACATAGAACAGCACGAACGACAGCTTCAGCAACGGCGTCAGCGATGCCGGGGCGTTCATCGTCACCAGGATGTCAATGGCTACGAACAGCAGCGCATTGTCTGCCAGCGACGAGAAGAACTGCGCCGCCATAATGGTGTAGAAACCACGGTTCATCGAAAGTATCTGAAAACAAGTCTGGGTTGCTTTATACCATGAAAGGGTGACCCGCCAAAGAATTCAGCCCGGCAGAAAGGGGGGCTGTCCGGTAAAATAGAGCCTTTCACCTAATACCGTTTCTCTTCTTTTTCCGGTCTCTTTCCCCATATAGTTGCCATGCCACGCCCCCTCTGCGCCACCATTCACCTCGATTCGATGCAGCATAACCTGGCCCGCGCCCGTGCCTGCGCCCCGCAGTCCAAGGCCTGGGCCGTGGTGAAGGCGAACGCCTATGGCCACGGCCTGGAACGCGGCATGAAAGGCTTCGCCCAGGCCGACGGCCTGGCCCTGATCGAAACCGAGAATGCCCTGCGCCTGCGCGAACTCGGCTGGGCCAAGCCGATCCTGCTGCTGGAAGGGATCTTCGATGCTTCCGACGTGCCGCTGCTGGCCGAGCACGATATCAACAGCACCGTCCATTCTCTCGAGCAGATCAGGATGCTGGAATATACCCAGCTGTACCGCCCGATCGACGTGCACCTGAAGATGAATACCGGGATGAACCGCCTGGGCTTTCGTCCCGACGAATACGCGGCCGCGTATAAACGCCTGCGCGCGATTCCCGGCATCCGCAACATCACCCACATGACCCACTTCGCGAATGCCGACGAGCTGGAGCACCCGCGCCTGACGATTTCCGAGCAGGTGCGCCGCTTCCGCACCGGTGTCGAGGGACTGGGCGGCGAGCGCAGTCTGTCGAATTCGGCCGGCGTGCTGCACCAGGAAGTGCTGGCGCAAGAGCTGCAGAACGACTGGGTCCGTCCCGGCATCATGCTGTACGGCGGCACCCCGGGCGGCGGGCGCACGGCGCACGACTTCGGGCTGCGCCCGACCATGACCTTGAGCTCCGAGATCATCGCGATCCAGCAGCTGGAAACGGGCGATACCGTCGGCTACGGCAGCCGCTTCGAAGCCACGGCGCCGATGCAGGTGGGCGTGGTGGCCTGCGGCTATGCCGACGGCTACCCGCGCCACGCGCCGCACGGCACCCCGGTGATCGTCGACGGCGTGCGCACCAGCGTGGTAGGGCGGGTGTCGATGGACATGATGACGGTGGACCTGACGCCGATCCGCAATGCGCGCATCGGCAGCAAGGTCACCCTGTGGGGCGATGGCTTGCCGATCGACGAGGTGGCAACGGCTGCCGGCACCATCGGCTATGAATTGATGTGCGCACTCGCGCCGCGCGTGCGCGTGAGTGAAGGACGGATGGGAACCCATGGCTAAGGCAAAGACCCAGTTTGTATGCAGCGAATGCGGCAGCGTCACCAGCCGCTGGATGGGCCAGTGCCCGGACTGCAAGGCCTGGAACACGCTGGTCGAGTCGGCGGTGGAAACCGCGGGCGTGAACCGCATGTCGCAGACCGTGAACCACAAGGCGCTGGCGCAGACGGCGCCGGTGCTGTCCCTGGCCGACATCGAGGCCACCGACGTGCCGCGCTTCGGCACCGGCATCGAGGAATTCGACCGCGTGCTCGGCGGCGGCCTGGTGGCCGGCGGCGTGGTGCTGATCGGCGGCGACCCCGGCATCGGCAAGTCGACCCTGCTGCTGCAGGCGCTGGCCAATCTCGCCGCCACGCGCAGTACCTTATATGTGAGCGGCGAGGAATCCGGCGCCCAGATCGCCCTGCGCGCGCGGCGCCTGGCGGTGGAGGCCAAGGACCTGAAGCTGCAGGCCGAGATCCAGCTCGAGAAGATCCTCGGCACCCTGGCCGACCTGAAGCCGGAAGTGGCGGTGATCGACTCGATCCAGACCCTGTATTCGGACGCGCTGACTGCCGCGCCGGGTTCGGTGTCTCAGGTGCGCGAATGCGCGGCCCAGCTGACCCGTGTGGCGAAGCAGACCGGGGTCACCATCATCCTGGTCGGCCACGTGACGAAAGAGGGCGCACTGGCCGGGCCGCGTGTGCTGGAACATATCGTCGACACGGTGCTGTACTTCGAGGGCGATACCCAGTCGAGCTTCCGCCTGGTGCGGGCAATCAAGAACCGCTTTGGCGCGGTGAACGAGCTGGGCGTGTTCGCCATGACCGAAAAGGGCCTGAAGGGCGTGTCGAATCCGTCGGCGCTGTTCCTGTCGCAGCACGACAGCCAGGTGCCGGGTTCCTGCGTGATGGTGACGCAGGAGGGCACGCGCCCGCTGCTGGTGGAAATCCAGGCCCTGGTCGACGCCAGCCACTTGCCGAATGCGCGCAGGCTCTCCGTGGGCCTGGAGCAGAACCGGCTGGCGATGCTGCTCGCGGTGCTGCACCGCCATGCCGGCATCGCGGCTTTTGATCAGGACGTGTTCATCAACGCGGTGGGCGGCGTGAAGATCGCCGAACCGGCGGCCGATTTGGCTGTGTTGTTGGCGATTAACTCGTCGATGCGCAACAAGCCGCTGCCGCGCGGGCTGGTAGTGTTCGGCGAAGTGGGCCTGGCCGGCGAAATCCGCCCGGCGCCGCGCGGCCAGGAACGCCTGAAGGAAGCGGCCAAGCTCGGCTTCTCGGTGGCGATCATTCCCAAGGCAAACGTGCCGAAGCAGAAGATCGAGGGCATGAACATCATCGCGGTCGAACGCATCGACCAGGCTTTCAGCAAGCTGCGCGAGCTCGATTGAGCGGCTGAGCGTACCCGTATTGACTGACGGGTCCGCCGCTTTTACCTATAATGGGTATCGTTCCATAAGCAGGCTGGTGAATTCGTGACAGAGCAAAGGCAGTCTCCCCGTAAAGTATTCAAGACCCGCGCCATGCTGGCCGTCGAAGGCAGCGCCCCGGTGCTGGGCCGTACCACCGACATCAGCGCCCAGGGCGTCAGCATCAACCTGCCGAACCCGGTGCCGGCCGGGCAGATGGCGCAATTGCGCTTCGACTTGCTGGTCGAGGGCAACATCGTTTCCATCAACACCCGCGTCAAGGTCACGCACTGCATCCTCAGCCATGGCGAGTTCAAGGCCGGGTTCCAGTTCCAGAGCCTGGAACTGGGCGCGATGACGGCGCTGGCGCGCTTCCTGCGTTAATACGTATAGGGTTTGTAAAAACGAAGCGGCGAGTGCCCTGGGGCCTCGCCGCTTTTTTACGTCTTGACGTCTGGCCCATGATGGGCCGTGCACTATTCGTGATAGTGGTCGCGCAGGGCTTCCGAACTGCCGCCGATCTCTTGGTAGATTTCGTAGGCAATCAGGCCAACCATGCCGCTGAGGATTGCAAACACAAACATGTTAAACATACGGCCTAAACGCTCTTCAGCATTCCCTCCAACGTGTTGATACGCTTTGAGCATAGCAGGCGCCGGTGTATTTACAAGAGCGCCGCCGGGCGATTTTTTGCACCCGTGCCCGCTTGACAATTTGCCCGCCGAGGCTGCCCGCCAGCCACATCCAACCCAGGTGTCATCAATTGTGTGACGGCCATTCCGGTAAGACGGCACTATGGCGCGGGATTCGCTTGACGGGGCGTGGACGCGGCCGGCCGGATGCTGTCATACGGCTGACACCTGCATGACATACATGTATGACATGCCCAGAACCCGATGTCATCGATTCGATGACAGGGTGTTTTGCGATGTCATTAAGTTGTCATATTCAATCAGTAGACTGCGCTGCAACGAAGCCGGGACCGTCCGGAAATGCAGTGTCGCACTACACCTCGAAAGGATATCGATATGCGTATGAAGCACCTGTTCCTCACCGTCGCGCTTGCCGCCGCCACCCTGGCGACGACTGCCCAGGCAGCGAACATCACCGGCGCCGGCGCAACCTTCCCGTATCCGATCTACGCGAAATGGGCGGAAATGTACAAGGCCAGCACCGGCACCGGCCTGAACTACCAGTCGGTGGGTTCGGGCGCCGGCATCAAGCAGATCAAGGCGAAAACCGTCGACTTCGGCGCCTCGGACATGCCGCTGCCGGCCAAGGATCTGAACGACGCCGGCCTGTTCCAGTTCCCGGCCGTGATGGGCGGCGTGGTCCCGATCGTGAACATTCCCGGCGTGGGCCCGGGCCAGGTCAAGCTCACCGGCGCCGTGCTGGCCGATATCTTCATGGGCAAGATCACCAAGTGGAACGCGCAGCCGATCGCCGCCCTGAACCCTGGCGTCAAGCTGCCGGCCGACGACATCACCGTCGTGCACCGCGCCGACAGCTCGGGGACCTCCTTCCTGTTCACCGACTACCTGTCGAAAACCAATCCGGACTGGAAGCTGAAGATCGGCGCCGGCACCTCGGTCAAGTGGGCCGTGGGCGTGGGCGGCAAGGGCAACGAAGGCGTGGCCGCGAATGTCCAGCGCATCAAGGGCTCGATCGGCTACGTCGAGTGGGCCTACGCCAAGAAGAACAAGATGTCGCACACCCAGCTGCAGAACCGCGAAGGCGCCTTCCTGCAGCCGGACGACGACGCCTTCAAGGCGGCCGCCTCCAGCGCCGACTGGGCCAAGGCCCCGGGCTTCGCCGTGGTGCTGACCGACCAGCCGGGCAAGGCCAGCTGGCCAATCACCGGCGCCTCGTACATCCTGGTGCACAAGTCGCAGGCCGATGCGGTCAAGGGTAAAGAGGTCCTGAAGTTCTTCGACTGGGCCTATAAAAACGGCAGCGCCGCCGCCGCCGACCTGGACTACGTGCCGATGCCGGCCGCCGTCACCAAGCTGGTGCAGGACGCATGGAAAGCCAACCTGAAGGATGCTTCGGGCAAGGCGGTCTGGTAAGCGCTTCCTTCCGCCGCCGGCACCCGATCACGCCGGCGGCGCCTCGCACGACCTGAAAGCAGCACACTCAATAAAAATACACATGAGCGCACACCCATCCGTCGCCCTCGACAAGGCAGCCAGCGCGGCCCACGCCGACAAGCAGCACGCCGCCCTCAGCAAGACCATGCGCAACCAGCGCATCCAGGACTTCATCTTCCACAAGGTAACCCTGCTGTTCGCGGCCAGTGTGCTCATCGCACTGGTCGGCATCATCATTTCGCTGGCGATCGGCGCCGCGCCCGCATTCGCGGAGTTCGGCCCGGCCTTCATCAGCACCGTCGAGTGGGACCCGGTCGAGGACAAGTTCGGCGCCCTGATCGCGATCTGGGGCACGCTGGCCACCTCGCTGATCGCGCTGGCCGTGGCCTTCCCGATCAGCTTCGGCATCGCGCTCTTCCTCACCGAGATCTGCCCGGTCTGGCTGCGCCGCCCGATGGGCACAGCGGTCGAGCTGCTGGCGGGCGTCCCGTCCATCATCTACGGCATGTGGGGCCTGTTCGTGTTCGCGCCGCTGTTTGCCGACCACGTGCAGCCGCTGCTGAAATCCACGCTCGGCCAGCTGCCGGTGATCGGCCAGCTGTTCCAGGGCCCGACCATGGGCATCGGCATCCTGACCGCCGGCCTGATCCTGGCCGTGATGATCATCCCCTTCATCTCCTCGGTGATGCGCGACGTGTTCGAGATCGTGCCGACCGTGCTGAAGGAATCGGCGTACGGCCTCGGTTGCACCAAGTGGGAAGTGGTGCGCAAGGTGGTGCTGCCTTATACCCGCAACGGCGTGGTCGGCGGCGTGATGCTGGGCCTGGGCCGCGCCCTCGGCGAAACCATGGCGGTCACCTTCGTCATCGGTAACGCGCATGAACTGAGCTGGTCGCTGTTCTCGGCCGGTAACTCGATTTCCTCGACCCTGGCGAACGAATTCGCCGAGGCGGCCTCGCCGCTGCACGTGTCCTCGCTGTTCGCGCTGGCACTGATCCTGTTCGCCATCACCTTCGTCGTGCTGTCGGCTGCAAAACTGATGTTGGCGGGGATGTCCCGCAAGGAAGGCACGAAATGAACACCACGAATCCTGTCTACCGCAAGCGCCTGCTGGCGCACCGCATCGGCATCGTGCTGTCGGTCGGCGCGATGGCGATCGGCCTGGCGATGCTGGCCTGGATCCTCTGGACCCTGCTGGCCAACGGCTTCGGCGCCCTGTCGCTGAACATGTTCACCGGCGACACCCCGGCGCCGGGCAGCGAAGGCGGCGGCTTGCGCAATGCGATCTTCGGCAGCCTGATGATGGTCGGTTTGTCGACCCTGGTGTCGACGCCGATCGGCATCCTGGCCGGCATCTACCTGGCCGAATACGGCGAAACCAACCGCTTCGGCCAGATCACGCGTTTTGTGACCGACATCATGCTGTCGGCCCCGTCGATCGTGATCGGCCTGTTCGTCTACGCCTTGTATGTGGCGAACGTGAAGCACTTCTCGGGTTACGCCGGCACCATCGCGCTGTCGCTGATCGCGATCCCGGTCGTGGTCCGTACCACCGACAACATGCTGCGCCTGGTTCCGAACAGCCTGCTCGAGGCCGCCTTCGCCCTCGGCGCGCCGCGCTGGAAGGTGGCGATGCTGGTGCGCCTGCGCGCCGTGAAGGCCGGCGTCATCACCGGCGTGCTGCTGGCCCTGGCCCGCATCTCGGGCGAGACCGCACCGCTGCTGTTCACCGCCCTGAACAACCAGTTCTTCAGCAGCGACATGAATGCACCGATGGCGAATCTGCCAGTGGTGATCTACCAGTTTGCGATGAGCCCTTACGATGACTGGCGTTCGCTGGCCTGGGGCGGCGCGCTGCTGGTGACCTTCACCGTGCTGTTCCTGAACATTTTGTCGCGCACCGTCTTCACCCAGAAGACGCCACGTTAATCTATCCTGACGACCCATGACACTAGCTATGGCAACCCCGACCGCGGCCCCGAGCGCCAAGACCAAGACCATCGAGATCGCTGGCCTGAATTTCTTCTACGGTAAAACGCAGAGCCTGAAAAACGTTTCGCTCGACATCCACGACAAGCAGGTCACCGCTTTCATCGGCCCTTCGGGCTGCGGCAAGTCGACCCTGCTGCGTACCCTGAACCGCATGTACGATCTGTATCCCGGCCAGCGCGCCGAGGGACAGATCAACTACCGCGGCCGCAACATCCTCGAGCCGGGCGTCGACGTGAACGCGCTGCGCGCGAAAATCGGCATGGTGTTCCAGAAGCCGACGCCGTTCCCGATGTCGATCTACGACAATATCGCCTTTGGCGTGCGCTTGTATGAAAACCTGTCGAAGGGCGAGATGGACGAGCGCGTCGAGTGGGCTCTGAAAAAGGCGGCGCTGTGGGAAGAAGCCAAGGACAAGCTGAACAAGAGCGGCCTGTCGCTGTCGGGCGGCCAGCAGCAGCGCCTGTGCATCGCACGCGGCGTGGCGGTGAAGCCGGACGTGCTGCTACTGGACGAGCCGACGTCGGCGCTGGACCCGATCTCGACCGCGAAGATCGAAGAACTGATCAGCGAGCTGAAACAGGACTACACGATCACCATCGTGACCCACAACATGCAGCAGGCGGCGCGCTGCTCGGACTACACGGCCTACATGTACCTGGGCGAACTGGTGGAATTCGGCGAGACCGACCAGCTGTTCATGAACCCAAGCCGTAAAGAGACCCAGGACTACATCACGGGTCGCTTCGGTTAATTATTAGAACAAGACTAGGAGAAGCGAATGATCGGCGAACACTCATCCAAGCAGTACGACCAGGAACTCGAGGGCATCCGCTCCAAGGTGCTCCTCATGGGCGGCATGGTGGAAACCCAGTTCGAGGAAGCGCTGAACTGCTTCCGCGTCGACGACGCCGCCAAGGCCGACAAGGTGATGGCCGACGACCACGCCGTCAACCAGCTCGAAGTGCAGCTTGACGACGCCTGCAGCCACCTGATCGTGAAGCGCCAGCCGACTGCAAACGACCTGCGCACCGTGATGGCCACCATCAAGGTCATCACCGACCTGGAACGCATCGGCGACGAGTCGAGCAAGATCGCGCGCACTGCGAAAAGCCTGCACGGCCGTGGCACCACCGGTTTCGCCCACTACGACATGATCCGCACCATCGGCAAGGCGACGTCGGACCTGCTGCACGACGCCCTCGACGCCTTTGCGCGCCTGGACGGCAAGCAGGCCTTGCAGATCATCGCGGCCGACGAAATCGTCGACCACGAGTTCCGCACCATCCTGCGCAACCTGATCACCTTCATGATGGAAGACCCGCGCACGATCTCGTCGGCGCTGGACACGCTGTGGGTAGCCAAGGCCATCGAACGCATCGGCGACCACGCCAAGAACATCGCCGAATACGTGATCTACGTGGTCGAAGGGCGCGACATCCGCCACAGCAAGCCGGTCGTGCAAGAGGGCTGATACGCAATGCAGAACACGAGTGTACTGGTGGTGGAAGACGAGCCGGCGATTGTGGAACTGGTAAGCTATTCGCTGCGCGAAGCCGGCTGGACCATCCGCTCGGTCGGCACCACGGCCGCGGCCTGGGACAGCATCGCCCACGGCAAGCCGGACCTGCTGCTGCTCGACTGGATGCTGCCCGACCAGAGCGGCCTGCGCCTGCTGGCGCGGCTGCGCGCGGATCGCGACTTCCAGGACATCCCGGTCATCATGCTGACCGCGAAGAGCATGGAAGAAGACAAGCTGGCCGGCCTGAATACGGGCGCCGACGATTACGTCACCAAGCCGTTCTCGCCGCGCGAACTGCTGGCCCGTTCGCGCGCGCTGCTGCGCCGCAAAAGCCCGCACCTGGCCGAGGCGCCGCTGCGCGCCGGCGCCGTGGTGCTCGATCCGGCCAGCTGTACGGTGGCCATCGAGGGCAGCCAGATCGACATCGGCAACGCCGAATACAAGCTGCTGAAGTTCTTGCTGGCACACCGCGAGCGCGTGTTTTCGCGCGCCCAGCTGCTCGACAAGGTATGGGGCGACCACGCCGTGATCGAGGAGCGCACGGTCGACGTGCACGTGCTCCGTTTGCGCAAGGCGCTGAAGGGCGCCGAAGGGCTGATCCGCACGGTACGCAGCGTCGGGTATATGCTGTCGGAAAAATAACGCTTCCCTGAAGGCCAGATGAATCCCACATTGCTGTTCTGGGTGCCGGCGCTGTTGCGCCTGGCGTCCCTCTTCGTTGCCGCCGGCGTGATCTGGTGGATGGGCGGCCTGGTGGCAGGCTTGGTTGCCGCGCTGCTGGGCATGATCGTGGTGCTGGTGTCGCAGCTGCGCTACCTGCAGCAACTGGGCAACTGGCTGGACGACCCGCAATCCGGCAAGCTGCCCGACGGCTGGGGCGCCTGGACCGACGTCTTTGCGCGCCTGTACCGCCTGCGCCGCGAGGACGAGCGCCACCAGTCCGAACTGGTGGAATGGCTGGCGCGCTTCCGCCAGGCCATGAGTTTGCTGCCGGAAGGCGTGGCGATCATGGACGACGTGCTGTTCCTCGAATGGTGCAACCCGGCCGCCGAACGCCATCTGGGCCTGACGCTGGAGCGCGACAAGGGCCTGCGCGTGACCAACCTGGTGCGCCACCCGGACTTCATCGACTACATCATCCTGGGACGCTACGAGCAGCCGCTGACGCTGTCGTTCCGGGGCCGCAAGATCGAGTGCCGCATCATCCCGTTCGAGAACCGGCGCCAGATCCTGGTCACCCACGATGCCACCGACACCGAACGGATCGAGGCGATGCGGCGCGATTTCATCGCGAATGCCTCGCATGAACTGCGCACGCCGCTGACGGTGATCGTCGGCTTCCTGGAAATCGCGATGTCCGATCCGTGCATGGATGCGGCCACGCGCTCGGCGCACCTGAAACTGATGACCGAGCAGGGCGGACGCATGCAGCGCCTGATCGAGGACATGCTGACCCTGTCGCGCCTGGAGTCGGACGAATTCCCGCTGCGGCGCGAACGGGTCGATATCGCGGCGCTGGTCGATTCGGTGGCGGCCGAGGCACGCGCCTTGTCGGGCGGGCGGCACGAGATCACGGTGGCGGTCGATGGGCCCGACGTGATGGGCAACATGGAAGAGCTGCGCAGCGCGTTTGCCAACCTGGCGTCGAACGCGGTGCGCTATTCGCCCGAAGGCGGTTGCATCGCGCTGTCGTGGCAGCGCGGCGAGGATGACCTGCAGTTCTCGGTGAAGGATTGCGGGATCGGGATCGATCCGCAGCATATCTCCAGGCTCACCGAGCGTTTCTACCGGGTCGACAAGAGCCGCTCGCGCGAGACGCAGGGGACCGGGCTGGGGCTGGCGATCGTCAAGCACGTGCTGCTGCGGCATGGCGGGCGCGTGAAGATTTGTTCGAAGCCGGGGGAGGGGAGTACGTTTACCGCCTCCCTGCCCAACACCTCGCTGCCGGGTTAGGTTTTGTACGGTGGGCCGGGCCGCGCAAGGCACTCGTGCCCACGCGGTACGTCGGTCGCGACCACGCCACGTGTGAAAATGCCCAGCGACCGTTGTGGTCTCCGGTCGCTTTGCGTGACGCACCGGTACGACCGCGCGGGCAGTAGGGCTGGCTAAATGCCAGCACTACAAATGCCCACCCCACAAAAGCGGTATTTCGCCGCCCGTATCCGATTCAATCGGCCATAAGCCCGGCCTCATCCATCGCCCCACATTGCGCGGTACAATCGAGAATTGTCCTTCTCGACCCGCACATGTTCTCTCGACGCACTTCCCTCATTGCGCTCAGCGCACTCGCCTTGGCCGGCTGCGGCAGCACCCCGCCGCCCGTTGCACCGACTCCAGCCGTGGTCGCCACCCCGGCCCCTCCGAAAAAAATCCGCATCGGCCTGGCCCTCGGCGGCGGCGCGGCGCGCGGCTTCGCCCACATCGGCGTGATCAAGGCGCTTGAAGCCCAGGGCATCATCCCCGAGATCGTGGTCGGCACCAGCGCCGGCTCGGTAGTCGGCGCCCTGTATGCTTCGGGCCTCGATGGCTTCACCCTGCAGCGCACCGCGATGAGCATGGACGAAGCGACGATCTCCGACTGGGCGCTGCCGCTGTTCTCGAAATCCACCGGCGTGCTGAAAGGCGAGGCCCTGCAGAACTACGTCAACAAGGCGGTGGGCAACGTGCCGATGGAGCGCCTGAAAAAACGCTTCGGCGCCGTCGCCACCGACCTGAAGACCGGCGAAGCCATCCTCTTCAACAAGGGCAACACCGGCCTGGCCGTGCGCGCATCGTCCTCGGTGCCGAGCGTGTTCCAGCCCGTGAAGATCGGGAACAAGTCCTACGTCGACGGCGGCCTGGTGGCGCCGGTGCCGGTGAAGTACACGCGCGAGATGGGCGCCGACTTCATCATCGCGGTCAACATCTCGACCCAGGCCGACTCGCAGGCCACCGTCAGTTCGGTCGATGTGCTGCTGCAGAGCTTCAGCATCATGGGCCAGCGTATCAATTCGTATGAACTGAAGGAAGCCGACGTCGTCATCACCCCGGCGCTGGGCAAGATGGGCAGCGCCGACTTTGCCGGCCGTAACCTGGCGATCCTGGCCGGCGAGCAGGCCGCCGCCGCCGTGATGCCGCAACTGAAGGCCAGGCTGAAGGCCAAGCAACAGCAGCCTTGATCACCGAACTAGCTTAAAGGAGGAAACGACATGAAAACCAAACCATTCCTGACCCTGGAAGACGTGAAGATCATCGCCGCCGCGGCCGAAGCCGAAGCGCTGGCGAACAACTGGGCCGTGACCTTCTCGATCGTCGACGACGGCGGCCACCTGCTGTGGCTGCAGCGCCTGGACGGCGCGCCGCCGGTGTCGTCGCACATCTCGCCCGCCAAGGCCAAGACCGCCGCGCTCAGCCGCCGCGAATCGAAGATCTACGAAGACGTGATCAATGGCGGGCGCGTCTCCTTCCTGTCGGCGCCGGAAATCGAAGGCATGCTCGAAGGCGGCGTGCCGGTGATCGTCGACGGCCACGTGATCGGCGCGGTCGGCGTATCGGGCGTGAAGTCGGAACAGGATGCGCAGATCGCCAAGGCGGGTATCGCCGCGCTGGTCGGCACGCCATAGTTATCGTTGGCTTATGACACGTAGGGTGGGCGCCCCTGTGCCCACGCGTGAACGATGAATATTGTTGGCCTGCTTTCTCCGTCAACACCATGCAAACCTCACGCGTGGGCACAGAGCGCCCACCCTACGCCCATCACCATCGGCGTTGAAACACGGAAAACTCCCGCTCATCAGTAAGTAAAAACCCGCATTTCGCCCCGAATCAAGCCGTCGGTACATTGCCGATGCCATCGAAGCGCGCTATAATTGAGGGGTTTAACCATTCTACTTACTTGCCGTAGCGCCTACCTTCCATTCCTCATTCCAAACGACCTCCAAACTCGGATTTGCCCAGGTGCATCCGCGGTTTTTGGGTGTCGGTCTGACGTGGCGCCGCTACGGTAACTTTATTGGGAGTTACCCTTGCCGCCATTTTTTTCTGGCCCAGCCGTCCCGGCCATCCTGGCCCTTGCAGACGGAACGATTTTCAAAGGTGTTTCCATTGGCGCCGCCGGCCATACGACCGGTGAAGTGGTCTTCAATACCGCGATCACTGGCTACCAGGAAATCCTGACCGACCCCAGCTACTCGCGTCAGATCGTCACCCTGACGTACCCGCACATCGGCAACTACGGCGTCAACACTGCCGACGTCGAAGCGTCGAAAGTCCACGCCGCAGGCCTGATCATCCGCGACCTGCCGCTGCTGGCATCGAACTTCCGCTCCACCCAATCGCTGTCCGACTACCTGAAGGCCGAGAACGTCGTGGCCATCTCGGGCATCGACACGCGCAAGCTGACCCGCCTGCTGCGCGAAAAAGGCGCCCAGGCCGGCGCCATCCTCACCGGCACCCAGGGCAACCAGCCATCCGAAGCGCAGGCACTGGAACTGGCACGCTCCTTCCCTGGCCTGGCCGGCATGGACCTGGCGAAAGTCGTGTCCGTGAAAGAGCGCTACGAATTCACCGAAACCGAGTGGAAGCTCGGCCAGGGCTTCGGCAAGCAGGAAAACCCGCAATACCACGTGGTCGCCTTCGACTACGGCGTCAAGCGCAACATCCTGCGCATGCTGGCCGAACGCGGCTGCAAGGTCACCGTGCTGCCTGCGGAATCGACCGCCGCCGACGCGCTGGCGCTGAACCCCGACGGCATCTTCCTGGCCAATGGCCCGGGCGACCCGGAGCCTTGCGACTACGCCATCAAGGCCACCGCGGAGCTGATCGAGAAGGGCATCCCGACCTTCGGCATCTGCCTCGGCCACCAGATCATGGCGCTCGCCTCGGGCGCGAAGACCATGAAGATGAAGTTCGGCCACCATGGCGCGAACCACCCGGTGCAGGACCTGGACTCGAAGAAGGTCCTGATCACCTCGCAGAACCACGGCTTCGCGGTCGACCCGGAGACGCTGCCGAAGAACTGCCGCGTGACCCACGTGTCGCTGTTCGACGGCTCGCTGCAGGGCTTTGCCCGCACCGACAAGCCGGCCTTCTGCTTCCAGGGCCACCCTGAAGCATCGCCGGGCCCGACCGACGTCGCCTATCTGTTCGACCGCTTCATCGGCCTGATGCAAGCCCAAGAAAAAAAAGCAAATGCAGGAGAAGTGAATGCCTAAGCGTAGTGATATCAAAAGCATCCTGATCATCGGCGCCGGCCCGATCGTCATCGGCCAGGCCGCGGAGTTCGACTATTCCGGCGCCCAGGCCTGCAAGGCCCTGCGCGACGAAGGCTACAAGGTCATCCTGGTCAACAGCAATCCGGCGACCATCATGACCGACCCGGAGATGGCCGACGTCACCTACATCGAGCCGATCACCTGGAAGGTCGTCGAGCGCATCATCGCCAAGGAACGTCCGGACGCGATCCTGCCGACCATGGGCGGCCAGACCGCGCTGAACTGCGCGCTCGATTTGCACCACAACGGCATCCTGGAAAAATACAAGGTCGAGCTGATCGGCGCGTCGCCGGAAGCCATCGACAAGGCCGAGGACCGCTCCAAGTTCAAGGACGCGATGACCAAGATCGGCCTGGGTTCGGCACGCTCGGGCGTGGCGCACTCGATGGAAGAAGCGCGCACCGTGCAGCGCGAGCTGGGCTTCCCGACCATCATCCGTCCGTCGTTCACGATGGGCGGCTCGGGCGGCGGCATCGCCTACAACGAAGAAGAGTTCGAAACCATCTGCAAGCGCGGCCTCGAAGCCTCGCCGACCTCCGAGCTGCTGATCGAAGAGTCGCTCCTGGGCTGGAAAGAGTACGAGATGGAAGTCGTGCGCGACAAGGCCGACAACTGCATCATCATCTGCTCGATCGAAAATCTGGATCCGATGGGCGTCCATACCGGCGACTCGATCACGGTGGCGCCGGCGCAGACGCTGACGGACAAGGAATACCAGATCATGCGCAATGCGTCGATCAACGTCCTGCGCGAGATCGGCGTCGACACCGGCGGCTCGAACGTGCAGTTCGCGATCAACCCGCAAGACGGCCGCATGATCGTCATCGAGATGAACCCGCGCGTCTCGCGTTCCTCGGCGCTGGCCTCGAAAGCCACCGGCTTCCCGATCGCCAAGGTCGCCGCCAAGCTGGCGGTCGGCTTCACGCTCGACGAGCTGCGTAACGAGATCACCGGCGGCGCGACCCCGGCCTCGTTCGAGCCATCGATCGACTACGTCGTGACCAAGATCCCGCGCTTTGCCTTCGAAAAATTCCCGGCGGCCGACAAGCACCTGACCACGCAGATGAAATCGGTGGGCGAAGTGATGGCCATGGGCCGCACCTTCCAGGAATCGTTCCAGAAGGCCCTGCGCGGCCTGGAAGTGGGCGTCGACGGCCTGAACGAGATGACGCGCGACCGCGAAGTCATCGAGGAAGAGCTGGGCGAGCCTGGCCCGGAACGCATCTGGTACGTGGGCGACGCCTTCGCCCAGGGCTTCACGCTGGAAGAAGTCCATCAGCTGACCAAGATCGATCCGTGGTTCCTCATCCAGATCAAGGAAATCGTCGACATCGAACTCTGGCTCGATCATCAAAAGCTGGAGTCGCTCGACAAGCCGACGCTTTACAAGCTCAAGCAAAAAGGCTTCTCGGATGCGCGCATGGCCTTCCTGATGCACACCACGCAGGCCGCGGTGCGCGAGCGCCGCCACGCGCTGGGGATCCGCCCGGTGTACAAGCGCGTCGACACCTGCGCCGCCGAATTCTCGACCGACACCGCCTACATGTACTCGACCTACGACGAGGAATGCGAAGCGGCGCCGACCGACAAGAAAAAGATCATGGTGCTGGGCGGTGGCCCGAACCGTATCGGCCAGGGCATCGAGTTCGACTACTGCTGCGTCCATGCCGCCCTCGCCATGCGCGAAGACGGCTACGAGACCATCATGGTCAACTGCAATCCGGAGACCGTGTCGACCGACTACGATACCTCGGACCGCCTCTACTTCGAATCGCTGACGCTGGAAGACGTGCTCGAAATCGTCGAGCTGGAAAAGCCGGTCGGCGTGATCGTGCAGTACGGCGGTCAAACGCCTTTGAAGCTGGCGCTGGACCTGGAAGCGAACGGCGTGCCGATCGTCGGCACCTCGCCGGACATGATCGATGCCGCCGAAGACCGCGAGCGTTTCCAGAAGCTGCTGCAGGACCTCGGCCTGCGCCAGCCGCCGAACCGCACCGCGCGCACCGAACCCGAAGCACTGGCGCTGGCCCAGGAAATCGGCTACCCGCTGGTCGTGCGTCCATCGTACGTGCTCGGTGGCCGCGCGATGGAAATCGTGCACGAGCAGCGCGACCTGGAGCGCTACATGCGCGAAGCAGTCAAGGTGTCGAACGATTCGCCGGTGCTGCTCGACCGCTTCCTGAACGATGCGATCGAAGTCGACGTCGACTGCATCTCGGACGGCGAGACCACCTTCATCGGCGGCGTGATGGAACACATCGAGCAGGCCGGCGTGCACTCGGGCGACTCGGCCTGCTCGCTGCCGCCTTACTCGCTGTCGCAAGAGACCATCGATGAACTCAAGCGCCAGACCGCGCTGATGGCGAAAGGCCTGAACGTGGTCGGCCTGATGAACGTGCAGTTCGCGATCCA
The DNA here is from genome assembly GCF_030711405.1 of Massilia brevitalea. Classification (GTDB taxonomy): domain Bacteria; phylum Pseudomonadota; class Gammaproteobacteria; order Burkholderiales; family Burkholderiaceae_D; genus Telluria; species Telluria brevitalea. The sequence goes on from NZ_JAULSI010000036.1 coordinate 37,539, forward strand.
GCAGTCGGAAGTCGACGGCAAGACGGTCGATACGGTGTTCGTGCTGGAAGTAAACCCGCGCGCATCGCGTACCGTGCCGTTCGTGTCGAAAGCCACCGGCGTGCAGTTGGCCAAGGTCGCGGCGCGCTGCATGGTCGGCCAGACGCTGGCAAGCCAGGGCGTCACCAGGGAAGTGGTGCCGCCGTTCTACAGCGTCAAGGAAGCCGTGTTCCCGTTCGTGAAATTCCCCGGCGTCGACACCATCCTCGGACCGGAAATGAAGTCGACCGGCGAAGTGATGGGCGTGGGCGAGACCTTCGGCGAAGCCTTCGTCAAATCGCAGCTGGGCGCCGGCATCAAGCTGCCGCAGTCGGGCAAGGTCTTCCTGTCGGTGAAGGGCTCGGACAAGCCGCGCGCCGTGAAGGTGGCGCGCGACCTGGTCTCGCTCGGCTTCTCGCTGGTGGCCACCAAGGGCACCGCTGCCGTGATCTCGGCCGCCGGCCTGCCGGTGACGGCGGTGAACAAGGTGATCGAAGGCCGTCCGCACGTGGTCGACATGATCAAGAACCACGAGATCGAGATGGTCATCAACACGGTCGAGGAAAAGCGCAGTGCGATTACCGACTCGCGTACCATCCGTACCTCGGCGCTGGCGGCACGCGCCGTGACCTACACCACGATCGCCGGCGCGGAAGCGGCGATCCAGGGCATGCGTCATCTTGACGAGATTCGGGTCTACGATTTACAAGGCCTGCATAAAACCTTAAACTAAGCGTCAAGTAGTACCCGTCAAACCACAGAGTTCGCGCGGCTCCCGTCGCGTGCCTCTGTGGTTTTCACTTGTACGCCCCCGAACATCAGTAGAAGCCAAGAGACATATATGAACAATACCGTACCGCTCACCAAATACGGCGCCGAACTCCTGAAGGAAGAACTGCATCAGCTCAAGACCAAGGAACGCCGCAGCGTCATCGACGCGATCGCCGAAGCGCGCTCGCACGGCGACTTGTCGGAGAACGCCGAATACGACGCCGCCAAGGAACGCCAGGCCTTCGTCGAAGGCCGCATCGCCGAACTCGAAGGCAAGCTGAGTGCCGCCCAGATCATCGACCCGGCCACGCTGGACGCCGAAGGCCGCGTGGTCTTCGCCGCCACCGTCGACCTGGAAGACCTGGACAATGGCCAGAAGGTGAGCTACCAGATCGTCGGCCTCGACGAAGCCGACATCAAGGTGAATAAAGTGTCGGTGACCTCGCCGATCGCACGCGCCCTGATCGGCAAGTTCGCCGGCGACGTGGTCGAAGTGCAGGCGCCGTCCGGCCCGCGCGAATACGAAATCCTGGAAGTGCGCTACGTCTGATGACGGGCATGTCGGCGCGTTCCCGGGTCTCCGGCGCACGGCTGCTGGTCGCGGCCTTCTGGGGCGGTGCGCTGTGGGTGCTGGGCTACATCGCGGCGCCGGCGGTGTTCTCGACGGCGTCGGGAACGATGGCGGGCGATATCGTCGGCGCGTTTTTGCACCGGCTGGCGTGGATCAGTTTTGTCTGCGCGGCGCTGATGCTGGTGCTGGTGCGCCTGTCGGGGGATCTCGATGGTGCACGGCGCAGGTTCCTGAACCTGCTGGTGCTGGCGATGCTGGCCTGTGCGCTCGTCATGTACGTGGGCCTGCAGCCGGCGATGGCGGCGATGCGCGAGGCGGCTGGCCCGGCTGGCATCCGCGCCTCGCCCGAGTGGACCAGGTTCGCGATCATGCATGGCGTGTCGCAGCTGTTCCACCTGATCGAAAGCGTGCTGGCGGCGGTGCTGCTGTTGAAGAGCCGCTGACCGTGCCGCAAATCCGGGACCGATGAAACGGTAGGGTGGGCGCCCCGTGCCCACGCGGAACGGCGATCATTGCTGGCATGGGTTCGGCAAATACCGCTCACGCTTCACGCGTGGGCACGGAGCGCCCACCCTACGAAGGCAACCGCTATCGGCCATGAAAAAACCGGGGATATCCCCGGTTTCTTGTTCCCGCCTGGTTCAGCGAGGCTTAGTCCAGCGACGCTCAGTTCAGCGAGGTTTTTTTGCTGCTGGTCTGGCGCGGCTTGGCGCGCTTGATGTTGCCGCCGGCGGTGACCCGCTCGTTGCCCTTGAGCATAACCTTGGTGACGCTCGGCTTCTTGGTGCCGCTGGCGCTGGCCTTGACGATGGTGACTTCGCGCATGCCCTTGCCGGCCTTGGCGCTACGTTCTTTCACCGCTTCTTTTTTCGGACGGTAGAGCACCAGCAGTTTGCCGATGTGCTGGACCGGCGCGGCGTCGAGCTCGGCGCTGATCTGTTCGTACATGGCAACGCGGGCTTCGCGGTCGTCGCCGAAGACGCGGACCTTGATCAGGCCGTGTGCGTCGAGGCTGGCAGCGATTTCCTTCATGACGGACTCGGTCAGGCCGGCTTCGCCGATCATGACAACTGGATTGAGCCCATGGGCTTCCGCGCGCAGCGCGCTGCGCTCGGCCGGAGTGAGTTTAAGCATAATAATTTTTGGATGTACCTATAAAAGCAGTATTCTACGCGAATGGCCAAGAACAAATTAAACAAAAACTGGTTACACGACCATATTAACGACCCGTACGTCAAGCTGGCGCAGAAAGAAGGCTACCGCGCACGCGCTGCTTTCAAGCTCAAGGAAATCGACGAAAGCGAGAAACTCATCAAGTCCGGCCAGGTCGTTGTCGACCTCGGCTGCACCCCTGGCAGCTGGGCGCAATATACCCGCCGCAAGCTGGCGGGCAAGGAAGGCGGCGGCATCAACGGCACCATCATCGGCCTCGATCTGTTGCCGATGGAGCCGATTGCCGACGTCCATTACATCCAGGGCGACTTCCGCGAAGATGTTGTATTAGACCAACTAGCCGAGGTGCTGGAAGGCCGCAAGACCGATCTCGTACTGTCGGACATGGCCCCGAACCTGTCTGGGATTCCCACTGCCGACGCTGCGCGCATGGAACATTTGATCGATCTCGCGATTGAGTTTTCTCAGATGCATCTGAAGCCGGGCGGCGCATTGTTGGTGAAGTGTTTCAAGGACATGGGCTTTACCCAGATCGTCGAGAAGTTCCGCACCGAGTTCAAGACCGTCAAGCAGATCAAGCCGAAAGCAAGCCGCGACAAGTCTTCGGAAATCTTCCTGCTCGGGCGCGGTCTGAAGAATCCAGTGGAATATAAATCCGGCGTGGACGACGATTCGGCCCTTGATATTTGAGATCGCAGCCACACATGCACGCCGTGATGCTCCGTTCGGTACGCCCAATACTTGAGTCGTGCCGCACGGAACGGAAAAAAGTGGCAATATGGCATGTTGAGGCTCCGCGTGGAGCGTGGCCTCGTAGCACAGCATGTCTAATGCGAGTAAAATCGGCAATCTCACTGGTAATGGTGCGGATCGCATCGGAGGAGTTTTCGTGAATAATATGTTTTCCAAATCCGCCATCTGGGTGGTCGTCGCACTGCTGTTGTTCATGCTGTTCAAGCAGTTCGACAATCACAGCCCGGCCGGTGGCAGCAAGACCATCGCTTATTCCGAGCTGCTCGACGATGTGAAGGCGCGCCGCGTGAAGGACGTCGTCATCGAAGGCGCGAACATCACCGCCACCCGTAGCGACGACACCAAGGTGCGCGCCACCGCCACCATGCTCGACCGTGGCCTGATCGGCGACCTGCGCGAGAACGGCGTGCGCTTCGACGTCAAGCCGCCGGAAGAGCCATCGTTCCTGCAGCAGGTCTTCATCTCCTGGTTCCCGATGCTGCTGCTGATCGGCGTCTGGGTCTTCTTCATGCGCCAGATGCAGGGCGGCGGCAAGGGCGGGGCTTTCTCGTTCGGCAAGTCGAAGGCGCGCATGCTCGATGAAACGAACAACAGCGTCACCTTCGCCGACGTCGCCGGTTGCGACGAAGCGAAAGAAGAAGTCAGCGAAATCGTCGACTTCCTGAAAGACCCGACCAAGTTCCAGAAACTCGGCGGCCGCATTCCGCGCGGCGTGCTGATGGTCGGTCCTCCAGGTACCGGTAAAACCCTGCTGGCGCGCGCCATTGCCGGCGAAGCCAAGGTGCCGTTCTTCTCGATCTCGGGTTCCGACTTCGTCGAGATGTTCGTCGGCGTGGGTGCATCCCGTGTCCGCGACATGTTCGAGAACGCCAAGAAACATTCGCCTTGCATCATCTTCATCGACGAGATCGACGCGGTCGGCCGTCACCGTGGCGCCGGCATGGGCGGCGGCAACGACGAACGCGAACAGACGCTGAACCAGCTGCTGGTCGAGATGGACGGTTTCGAAGCCACCTCGGGTGTGATCGTGATCGCCGCCACCAACCGCGCCGACGTGCTCGATAAAGCGCTGCTGCGCCCGGGCCGTTTCGACCGCCAGGTGATGGTGGGCCTGCCGGACATCCGCGGCCGCGAACAGATCCTGAACGTGCACATGCGCAAGGTGCCGATCGGCGCCGACGTGAAAGCCGACATCCTGGCACGCGGCACCCCGGGCTTCTCGGGCGCCGACCTCGCCAACCTGGTCAACGAGGCTGCACTGTTCGCCGCGCGCCGCAACAAGCGCCTGGTCGAGATGCTCGACTTCGAAGATGCCAAGGACAAGATCTACATGGGTCCGGAGCGCAAGTCGATGGTCATGCGCGAAGAGGAACGCCGCAACACGGCTTACCACGAGTCGGGCCATGCGGTCATCGCCAAGCTGTTGCCGAAGGCCGACCCCGTGCACAAGGTCACGATCATGCCGCGCGGCTATGCCCTCGGCCTGACCTGGCAGCTGCCTGAGCACGATGCGCTGTCCGGCTACAAGGACAAGATGCTGGAAGAAATCTCCATCCTGTTCGGTGGCCGTATCGCCGAAGAGATTTTTGTCGGCCAGATGTCGACCGGCGCCTCGAACGACTTCTCGCGTGCGACCAAGCTGGCACGCTCGATGGTCACCCGTTTCGGCATGTCGGAAAGCATGGGCGTGATGGTCTATGAAGACAGCGAGAACGAAGGCTTCTTCGGTGGCGCCACCAAGACAATTTCGGAAGCGACCCAGCAAAAGGTCGACGCCGAGATCCGCGCCATTCTCGACACCCAGTACGCACTGGCACGCCGCCTGCTGGAAGAGAACCGCGACAAGGTCGAGAAGATGACCAAGGCGCTGCTCGACTGGGAAACCATCGACGCCGAGCAGATCAACGACATCATGGCTGGCCGCGAACCGCATCCGCCGAAAGCCGGCATCCTGACCAAGCGTACGCCTCCTGGCGACAGCGGTTCAGGTGGCGTCGCCACCAACGCCCCGGCACCGGCTTGATCGGCGCGTCTTGATCGTCTAGATCAACACCCTGCAAAAGGCATCCCCGGATGCCTTTTGCTCGTTAACACTTCTGTTTTCCCCGAATCCTAGTCCCGTCATGCGTCAATTCTTGCAGTGCGGCCGCTTCCGTTTCGAGCTGGGGCGGCGCCCCCTCGTCATGGGCGTCCTGAACGTCACCCCCGATTCGTTTTCCGACGGCGGCCATTACCATGCACTCGAGTTCGCCGTATCGCGCGCCGAGGAGATGGTGGCCAGCGGCGTCGATTTGATCGACATCGGCGGCGAATCCACCCGGCCCGGTTCGCCCAGCGTACCGGTGGCCGAAGAACTGGCGCGCGTGATGCCGGCCCTGTATGCACTGCAGGAAGCCGGCAAGGCCTTGTCGGTCGACACCTGCAAGCCGGAGGTCATGCGCGAAGCCATCATTGCCGGCGCCGACATGATCAACGACATCAACGGTTTCCAGGCGCCCGGCGCCATCGAGGCCGTGGTGAAGGGCGACTGCGGCCTGTGCGTGATGCACATGCAGGGCACGCCCCAGGACATGCAGGCCCAGCCGGCCTACACCGACGTGGTGGCGGAAGTCATCGCCTTCCTGCGCGAGCGTGTCGCCGCGCTGGAAGCGGCCGGTGTCGACCGCGAGCGCATCTGCGTGGACCCCGGCCTGGGCTTCGGCAAGACGGTCGAACACAACTACGCATTGCTGAAGAATACGCAGCGCATTGCCGACGAACTCGGGCTGCCGGTGCTGATCGGCCTGTCGCGCAAGTCGATGATCGGCGCCGTTACCGGCCGCCCGGTCGAGGCGCGCCTGGCCGGCAGCCTGGCTGGCGCCTTGGCTGCGGTGGCGCAGGGCGCTAGAATTATTCGAGTACATGATGTCGCAGAGACGGTCGACGCGCTGAAGGTATGGCGCGCGGCGACCATTGATTGACCCTAACAAGAAAGAGAAGAAGCATGGCACGCAAATATTTCGGTACCGATGGCATCCGCGGCGAGGTTGGCGTGGCGCCGATCACCCCGGACTTCGTAATGCGCCTCGGCTATGCGGCCGGCAAGGTGCTGGCCAAGGACAATGCCGCGGCGACCCGTCCGACCGTGTTGATCGGCAAGGACACCCGCATTTCCGGCTACATGCTGGAAGCCGCCCTCGAGGCGGGGTTCTCGGCCGCCGGCGTCGACGTGATGCTGGCCGGCCCGATGCCGACCCCGGCGATCGCCTACCTCACCCGCGCACTGCGCCTGCAGGCCGGCGTCGTGATCTCGGCCTCGCACAATCCCTTCCAGGACAACGGCATCAAGTTCTTCTCGGAACATGGCACCAAGCTGCCCGACAGCGTCGAACTCTCGATCGAGGAAGCGATCGACCAGCCGATGGATTGCGTGCCGTCGGATAAACTCGGCCGCGCCACCCGCCTGCGCGACGCCCAGGGCCGCTACATCGAATTCTGCAAGAGCACCTTCCCGAACGAACTCGATTTGCGCGGCCTGAAGATCGTGGTCGACAGCGCCCATGGCGCCGCCTACAACATTGCCCCGCATGTGTTCCACGAACTGGGCGCGGAAGTGGTGTCGATCGGCGCCACGCCGGACGGCTTCAACATCAACGCCGGCTTTGGCGCCACCGCACCGAAGGCCCTGGCGCAGGCCGTGGTCGACAACAAGGCCGACCTCGGCATCGCGCTCGACGGTGACGCCGACCGCCTGATCATGGTCGACGCCACCGGCCGCGTCTACAACGGCGACGAACTGCTGTACCTGATGGTGCGCGACCGCATGGCCACCGGCCCGGTGGCGGGCGCCGTCGGCACCCTGATGACCAACATGGCGCTCGAAGTGGCGTTCAAGGAAATGGGCATCGGCTTCGCGCGCGCCAAGGTCGGCGACCGCTACGTGCTGGAAGTGATGCAGGAGCGCGGCTGGATCCTCGGCGGCGAAGGCTCGGGCCACCTGCTGGCGCTGGACAAGCACACCACTGGCGACGGCATCGTCTCGGCCCTGCAGGTGCTGTCGGCCCTGAAGCGCAGCGGGAAGTCGCTGCAGGAATGCTGCAGCGAACTGAAGCTGTATCCGCAGACCCTGATCAACAAGAAAGTGCCGGCAGGCTTCGACTGGACCCAGGATGCTGGCATGGTTGCCGAAAAGGAAGCCGTCGAGCGCGAGCTGGGCGACGCCGGCCGCGTGCTGATCCGCGCCTCGGGCACCGAGCCGCTGATCCGCGTGATGGTCGAAGCGAAAGAGGCGGACCAGGCCGAAAGCATGGCCCGCAGAATCGCCGACAAGCTGGCCGCTTGATATCGAAACTTGCTTCAAGCGGGGCGCACATTGACGCGGCGCCGCGCGGCGAGTAAAATACTTGTATTCGGAGTGTAGCGCAGCCCGGTAGCGCACCTGGTTTGGGACCAGGGGGTCCAAGGTTCGAATCCTTGTACTCCGACCAAAGCTTCATAACGGGCCGTCTTCTGACGGCCCGTTTTCATTTCTCCCGGCAGTTCTGCCGGACACTGACTGCCCATAGCTCAGTTGGATAGAGCATCAGCCTTCTAAGCTGAGGGTCGCTGGTTCGAACCCAGCTGGGCAGGCCAATGAACATTGGTACTTTGAGGCCCTCGGAAACTTTTAGGTCTCTAGGCTGTGCTACCCATGTGCTACCTAACCGATCAATGTCGGGAAATCTCGGGATATCAGGCTCGGCGCTTCAGCTAGCTTTCGCAAACACCATCGTTACTTNTGAACATTGGTACTTTGAGGCCCTCGGAAACTTTTAGGTCTCTAGGCTGTGCTACCCATGTGCTACCTAACCGATCAATGTCGGGAAATCTCGGGATATCAGGCTCGGCGCTTCAGCTAGCTTTCGCAAACACCATCGTTACTTTACGCGACCATCCCCCGGGTCGCACTTCCCAATCGAAAATTACTTGGGGCGTCAGAGACCACCTACTCAAAGCCCGTAGCGGCCCACCACGGCGTTGATTTCCGATCGAGCGGTGGGATTCCGCAAGTAGGTCCTGATGAGCTTGTATAGGTTCATGTCGCCTACGGACCCACCCGACAAATTGGAGTGGACAACCAGTGCAATAACGCTTTGGTCGAGCTGCTCTCTGGACAGGTCGTCATACCTCTCCGAGGAAATTACCTTCTTTGGCTGCTCGACGTAGGACTCGCCTCGAAAGACTTCCAGTGCTTGGGCAATGAGAGCCTGGGCTTGGGCTTTCCTCACTTGGTTTTCTGTCATTGCGTACTCCTGAGCTGCTGAAGTTCTAGCCCTGCAAGCGCTGCCATCAGCGTTGCCTTTTCGATATCGGCGATTCGAGCCCGTTTAATCCAATGATGGATGGTGGTGCCCGACACGGCCATAGCAGTGGCTGCTTTTGTTGGACCGCCGATCCTATCTACGGCAATTTTTACGTAGTTTTTCGTTAGTTGAAACATCGCATTTTCCTTGTTATTTTTCTTAGTAAGACTGTATCGTCATCTGGCAGGGCTTTATCAGAGCCTTGTCATCTACCTGTCAGATATATTTTAACCTCCGCCACCACTCGTTCGAATCATATTCAACGGCAATTTAAAATTTCTTTACTTATTTCTTTAAGGTGCCCAGTTAATTCCGAAGTAATTTTTTAAGGAAAAACCCATCAAGCCAAAAGTTTTTTGATGCGCAAAAAGAGCCATCCATTTTTTTCGAAAATTTGCCGATATGAAGAAGGAGTCTTCGTTGCACTTTTGTATATCGGCAAGAATACTGTATGGTCTATATTTTCGCTGTTACCGCCACACTTCACTCGTTAAGGTTGCATGCAATTTCTATCTGGTTTTTTTCCGCTGCACTTATGTCGCCGTCGCCTGCCTTCTCAATAAAGCATAACCATTCGCTGCGTTTTGACGCGCAATTCCTTCTTATAGCTTGCCGGTTCTCGTCGGTGAAACTGCCAGAAAATCCGATGACAAACCGTTTAAGCCCTCCCTGACATTCATCCGTCTCATCAAAGTCTACAGTCTCTGTGAGGGGCACTGAGGCAGCAGCATTCGCCGTAAGCCCTGGGGCTACGTCTTCGGGCAGGTTATGAGTTTTGTAATAAGGCATTAATTCAATAAACCGGACTGTCGGGCCGCTGACCTTTCTATAATTTCCATTTGCATCTAGAGTCGTAAAGATCCACGTCTTTACTTCCTCACCATTCTTTATCCAGCAACCACTGGTTGGTCCACCTTTTGGGCCGAGCACGGCAAGAAATCTCGCCTGAGGTCCACACGAATCTGCTGGACTAACTTGAAAATGCAATTCAATCCCGTCGAGCTTGGCTTTTCCATAAGTAGCACCCTCTATACATTCAGTTAAGCTTTTTCCTATGCAGCCAGAGAAATCGAATTTGGACCCATTACTCATAGCTTCGGCTAGTTCTGGAGTAATTATCCGATTACGACCTTCTTTCTCCGCATTCTGATCGCTCATCGCTACTTCACTTTGTAACTCTTCCTTTTTCTGGAAAGTGCTTTGCGAACGCGGGAGGAATTGGTAAAAAAGGAAGATGCAGCTTAAAGCTAGCACCAATATAACGAATGGCATCCGCGTAGCCCGGCCTATCCTTGCGTATAGAGCCAAATGCTGCTGGAGTGACAGGCGCTCCATTCCGTACCGTACAGACGAACGTTCGTTGGAGTCCGAAACTCCATCACTATTCCGGGAATTTGGTTGTAAGCGGGACTCTGACTGAATCGCACCTTCCGATACAACTGACCTTTCGAAGAAGCGTTCTTTTCCTTTGACGACGAATAGCACTGCTGCGGACATAAGCACCCATGCGACTATGTCTAAAGCGAAGTTGGGTGCCATAAACATGTGGTCTCTCGTCGTTCTTGTCAGGATTTCTTCGGAGAAGATTACAGCGACGGTAAGTAACGTAGCTCGCATCGTTCCAAGCAATTCTGCGAACCTAGCGACGATTCGAAAGAGCAGCAATAGACTTGGCGTCATTACAAGGCATGCTAGCAATTCTGTAGCAATGATCCCGAAGAATGCGCGTTGCCAACTAACTCGTGGGGAAAGAATGGCGTTTTCAATATCGGCAGCTATAAGGAGTTGCGAAAGAATTATCGCCGTATATATAAGCCATTTTTTTTGATCACATAAAAATACAATTATGGCTTGCGGGAAGCGCATGTTGAGTCCTGAAGTTGTCTTGAATGGTTTCGAGGCGATTCCGAATTTTGACTTGAGCTCAAAGTCTACGATTGTCGATGGTCTCTTCGTTCGGCATACGTGGCATTAGAATAACCGGAAAGTTGTGATTTGACAACTATGCTCATCGAGAGGTCGGAACGGTACAAGTTTGGAATTGGTCCCTACGTCCCCCGGGAAAATAAGATTTCGAAAGCTTCCTGCCCTTACGTTTGGCCATTGCCATCGCCCTGCATACCTAGATTAATTTCTTATAGACAGAGAAATGAAGACTAGTTTGGCTCAGCTTCGCTGCCCCAGCACCGCTACATCCGCCGTCACTCAGTCCCTGTAACTGTGACCTCATTCAATAACAACACAATGATTTGGTATAAGAAATGTGAGAAGTAACGTCTTTCACTATTCCTTAAAGGTGCCTTACCATGAAGCAGTGTCTACATAAATTTTCCTTTTCACTCATTGTGAAAATCGTGAGGTTTATCGTTGAGGTACTTGAAGAAGTATTCGGGCAACCGTCGAATTCGTTTACCTACGCGCGTAAATAATCTATCGCTCGCACCCCATCGGCCCTCGCCACGTAATCGTACTTTCGCAAATTTCAACTACCTCACGTCGAACACTATCGGTGTCTCCTTGCAGCGGCATTGTCGCGTCCGTTCAAATTAAAGGAAAAACTATGGCTCACCTCGTCGAATCAATGGCGTATGTCGCCGAAACACCTTGGCATGGCCTCGGTAACCGCCTCGCCACTCATCAACCGCTCGAAGTCTGGGCAAAGCAAGCTGGTCTGAACTTTCAGATCAAGGAGACTCCCGTCCGATTCATGACTGAAAGCGTTGGCAGTCTGGGCGCAATCATGAGCTATCCCGACAACAAGGTACTTTACCGTTCGGACAGCAACGCACCTCTCTCGGTCGTGAGCCAGCGATACAAAGTCGTTCAGCCTCGTGAAATTTTGGAGTTCTACCGTGACCTCACGGAGATCTCGGGGTACGAGCTCGAAACAGCTGGCGTCCTCAAAGGCGGTCGCACGATCTGGGCCCTTGCTCGCACTGGGCAGTCATCAACGTTAAAGGGCGGCGACGTAACCAATGGCTACGTTTTGCTGGCGACCGGTTGCGACGGCACCCTTGCCACAACGGCACAGTTCACTTCGATCAGGGTCGTCTGTAACAACACGTTGGCTGTAGCGCTGGCCGGCAGCACTGGTGCAGTGAAGGTTCGACATAGCACCACGTTCGATCCTGCAGCAGTGAAGGCGAAACTAGGCATTTCGGTCTCGTCTTGGGACAGCTTCATGTACCAGATGAAGGGCCTGAGTGAACGCAAGGTGAAATCGACGGAGGCTTTCAACTACTTCCTGCGTGTCTTCTCAGATCCGAACAATCCTGCAGGGCTGACTAACGAACGCGCAATGACGAAGGCAATGTCTCTGTACGAAGGCCAAGGCAAGGGCGCAGAACTGGCTTCATCGAAGGGGACGGCGTTTGGCCTTCTGAACTCCGTCACAGAATTTGTCGACCATGAACGACGAGCTCGTAGCACCGACCACCGATTGGATTCAGCGTGGTTCGGTCAAGGCGCCGCACTGAAGCAAAAAGCACTCGACCAGGCATTGATCATGATCGCCTAGAACGAGATTATTCATTACTGAACCATCCGAAGCCCGGTTGAGCTAACCCCTCAGTCGGGCTTTTCACATTGAGGAGGCATTGATATGGGAACAGTAGCGGTAGCAGGCACCCGGCCGGCACTTCGGCTTGTATCGACAAAGGATCGGAGCCGTGAATCGTGGCTGGAGGTTCGCAAGCGTGGCATCGGGAGTTCGGACGCGGCAGCGGCAGTTGGGCTCAATCCGTACCAATCGATGTTGGAACTGTGGCTTGTGAAAACGGGCCGGGACGAGGGGCTTCCGAAGATCGATCCAAAGGACGAGACCTCTCCAATGTATTGGGGCTCGTTGTTGGAACCGATCGTTGCGGCGCACTACACCAAGCGAACTGGTAACCGGGTGCGGCGGATTAACGCAGTTTTGCAGCATCCCGATCCGGACAAAGCCTGGATGCTGGCCAATCTGGACTACGCAGTCTCTGGTGCCCATGACGTTCAGATCCTTGAATGTAAGACCGCTGGCGAGTTCGGCTCAAGGCTCTGGAAAGAGGGTGTACCAGAGTACGTCCAGCTTCAGGTGCAGCATCAACTTGCGGTCACAAACAAGCAAGCGGCAGATGTCTGCGTTCTTATCTGCGGCCAAGAGATCAGGGTTCATCGCATCGAACGTGACGACGCTTTGATCTCCATGCTGAGCGAGCTTGAGCGGAAGTTTTGGCACTACGTTGAGACTGATACGCCACCACCTGCCGATGGATCAGATTCGGCTGCCATGGCTCTTCAGTGTCTGTATCCGCATGATTCGGGCAGTACGCTTGATCTCACCGACGATACCGAGATGTCCAATACGTTCTCAGATCTGGTCGCAATCAAGGCTGAGATCGAAGTTCGGGAAAAGATTGAGGCTGAGCTCAAGCAGCGTATCCAGCAACGCATGGGCGATGCGAGCAAAGCCAAGTTCGAGACCGGCAGCGTGTCTTGGAAGCGAAGCAAAGATGGCATCGGCCTCGACGCGACTGCACTTCTCCGAGAACAACCAGAACTGCTATCGACTTACCCGCTCCTTCGTCCTGGTAGCCGCCGTTTTCTCATCAGCACGTAACAAACCCCACTGCAGTTCAACCGAAGTCTACGCCCCAGTCGGGGCTGTTTCCGTTGCATGCCCCTCTCGTGAAAGCGAGGGCGGGCGGCACTTTGACAAGGAGCCAGAAAATGATCAAAGGTTTGGCAATAACGCCCCCGGTATTGGGTCGGATATCAATCGGACGTGTTGTTGAGAAGAACGGCAAACGGTTGCCCGAAAAGGACGACCAATTCACCATCACCAGTCAGGTCCAGAGCCGGGATGGATGGGTGAATCATCCCTACGACGAGCAGTTCAGAAAAGCATCGGGCAACGGAAAGATCCGCTCAATTCCGGTACGCGTGCTGTTTAACGATCCTGACCTAAACCTGAGGGCCGAGTACAGCATGTTTGATCGTTCGACAGGCCGTCCGATGTGCGTCGGCAATGGAGAGGTTTGCAGGCGCTATACGGCCTCCGGCGTTCAGGCGCTGCCATGCCCTTCACCTGACGCTTGCGAGCTTGCTAAGGGTGGTCTATGCAAGCCGTACGGTCGTTTGAATGTAAAAATCGGGGACGAAGACGAAGTGGGAACCTTCATCTTCCGCACGACTGGGTTCAACAGCATCCGCAGTCTCGCTGCAAGGCTCAACTATTACCAGGCAGTGTCAGGGAATTTGCTGGCATGCCTTCCCCTTGAGCTTCGTCTACGTGGCAAGAGCACGACCATGAGCCACAGGACCCCGGTCTACTATGTCGATCTGACGGTACGCGAAGGGTTGACACTGGAAGAAAGCATCGCCGAGGCTAGGGCAAACGACGAGCGCAGGAAGGCGGTTGGCTACGATCAAACTGCGCTCGACGAAAGCGCCAAAAAGGGCTTTGCCAACGGTGCCTTCGAAGATTCGGGCGAAGAAATTTCAGAGATCGTCGAAGAGTACTATTCTGACGCCAGTGCTGATGTCAGAACTGATGGTGGCGATGACGCTTCGGTTGCCGAGGCCATCAAGACCGCTAAGCCGACGCTTCGTGAAAAACTGGACAAGAAAGCCAGCAGCGACAGGCCAGGGGAGTTTTCACGACCCTGATCGGGCTGGCTATGGTTGGCATCGAGCTTCCAGTACTCTTCACTGTCTTCAGCGTGGCGTCAGGCTGGCTGGCTGGGAAAGATTGTCGTAGCAAACGCTTTCTTCAGCGGTAACGACGCATTGACTCCCCGTAGTTTAGGGGATTTTTTGTTCATTGCTTTCGGCCGGTCACACTCCATCTTTTCGTCTGACCGAATCCTGAGCGGTGCGATTTTTGTTGACAGATATGCACCACTATCGCACGATGGAAGTGGTGATGCTATCTCAGGGGATTCTTTAAAAGATCCTTACATAATGAGCCTGCAACGGAATCTGATGGATCGGAGACCGCTCTCACAATTGATCAATATGCTTAGGGGCGCCATGCTTTCAGAAAATTTGAAGAGCAAGTTAAAAGATGACGTTCGCGTCGCTTTTGGCAAAACTACTTTCGGCGATCTCGCCCATGGATTTCGCTTGACGAATGCATTAGGCCAAGTCAACGCCGTATATTGGAGCAATATTTACGAAGGCAACGACGTCGAAATTGCCATTAGCCCTGCTGCGGTCACAGACGTGTACGGTATCACGCCCGCGATGGTGCGAGCTTGGCTAGAACGTGAAGTCGACCTTTCGGGCCGAAACTGCAACGTGCATAAACACGATAGCGACTGGCCCATTATCGGATTTTCAATAGATGAAGTCCCAGGATTTCTTGCACGGTATAAGCGTCTTCGTCGGGGAGCGCTCAGCAAACTGGAGTGGAGTGCATTGGGACAGATCGATGTCCCGTCGCCGCTTTTGGAATCAGCTTCGGACACCGCACTCGAAGATGAAATCGACCATGTCGAGGTCTTCAAGGATGCATTGACCGAGTTGAGGCCCAAGATTACCGATAGCCAAATGAAGATGCTGGTCGGGCACTATGCAGCGCCAGACATGACCATATCCGTTAAAAAACTTGCTGCGCTAGCTGGCTATACTGGTCCCAGATCCGGACGCCTCCACTACGGAAAACTCGCCAGAGCTATCTCAAAGGCGTCAGGAATATCTCCACCGACGGTTGATCAACTCAGCACTATTGCAGAGTGGACGACGACTCTTGATGAAAACGGACACGGCCAATGGATCATGTACGAAGAATTCGCTACAGCCTTGGAGGAGCTTGGATGGGTAGCCGCTGACAGGGCTGCAGACTCAGATATACCAGATATCGACGGCGAAATCTTTGCTAACGAAGGCGCTGCGTCCTGGGTGATGCACCTACAACGCGAACGCAATCAAGCAATCGTTGAGGAGAAGAAGAATCAAGTCCTCAATGAAAAACATACTCTAGCATGCGAAGTATGCGAGTTCGATTTTGAGCAAAAATACGGAGCGCACGGGAAAGACTACTGCGAAGTGCATCATAAAATTCCACTCGCCTCTGCTGGCAAAAGAACTGTCACGTACTTGCACGACTTAGCAATTGTTTGCTCGAATTGTCATCGTATGCTGCATCGTGGCCTTAAATTGCTAGCTATTGAAGAGTTGCGAGCTATTGTGAAGTCAGACGGCCCCTCTACGCATTGTCTTTGAGAAGCCCATTCTTCCAAAGCGACGTAACTACATCCATTTGGTGATTCGGTACTTTTGTTTCACCGTCCATAATTTGCTTCCAAAGAGCCGCCACGTCGTTTGCGTAGTGAGGATCTTTCCGTAGCGTGGCTACCGCCTTTAACCCATAGATCTTATTCTTCGCCGACTTTGTATACTTTCCGCTGGGGACACCAACTACGATGCCGCTTTCGCATATGCCCAAGAAAGTCCCACGCGGGCAGCCCTTGTCCTGAGAAGATGGGCTGCTTGGGAAGATCTCAACGACAGCCGAGTTCCACGCGTCCATTATCGAACTAGTCGTCCCGGTCGTATAGGTTCGAACTGCTTTCACTGCCGCGTCGCCGTACTTCCCCATGGTTCCTCCGATTTCAAAACTTGATCTTGCCACACGTATGGCTGGGGTAGTATTTTTTGTTGGACGCTTTTCACACTAGGAGTACAGGCCGGTGAGCAGATACGGTCTCGGCCGAAGCTAACCCTACAGTGACGGCGTAGCAACGCTGTCTTGCTGCGGAACGGTATTTTTTTGCTTCCTTTCGTTACCCTCTACCTACAAGATAACAAAGTCCTCCAGAATCCCAACGCCGGTAGACAATCCAGAGAAATCAGAACCCACCAAATTTCGGTTTTTCGTGGGTTCCGCAACGCCGGAATGCGACCAAGTTCCTCCCATTTCTCCCTTCCAAGCTGGTCTCCTTGCTCGTACAATGCCTTACAGAAATTAACTCTCAGGATCAAAAGTGTCATCAAATTACTCCGAAATCGCATCTTTCACTTGGTCAGTGGCCGACCTTCTTCGGGGCGACTATAAGCAATCCGACTACGGGAAGGTCATCTTGCCCTTCACGCTGCTCCGTCGCATGGACTGCGTGCTCGAAGCCACTAAGCCAGCCGTACTGGCGGAGGTAGAGGCTCGGAAGAGCCAAGGCATCGACCTCAAGACGTTCCTGACGAAGAAGGCAGCGCAGTCGTTTTACAACACGTCGCCGTTCGACTTTGCAAAGTTGCAGGGTGATCCAGCCCATATCAAGGCCAACCTGATCGCTTACGTCAACGCGTTTTCCGACAACGCACGTGACATTTTTGAACGATACGACTTCTTTAAACAGATCGAAAAGCTGGACGACAACAACCTGCTTTTCCTCATCGTCCAGAAATTTGCGGCGATCGACCTACACCCGAACGTCGTCTCTAACGCAGACATGGGACTGGTCTTCGAGGACTTGATCCGCCGTTTTGCCGAGCTCTCGAACGAGACGGCCGGTGAGCACTACACGCCACGAGAAGTAATCCGCTTGATGGTGGACTTGCTCTTCACCGCCGACGATGAAGCACTGACTAAGCCTGGCATTGTCCGTTCAATCTACGATCCGACAGCGGGTACTGGTGGCATGTTGTCAATCGCAGGCGAACACTTACACAGCCTTAACCCTAAGGCACGGATGGTCATGTTCGGTCAAGAGCTCAACGATGAGTCCTACGCTATCTGTAAGGCGGACATGCTCATCAAGGGCCAGGACGTCGGCAACATCATCATGGGTAACACGTTGTCGGATGATGGGCATGCCGGCAAAGACTTCGACTACATGCTGAGCAATCCACCGTTTGGCGTCGAGTGGAAGAAAGTGGAGAAGGACATCCGCAAAGAGCACGAACAACGCGGCTTTGCCGGTCGCTTCGGACCTGGCCTGCCACGGGTGTCTGACGGTAGCTTACTTTTCCTAATGCACCTGCTGTCGAAAATGCGCCCCTACGACAAGGTAAAAGACGAAGGTGGCTCTCGTATCGGTATCGTCCTGAACGGCTCACCCCTATTTACTGGCGGCGCAGGTTCTGGTGAGTCGGAGATCCGGGGCTGGATCATTGAAAATGACTGGCTCGAAACGATCGTCGCACTGCCAACTGACATGTTCTACAACACAGGGATCTCGACGTACGTTTGGATCCTCACAAACAAGAAGTCTGACGCTCGTAAGGGCAAGGTGCAGCTCATCAACGGCGCAGAGTACTACCGCAAGATGCGGAAGACACTTGGCAGCAAACGCAAGGAATTAGCACCGTCAGACATTGAACGCCTGGTTGAACTGCATGGGCGTTTCGAAGAGTTACGGCAGGTAAAAATGACCGATGCAGACGGCAAGACGATTAGCGATGGCGTCTTGCCGGCAGATCAGCCAATCCCGACTGCACCTGAGGGCGGCAAGGTCGAGACGTTCTTGGTGTGCCGGATTTTCGACAACAACGACTTTGGATACAGCACTATCACTGTGGAGCGCCCACTCAAAGATGAGCAAGGTAAGGCGGTCTCGGACAAGAAGGGTAAGGCCAAGGCCGACGCCAAGCTGCGTGACACGGAAAACGTTCCCCTAAAGGACGACATCGAAGCCTACTTCAAGCGTGAGGTGCTGCCCCATGTGCCTGATGCATGGATCGACCACGACAAGACTAAGATCGGGTACGAGATCCCGTTCAATCGGTTCTTCTACCAGTACACGCCGCCACGGCCGCTAGAAGTGATTGATGCCGAGCTCAAGGCCGTGACAAGCGAGATCTTGGCATTGCTGAATGAGGTGACTGCGTGACCTTCGAGCCATATCCCACGTACAAAGCATCGGGCGTCCAGTGGATTGGTGAGGCCCCCCTGGGCTGGGAGGTCAAAGCACTCAAGCATTGCATTGAAATACCCATCACTGATGGTCCTCACGAAACTCCAGAGTTCGTCGATTCCGGCATGCAGTTCATATCGGCTGAAGCAATTAAGAACAGCAGAATTGATTTTGAAAGGCGCCGAGGCTTCATAACCAATGAACTTTTTTTCGAATATTCAAAGAAGTGCGCTCCACGCCGTGACGATATTTTTATGGTCAAATCCGGCAATACAACCGGCACGTTTGCTATTGTCGAGACCGATCATGCTTTCGCAATCTGGTCGCCGCTTGCACTAATTCGAGTCGATCCAAAACGATTTTCACCAAAATTTGTTTACTACAATTTCGCTGCGGATTTCTTTCAAGAGAATGTAAGAATCTCGTGCAGTTACGGGACTCAGCCAAACATTGGCATGAGCGTCATAGAGCGTTTAGTCATTTCTGCTCCACCCTTGGTTGATCAGCAAAGCATAGCCAAATTCCTCGACCGTGAAACTGCCAAGATCGACACCCTGATTGCCAAGCAAGAAGCGATGATTGACCTGCTTAAAGAAAAGCGGCAAGCCGTGATTTCGCATTCGGTAACGAAGGGGCTTGATCCTAACGTGCCCATGAAGAACAGCGGCGTGGAATGGCTGGGGGACGTTCCTAAGCATTGGACGGTTCCGCCGCTCAGAGCTATCGCTCAGGTCGTTAGAGGGGCGTCCCCTCGACCAGCGGGCGATCCTCAATTTTTTAATGGCGAACACACTCCTTGGGTAACGGTAGGTGAAATAACCAAGGATGAGTCCATGTATCTGGTCGATACATCGTCATTTCTTACCGAGAGCGGTGCTGCGAATAGTCGACTTTTTCGTGCGGGGACGCTTTTGCTTTCGAACAGCGGAGCTACGCTGGGCGTTCCCAAGATTTTGGCTATTGATGGATGTGCGAACGATGGCGTCGTTGGTTTCGAGCGTTTAAACGAATCTGCAGACATTCAATTCGTGTACTACTACCTTGCGTCGTTGACACAAAATCTTCGTGAACGCATCAAGCAGGGTGCAGGCCAGCCAAATTTGAACACTGATCTCGTGAAAGAGATTTGTATCGGCTTGCCTCCGCTGCAGGAACAGAGACAAATCGTAGTTCAACTGCAACGTGCAATGCAACGAATCGATGTACTTATTGACAAGGCACAGCAAGCCATCGCCCTGCAAAAAGAACACCGCACCGCTCTGATCTCCGCTGCTGTCACAGGCAAGATCGATGTTCGGAGCGAGGTTGCCCATCCGGTTCAAGACAAGGAAGCTGCATGAGACCGTTTTCGCTCCGTATTTTCGTCCCATCTGGTGATCCCACAGGCGTACTGGTTGCTACACGCGATGACGGCATCGGTAAAGCAACGATTTTTTTCCGTGCATTGCTTGGAGAGGTAAAAGGGAGAAAGGAATGGGGTTTTCCTGGCGTCTATCTACTTGTTGGCCAATCTACGATGTACATCGGCGAAGGGGACCCAGTCGGGAAAAGACTTGAAGACCACACCGCAAGGAAAGCTTTCTGGGAGCGGGCACTTTTCTTCACCGCAGAGACTCGCTTAAATAAGGCACATATTCAACATCTCGAATCGAGATTGGTCAAACTCGCGTTAGAAGCGGGCATAGCTGCGCTGGACAACGGGAATCAGCCACAGCCACCGGCCCTCGGCGAAGAAGAATATGCGTTCGCCGAAAACGTTCTAGCTGATTTGTTGTTAATGTTACCGTTGCTTGGGTTTAAACAATTTGAAGTGTCTCCAACACCTGGTGAAGAAGTGATCATTGAGGGCGGCGAGATCGAAGCCTACCCGATCGGGAAACGTACCGGCATCTATTCCGCACTTCCACGTGGCGCAGTTTTCTATGGCAACTACAAAGAGGCGAGAGCGAGCATTGAAACCGTAGAGGGTGGCGTTACTTTGAAAGAAGGCAGCACAGTTGTAAAAGAGCCTGTTCCGAGCTTCGACGTGTACGTGCCGGGCTACGCGCAAATGCGTCGCCAGTTGATTGAGTCGGGCGTGATTGCCGAGCGTGACGGGAAGATGACTGTCACTCGTGATCAATTTTTCTCATCAGCCTCAGCTGCTGCGGCGATCGTTCGAGGGGTGAGCGCCAATGCCGATATGTGGGTATCGGCCGATAAAAGAAACCTAGGTGACCTTTTGCGTGCCTTGAAACAAAAGAACTAAGCCAGGACGACGAATGCCAAGCCTACACAAAGAAATCCACTTCGAATCCGACATCGTCGCTCACCTAACCGCCAACGGATGGCTAGAAGGTGACGCATCCAAGTACAACCGTGAATTAGCGTTGTACACCGACGACGTGATCGGCTGGATCCAGGATACCCAACCTAAAGCATGGGACAAGCTAAAGGCAACACACAGCGGAGCGACTGAGATGACTCTGTTGGCCCGGCTGACGCAAGTGCTCGACAAAGACGGCTCGTTAGCGGTGCTGCGCCGAGGGTTCAAGGACGTCAGTTCGGGCAACATTGAGATGTGTCAATTTAAGCCGGCACAGTTGATCAACCCTGAGGTGCTAGATCGGTATAGCAAAGTTCGTTGCCGGGTCGTGCGTCAGGTCCGCTACAGTCTGTCGAACGAGAATTCCATAGATCTTGTCTTCTTCATCAATGGTATTCCGGTTGCCACAGCGGAGCTCAAGACCGACTTCACCCAAACGATTGACGACGCTAAGAACCAGTACCGGTACGACCGCAGCCCTAAGGATCCCGCTAGTAAGCGAGAAGAACCGTTGTTGGCGTTCAAACGCCGGGCGCTAGTTCACTTTGCGGCGTCCACTGACGAAGTGTGGATGGCCACCGAACTACGTGGGAAGGATACGTTCTTTTTACCATTCAATCTTGGGAACGAAGGCGGTGCTGGCAACCCTGCAAATCCTTTCGGTTACCGCACCTCCTACTGGTGGGAGCGGACGCTGGATCGTGGTGCTTGGCTTAATATCATCGGCCGCTTTGTGCACCTAGCCAGAGAAGAGAAAAGGAATGCAGAGGGTAAAAAGCAGATCAAGGAGAAGCTGATCTTCCCCCGGTTCCACCAGTGGGAAGGTGTTACAAAATTGCTTGCTGCTGCCAAGCAGGAGAAGGCAGGACACAAATACTTAATTCAGCATTCGGCCGGCTCGGGAAAAACCAACTCAATCGCCTGGCTGGCGCATCAGTTGTCCAACTTACACGACGATACCGACAGCAAGATTTTTTCATCGGTCATCGTCATCACGGATCGGACCGTCCTAGATCAGCAGTTACAAGACGCCATCTTCCAGTTCGAGCACAAGCAGGGAGTCGTTTGCCGCGTGACGAACGAAGGTGTGAAGTCGGCTCAGCTTGCGCAGGCGTTAAAGGACAACGTTCCAATCATCATTGTCACAATCCAGACGTTCCCCTTTGTTCTGGAGGCGATCCAGAGAGAGACTTCACTGAAGGACCGCACCTACGCCATCATCGCAGATGAGGCACACTCTTCGCAGACAGGCGCCGCCGCTAAGAACCTGAAAAAGGTGCTGACCGCCGCACAGATCGAAGAAGGCGAGGAGCTCAGCAGTGAAGATTTGCTGATTGCGGAAATGTCAGCACGGCCGCAGCCTAATTCGTTGAGCTACTTTGCTTTCACTGCTACACCGAAGAGTAAAACGCTTGAACTGTTCGGACGTGTCCCTGATGCCTCATTGCCGGCATCAGACACCAATCTGCCGGAAGCCTTCCATGTCTACTCCATGCGTCAGGCCATTGAAGAAGGCTTCATCCTCGATGTTCTGCTGAACTACACGCCCTATAAGCTGGCGTTCAAGCTGGCCCACAATGGCAAGGACTACGACAGCGACACCGTTGATCAAAGCGATGCAATGATCTCTCTGATGCAGTGGGTTCGGCTGCATCCTTACAACATCTCACAGAAAGTTCAAGTCATCGTTGAGCACTTCAAGGCACACGTAGCCTGGAGACTGAACGGTCAAGCCAAGGCGATGGTAGTGACATCGTCTCGCAAAGAAGCGGTTCGATACAAGCAGGCGATCGACAAGTACATCAAATCGCAAGGCTATCAATCCTTGGGGACGCTCGTCGCATTTTCGGGCGAAGTTGTCGACGGCGAAAGCGGGCCTGGTGAGTTCACCGAAGCAAATATGAACCCTGGCTTGAAAGGGCGAGATCTGCGGGAAGCATTTGATACCGACGAGTTTCAGATCCTCCTAGTGGCGAACAAGTACCAAACTGGCTTTGACCAGCCGAAGCTTGTTTCCATGTATGTGGACAAGAAGCTGGCAGGCGTCGCAGCTGTGCAGACCCTGTCCCGATTGAACCGGACGATGCCTGGGAAAGACCAGACTTTTGTCATCGACTTCGTCAACGATCCCGAAGAGATCAAAGCAGCCTTCCAACCATATTTCGAGACGGCCGAACTCGCAGACGTATCGGATCCAAATCTGATTCATGACCTTCAGAGCAAGCTCGATGCTTCACGCATCTACACAGCCGAGGAAGTCGAAGGGCTCGTTGCAGCCTATTTTAAGGGCCGCCAGGGCGACATGCAGGCCAAGGTGGCGCCAGCCGTCGATCGATACCGAGTGCAGTTCAGTGTAGTGGTCTAATGTCCCCGGACACATCGATAGGTGGATAATT
>NZ_JAULSI010000037.1 GCF_030711405.1 Massilia brevitalea
GAAAGAACTTATCGTCGTGTCCGAAATTACTTGACCACTACATTGTGACCGTAATGTCTTCGGCGAAGTGAGCTCCATCTTTACGCCGGTTCCATGCCTGGCCTTGCCAGAAACCCCGCGTTCGTATTGTGTCCCACATTGTCTTGTAGAACTCTGCCCCCTGTCTTCCTGCTGAGATAGGTTCGACTCGAGACTACCGAAAAATCCTCTTGTGTCAGACCTCGACTCTTCCTCGCCTTCTGCAGTCCTGTTCCAAATTGTTTGAGCAACCCCACGAGCACCTCCGCACAAAATGCACGATGTACTCATGGCGAACACTTTAGGACTACAATCTATAGTGTTCATTTCGTGCTACAGAGGCATTCAAGTGATTACTACGGACAAAGCACATGAAGCACCCATGTTCTCAATGGGGCCAGGGATCGCGACCTGGCGTGCAGCTACGCTAAGCCTAGGTATGCTCTACGTGTTCATCAACTACGCATTTAAGGAAGGGCGCCACTGGGTCCATCAGACGACGATCCTCTGGGATCCTCGCGACGTACTACAGTTCTGCCGCACTTGCAGCGGCAACAAGTCACTTAAAATTGTTGAGATTTCGCTACTTGAGCCTTACCGCAGGGAGAGGGTCAATACCTGGCGCTGGACATCGGTGTTGAATATTCGGCTATATGTCGAAGATGATGTCGAGATACCTGTCTACTTCACTGATGCCGGTGAAGCCGTTGGCCTGACGCGAGAAGAAGCGAAGCAGAAGATGAAGTCGATTTACAGGGCTCGACCAAAACGAGAAGCAGCCTGAGCTCGTCTAGAGCGCTCGGAATTACACCTCAAGTGCGCAAGTTCCGAGAGCAAACGCTGCACGACTTGCTCCGAGTTGGCCGACAGTTTGCTGTCTCGATCGGTATCGAACTTCGTTCGACGCTACCAATCTATTCGTCTTGTTTGCTGCCGGGACGACGCGGCTGGCGAGGGACTGTAGGCGTCGAGCGCGGCGCCCGCCTGCTTGGTTTCGATGTGCTGGCGAATCGCTCGAGTTGTCCACGCAACTCGGCAACCTTTGCTCGCTCTGCAGCGAGCTGGCTCTCCAGTTCCCCGCACTGGAGTGCGGCTCTCATGGTCTGGCTAGCCGCTCGGTCTCGCTCGTCGGCAAGTAGTTCCGCCTTGGTCATATAGGCGCCGAGCTCTTGGCCTTGTCGGGCAAGCTGGAACTGAGCCCGCTGTGCCTCGGACTGGATTTCCTCAATGCGGGACGCGGACGTCCGGCGCTCGGCGTCGAGTTGCTTCTGCAGTTTAGTCGCCGCAGTTCGCTCTCTGTCCAGGTCAACTAGGGTTCTTTTCGCCAAATCGGTGTAACGCTGCTCAGCATGAAGGATTCGGTCGGTTAATTTCTCGTTCTCCGCCGCGCGCTCTCTTAACATCGAACTGAGCTGGTCGCGCAACGTTTCAATGTCCGCTCTAGCCTCGCTCAGTCTTAAGTCCGTTTCTTGCTGGGCTGCTGCTACCGCGCCAAGTTCTTCCCGCTGTTTTACGATCGTCCCCTTAGCTGATGCCATTTGATCGCGGCCGTTCTCGAGCTGGGCAGCCAGTTGAGCAATGTCATCTTCCAGACGGGCCTTTTCGGCCAGTGCAGCGTCGCGTTCTACCGTTGCGCTGTGGCGCAATACAGTGATCGACTCGTCAGCAGCCTTTTGGGCCAGCGACCAAATCTCAGCGATCAGCTGGCCGGCCGAGTGCTTTACCTGATCTGGCAAGTCGGCGTGCTGAAGGTCAACCCTCGCCCGTTTGCGCAAATCGCTCCAGAACCCTTTCAATGCTTCAGCTGGGACAGACATGTTCCCTTTCCGGACTAGCTGGTATAGGGCGTTCGTTGTTGGAGTCACGCCGTATCTGAAGAACATGACAGCACAAGCTTCCCTGTAGAGATCCGCGGTGCGAGGAAACCGATCACGCAGGCAATCGATGTCTTCTTGCATTGAGGCTGTGGTGTGAGTATTTCCGAGCATGTAGGCCACCTTTCTTTTTCCTGTAATACTACGTATAACGTAGTAAAACTGGCCCCCTGCTCCGAAAATATGACATTACTTCTATAATGTCGGATAACGCCGAGTTGCCATATCTTTCACTTCGTGTTTGGACCGGGAAAAGTGATTGCTTCTTGTCAACCAACGTCGCCATATGGCCAACATCGGCAATCCGGACACGGCCTTTCGCACGCGCTTCCTGCCGAACGACGGCGTCGGCCTGGCGCGCATGGAATTCATCGTCGCCGAGCACATCCGCGTCCACCCGATGGCGCTGGCCCACCCGGAGCGGGTCGCCGATCCCGCCGCCCGCGCCGAGATCGACCGGCGCACCCGAGGCTACGTCTCGCCAGCGGATTATTTCGTGCGCGAGCTCTCCGAAGGCGTCGGGACCATCGACGCGGCCTTCTGGCCGAAACCGGTGATCGTGCGCATGTCCGACTTCAAGACCAACGAGTACGCCAGCCTGCTCGGCGGCGCGGACTTCGAGCCGCGCGAGGACAACCCGATGATCGGCTTTCGCGGCGCCGCGCGCTACGCCCACCCGGCCTACGCCGACGGCTTCGCGCTCGAGTGCAGCGCCATGCGCCGCGTGCGGGCGGAGATGGGCCTCTCGAACCTGCGCCTGATGGTCCCCTTCTGCCGGCGCGTGCAGGAAGCGCGCGCGGTGCTGTCCGCGATGGCGGGCCAGGGACTCGAGCGCGGCAGGGACGGACTCGAGATCTACGTGATGTGCGAAATCCCGAACAACGTCATCCAGATCGACGCCTTGGCCGCCCTCTTCGACGGCTTTTCGATCGGCTCGAACGAACTGACCGAGCTGGTGCTGGGCGTGGACCGCGATTCCGAGATCGTCGCCTTCGACTTCGACGAACGCGACCCCAGCGTGCTCGAGATGCTGCGCCAGGCCATCATCGGCGCGAAACGCAATGGCCGCCACGTCGGCATCTGCGGCCAGGCGCCGTCCGATTATCCGGAAGTGGCGCGCTACCTGGTGGAACAGGGCATCGACTCGATCAGCCTGAATCCCGATTCGGTGGTGGCGACGGTACGCAACCTGGTCGAGGTCGAGCGCGGGCTCGGGTTCGCGCCGCGTACGCCAGCGGGATGATGCGCGCCCGGCCGGCACAGCCGGAGCGGGCGGGTGCCGATCGCAGGGCGAAGGGAACGCGGCACGAAGGGAACGCGGCACTTATAGCGCCCGCATGCATCTAACGCCGAACGAGCGGACGCGTTGCGAACGCGGCCGGCAACCGGGAGCACGACATGAAAAGAATCCTTGTTCCATGCGACGGCTCGGAGAGCGCACTGCGGGCCGTCCGGCATGCCGTCGCCGTGGCCGGGCCGGCGGCGGCCGAGCTCCAGCTGATCCACGTCATCGAGCCCATGACGCCGATCGCGCTGTCGGAAGCCTTCTCCGCAGCGCGGCTCGACGAGCGCTTCCCGCCCCAAGCGGCGCAGGCGCTGCAGCCCGCCATCGCGATCCTCGACCAGGCCGGCGTCGGGTACACCCTGCATTGCCGATTCGGCGAGCCCGCGCCCGAGATCGCGGCCCAGGCGCGCGAGGCCGCCTGCGACGCGATCGTCATGGGAACGCGCGGCCGGGAGCGCTGGCGAATCTCGTGATCGGTTCCGTCGCCACGCAGGTGGTGCGCCTGGCCGAGGTGCCCGTCACACTGGTCAAATAGCGCCCGAACAAGCTAGCTCGCCAGGCGCTTGCCAAGGGACTATTCCGGGGTACTGGGAAGGTGATCTACTTTCCGGCGCGAAGAATACCCATATCGCTACATTGGTCGAGCGCCGTTCTCGATATGTGGCGCTCGTGAAACTCGACGGGAAGGACACCGATAGTGTGGTGAGTGCACTGATCCGGGAAGTAAGTGCTATGCCTGAGGGATCGATGCAGACGCGCGGCCTGGTCCACGCTGACTGCATCGATCCCGTTCGGCAGCAGGATCACAATCCGGGCGCCACTGGGCAAGCCGAGGGCCGCGAGGGCCGCCGAGACACCGCCGATACGCGCTGGACGGAACGCCAGTCCTGCGCGGCCATGTCGTAGGAGAGGTAGGCCGGCGCCAGGGGGCTCTGGCGGACCCGCCACGCAAACAGTTCGTCCAGGGTCTGGACATCCTGCAGCGCTGCTGACTGGCACTCTGCGATGGCGAAGGCGGTCACGGATGTGCTCCTGCTCACGCAGCGCTCGCCAGCTCGGCCGCCTGCCCGAACACCAGTTCTTCGCCACGCACGCGCACCGGGATCGTATCCTTCGGCCCGAAGCGCCCAACCAGGATCGCCTTCGACAGCGGATTCTCGATCTGTTGCTGGATCGCGCGCTTGAGCGGGCGCGCGCCATACACCGGATCGAAGCCGGCCTCGGCGATCTTCTGCAGGGCCGCGTCGTCGATGTCGAGCTTCATTTCCATCTTTTCCAGGCGCGCTTCGAGGTTGCGCAGCTGGATCCGGGCGATGTCGCCGATGTTGCGCTCGTCCAGGGCGTGGAAGACCACGATCTCGTCGATACGGTTGATGAACTCGGGGCGGAAGTGTCCGCGCACCTCGGCCATCACGGCCAGCTTCACGACCGCCGGCTCGTCGGTGTCCATCGACTGGATCTTGTTCGAACCCAGGTTCGAGGTCATCACGATCACGGTGTTCTTGAAGTCCACCGTGCGGCCCTGGCCATCGGTCATGCGGCCATCGTCGAGCGCCTGCAGCAGCACGTTGAAGACGTCCGGGTGCGCCTTCTCGATTTCATCCAGGAGGATGACGCTGTAGGGCTTGCGCCGCACCGCCTCGGTCAGGTAACCGCCCTCCTCGTAGCCGACATAGCCCGGCGGCGCGCCGATCAGGCGGGCGACCGAATGCTTCTCCATGAATTCGCTCATGTCGATGCGGATCAGGGCTTCCTCGGTATCGAACAGGAAGGCGGCCAGGGCCTTGCACAATTCCGTCTTGCCCACGCCCGTCGGGCCCAGGAACATGAAGGAGCCGTACGGACGGTTCGGGTCCGCCAGGCCGGCGCGCGAACGGCGGATCGCGTCCGACACGGCCTCGATCGCCTCGTCCTGGCCGACCACGCGCTCATGCAGCTTCTCCTCGATGTGCAGCAGCTTGTCGCGCTCGCCCTGCATCATGCGCGAGACCGGAATGCCGGTCGCGCGCGAGACCACTTCGGCGATTTCCTCGGCGCCGACCTGGGTGCGCAGCAGCTTGGGCTTTTCCACTTCGCCGTCCTTGCCTGCGGCCGCTTCCTCGGCATGCTTCAGCTGCGCTTCGAGTTCCGGCAGGCGGCCATACTGCAGTTCCGAGACCTTCTGCCAGTTCGACTGGCGCTTGGCTTCCTCCATCTGGTGGCGGATGCGCTCGATCTCTTCCTTGATGTGGGTGGTGCCCTGCACCGCCGCCTTTTCCGCCTTGAGGATCTCCTCGTAATCGTTGTACTCGCGCTCGAGGCGCGCGATCTCGTCGCCGATCAGCTCCAGGCGGCGCAGCGAGGCCTCGTCGGTTTCCTTCTTCACGGCTTCGCGCTCGATCTTCAGCTGGATCAGGCGGCGCTCGAGCCTGTCCATCACTTCCGGCTTGGAGTCGATCTCGATCTTGATCTTCGAAGCGGCTTCGTCGATCAGGTCGATCGCCTTGTCGGGCAGGAAGCGGTCGCTGATGTAGCGGTGCGAGAGCTCGGCCGCGGTGATGATCGCGGGGTCGGTGATCTCGACCTTGTGGTGCAGCTCGTATTTTTCCTGCAGCCCGCGCAGGATGGCGATGGTCGCCTCCACGCTCGGCTCGTCGACCATGATCTTCTGGAAGCGGCGCTCGAGCGCGGCGTCCTTCTCGACGTACTTGCGGTATTCGTCGAGCGTGGTGGCGCCGACGCAGTGCAATTCGCCCCTCGCCAGGGCCGGCTTCAGCATGTTGCCGGCGTCCATCGCGCCTTCGGCCTTGCCGGCGCCGACCATGGTGTGGATCTCGTCGATGAAGACGATGGTCTGGCCCTCGTCCTGGGCCAGCTCCTTCAGCACAGCCTTCAGGCGTTCCTCGAATTCGCCGCGGTACTTGGCGCCGGCCAGCAGCGCCGCCATGTCGAGCGAGAGCACGCGCTTGCCCTTGAGGGAATCGGGCACTTCGCCGTTCACGATGCGCTGGGCCAGGCCCTCGACGATCGCGGTCTTGCCGACGCCCGGCTCGCCGATCAGCACCGGGTTGTTCTTGGTGCGGCGCTGCAGCACCTGGATCGCGCGGCGGATCTCGTCGTCGCGGCCGATCACGGGGTCGAGCTTGCCCATCCGGGCGCGCTCGGTCAGGTCCAGCGTGTATTTTTTCAGCGCTTCGCGCTGGCCTTCGGCGTCCTGCGAATTCACGGATTCGCCGCCGCGCACGGCGGAAATCGCGGCCTCGAGCGACTTGCGCCCCAGGCCGTGTTCGCGCGCCAGGCGGCCGGCCTCGGACTTGTCTTCGGCCAGCGCCAGCAGCACCATCTCGCTCGACAGGAACTGGTCGCCGCGCTTTTGCGATTCGCGGTCGGCCAGGTTCAGCAAGGCGACCAGGTCGCGTCCGGGCAGCACCTCGCCGCCGGTGCCGGAGACCTTGGGCGAGCGCTCGATCGCGCTCTTCAAGGCATTGCTCAGCCCCCCGACGTTCACGCCGGCGCGCTGGAGGAGCGAACGCGCGCCGCCGTCGTCCTGGTTCAACAGGGCGGTGAGCAGGTGGACCGCTTCGATGTATTGGTTATCGTTGCCGACCGCCAGGCTCTGGGCATCCGCCAGCGCTTCCTGGAGCTTGGTCGTCAATTTATCTTGCCGCATGGTCTACTCCACGATAAAGAAGGTATTCGGTGATGCATCCATCCCATGGCGTCCACGCTAAGCTTCCTCGACCATGATGTCACGAGGGTTGCTTGATCCACATCAAAATACTCATNATCTTGCCGCATGGTCTACTCCACGATAAAGAAGGTATTCGGTGATGCATCCATCCCATGGCGTCCACGCTAAGCTTCCTCGACCATGATGTCACGAGGGTTGCTTGATCCACATCAAAATACTCATCCAAAAAATTGTTCTTCGCTCGCGCCATGCATGATGTAGCGCCTCGCGGCACTGAAGCTACTCAATTTGATCTGAGTCAATGACTCGTCTGCAGGAGAAAACGTATCGTTGCGGCGTTACCAATGTTTCCCATCACGGACCCGCGCCAGCGTCTCGACTTCATGCATATCCAGCTTCACGGCCGCCGCGCCGCCCTCGCCAGCTGCAGGACTGCCACCCTCCTGTCTTTCGTCGTCCTCCTGGCATGCGCAGGCAGCAGCACGGCTTCATCCGGGACCCTGGCCACACCCAGTCCGATGACAGCGGTCGACATGCGCCCCACCGTCGATGCGAGGGAGCTGGTCCCGCGGCTGTACGGCGGGCAGAGCACCCTCCTCTGGCTCGCCGAAGGTCCGGAGCGCGCACGCCTGGCCCTGCGCCTGCTGCGCAAGGCTCCCGAGCACGGCCTCGACCCGGGCCGCTACGGGGTGGACAGCCTCGAGCGTCGCCTGGAGAACCTGCACGACCTTGCCCTGGCGGAGGAATTCGACCGCGCGCTCAGCACGGCAATGCTGCAGTACCTCGCCGACATCCACTTCGGCCGGGTCGCCTCCGCTTACCGGCAGCCCGCGGGCGCCGACAGCCGCTTCGATCCTGTGGCGCAGCTACGCCAGGCGCTGGACGAAGGCGGCCTCGAAGAGGCGGTCGAGGCCGCGGCGCCGGCCATTCCCCTATACGGCAGGGTCAAGTCTGTACTGGCCCACTACCGGGCTCTGGCGCGCGCAGCTCAGGCCTGGGCCGCGTTGCCGTCTCCGGGCCGTAACCCCGTCCGGCCCGGTGAACCCTACGATGGCGCAGCCCTGCTGCGGGAACGCCTGCGCCTGCTGGGCGACCTCGGCGCCGACGAGCCGGAGGCCGACGACGGCATCTATACCCCCGCCCTCTCGTCGGCGGTCCGGCGCTTCCAGGCGCGCCATGGCCTGCTCGAGGACGGCCTGCTCGGTTCGGGAACCCTTGCGGCCCTGTCGGTACCCGTCAGCCGGCGCGTGGCGCAACTCGCGCTCACGCTGGAACGCCTGCGCTGGGTGCCGCCGCCGTCCAGCGGCCGCGTCGTCGCGGTGAACGTGCCCACCTACCGGCTGTGGGCCTTCGACGCCCGCGACAATTTTTCCACCCCTGCGCTGGAGATGCGGGTCATCGTCGGCACGGCAGCCAGGACCCAGACGCCGCTGTTCATCGGCCGGATGCGCTATCTCGAATTCAATCCCTATTGGAACGTCCCGCCCAGCATCCAGGCAGGGGAAATCGTCCCGAAGCTCGCGCGCAACCCTGCTTACCTGCAGCAGAACGACATGGAAGTGGTCGGCGCGGATGGGCGCGTGCTCGATCTCGCGCCCAGCGCGGCGCTGGCTGCCCTCCGTAGTGGAGGGGCCAGGGTCAGGCAGCGCCCCGGCGCCCGTAACGTGCTCGGCGAAGTCAAGTTTGCCATGCCCAACCCGATGAATATCTATCTCCATTCGACCTCCTCGAAGGAGCTGTTCAAGCGCAGCCGCCGCGACCTGAGCCATGGTTGCATCCGCGTCGAGCAACCGGCCGAGCTGGCGCAGTTCGTGCTCGACGATCCACAGCGCTGGGGCGCGGCGAGCGTCGCTGCGGCCATGTCGGACGGGAAAAACCGTACCGTCAGCCTGCGCCAGCCGGTACCGGTGGTGCTGTTCTACGCCACCGCGCTGGCCGACCACCACGGCCGCGCGCTGTTCGCCCAGGACATCTACGGTCGCGACCAGGCCCTGATCGCTCGCCTGGGCCTGCAGTAGACAGCCGGCCCCTGGTTCACGCTGCGCCGGCCGCGAGCAGTTCACCCGCCGCTGAGCAGATCGCCTCGGCCATGTCGATCACGCCGCTGGGATGGGCGACGGTGTTGGTCCCGATGATTTTCTCGACCCCGGCGCCCAGCAGCGCCTGGTAGGCGTCCCCTGCGAACAGCGGATGCACGACGACGCACACGGGCGTACCCATCCCGGCATCGCGGATACGGGCCACTGCCGCAACCAGGGTCCTGCCGGTGGAAGCAATATCGTCGACCAGCACAGGGGTGCAGACCCGCCACGGTCCCATCTGGGGAACCGACACCGTCACCTCGCGGTCGCCGTGCCTGTCCTTGCGCAGGGTGATCCAGGGGCAGCCGATGACGGCGGCGACCTCGGCGACCCATTGCGCGCTCTCCTCGTCCGGGCCGACCAGCACCGGCCGCGGCACGCGGGCACCGATCCAGCGGGCCAGTTCGGGCGCGGCAGGCACGACGCGGGCGGGAATGCTGTAGACCTGGTCCAGGCTGGCGATCCGGTGCAGGTGCGGATCGACGGTCACCAGCCAATCCACGGCGGAGGACAAGAGGCGTGCGAAGTGCTTCGCCGTGACGCCTTCGCCCGGATGGAAGCGCGCATCCTGGCGCATGTAGGCCAGGTAAGGCGCGACCAGGCCGACCCGTGCCGCGCCCAGTTCACGCGCCACCCAAGCTGCAAGGTAGAGCCGGACCACCTTGTCGTCCGGCCGGTCGAGGCTGCACACCAGGACGACCTCTCGCCCGCCGACCTCCGACAGGAAGCGCACGTGGCTCTCACCGTCGGGGAAAGAGCGCAATTCCCAACGGCCCGCCTCGAAGCCGCCGGCGCGGCAGAGTGCCGCCGCCATCGCTTCGTTGCCCGGCAGCGCGAACAGTAGCGGCTTCATGCTTCCTCCCCGATGGCCACGATGTCCTCGTGCATGCGGACATACTCCATCGCGCGCGCCAGCGCTCCGGGAGACGCCGCGTGGACGGTCAGCAGCGGCTGTCCACGGCTGACCGTGGTGCCGAGCGGCGCCTGGAACAGGACGCCGGCTGCGGCTTCCAGCGGCGCGCCCGCCAGCTTGGCGATACGGGCCAGGCGGCGGTTGTCGATAGCGACGACCCGGCCGGCGCGCGCCGCGCACAGCTCCTGGCGGAAGGCCGCCACCGGAGGCGTGCGCAGCCCGCCCTGGGCCTCGCAGATCGCTTCGAACTTGCGGCATGCCGCGCCGCTGTCGAGCACGTCCCTTGCCATCGCCAGGCCGGCGCCCGGCGCGGCTTTCCCGCCCAGTTCCAGTACCTGGCCCGCCAGCATCAGCGCACGTGCGCGCAGGTCAGCCGGCGCATCCGGAGCCCGGCGCAGGACCGCGAGTGCATCACGCGCTTCCAGTGCCGGTCCGATACCGCTGCCGACCGGCTGGCGGCCGTCGGTTTCGACGGTCCTGACGGTAAGCCCGAACATCGGGGCGACGCTGTGGAACAGTCGGGCCAGCGCGGCGGCCGCGCCCGGCGTGCGCACTTTGGCGCTCGGCCCGACCGGGATGTCGATCAGCACGTGGCTGGAGCCGGCCGCGATCTTCTTGGAAAGCACGGACGACACCAGCGAGGCTTCGCCGTCGAAATCGAGCGGACGCGCGACGCGGATCAGGATGTCGTCGGCGGGACTGAGCCTGACGGCCCCTCCCCACACGATGCAGCCCCCCTCCCGCTCCACCACGCGCCGCATCTGCGCAATGCCGAGCGTGACCGGCGCCAACGTCTCCATGGCGTCGGCGGTGCCGGCCGGCGAGGTAATCGCGCGCGACGAGGTCTTCGGGATCAACAGGCCGCAGGCGGCCACGATCGGAACCACCACCAGCGTGGTACGGTTGCCGGGCAGGCCGCCCACGCAGTGCTTGTCGGCGACCGGCGTGCGCGGCCAGGCCAGGCGGCTGCCCGCCTGCACCATTCCCTCCGTGAGGGCTGCCACTTCGTCCACGTTCAGGCGCTGGCCGGCGCAGGCGGTGATGAAACTGGCGATCTCGATGTCGGCGTACAGCCCGCGGGCGATCTCCCCGACGATGGCGCTGGCGTCCTCGCGGTCGAGTGCCTGTCCGTAGATCTTCGAGCGCACCAGCGCGAACGAGCGCGCCGGCGGCGCTGCGGCGATGTGCACCGATGCCCCTTCGGGGGCGCCAAGCCGCGCCCAGGCGGCTTCCGACAGGGCCGCTTCGCCAGCGCGCAGCAGGCCCGGCGTCACGACGTTCACCTGAGCGATCACCGAGCTTTCGCCGGCCACGACTTCGGCCTTGCTGCCGGTGACGAAGCCGTGCACCGTGCAGGCCGCGCTGTCGGAGGCGACGTACAGCAGCGCGGTATGGCCGCTGTCGATTCCCATCCGGCGCAGCGCCGCACCGAAAGCACCGGGCCGGTCCGGCATGGCGGGCGCCTGTGGCGCTCCGGCGGCGTTGCCGGCGCTCACAGGCGCAGCTCCTGCAGGTGTTCAGGCACCAGGCAATCCCACTTCAGTTCGTGCTTGATCCTGCTGCGCAAGGCTTCCGACGCGGCGGGTTCTCCGTGGGTGACGAAGGTGCGCCGGGGCGCCTTGCCGAGCGCGCCGAGCCAGGCCATGATGTCGTCACTGTCGGCATGCGCCGACAGGTTGTCGACGCATGCGACCTGCGCGCGGATGCGCACGGGCTGCCCGTGGATGCGCACCGTGTCGGCCCCGCCCACCAGCGCCGCGCCGCGCGTGCCACCGGCCTGGTAGCCGGCAAACAGGATGGTATTGCGGTGATCGTCCGCAAAAGCCTTGATGTGGTGCAGCACACGCCCTCCGGTCGCCATGCCGCTGGCGGAGATGATCACCTTGGGGCTCTGCCTGCGGTCCAGCTCCTTCGATTCCTCGACCGTATTGATGATGGTGGCGGCATGGCACATCGCCTCGCATTGCTCGCCGCTTAGGCGGTGATCCTGGCGGTGCTTGCGATAGATCGCGGTAGCGTCCCTGGCCATCGGACTGTCGAGGAAGACCGGCAGGTACGCCGGGATCGCCCCGGACTGCTTGAGCTGGTGCATGGCGTACAGCAGGTTCTGCGCCCGGCCGACCGCGAAGGCCGGGATCACCACGACGCCGCCGCGCGCGGCCGTGTCGCGAATCACCGCGCCGAGTTCCAGCAGCGGGTCGCTGCGCTCGTGCAGGCGGTCGCCGTAGGTGGACTCGACCACCACGTAGTCGCTCGCTTCGAGCGGCGCCGGCGCCACCATGACGGGATCGTCCGAGCGGCCCAGGTCGCCCGAAAAAGTAATGCGTCGACTGCCGTCGTCGATTGCCACGATGGCGGCGCCCAGGATGTGCCCGGCGCGACTGAACTTCGCACCCAGGCCCGGCGCGACCGGCACATGCGTATCGAAGGGAACCGGGGCGAACTGCCGCAGGCAGGCGCGCGCGTCCTCTTCCGTATACAGCGGCAGGGCCGGGCTGTGCTGGCTGTAACCGTGGCGGTTGGCGAAGGCGGCGTCTTCTTCCTGCAGGTGCCCGCTGTCGGGCAGCAGGATCCGGCACAGGTCGGCGGTCGCTTCGGTGCACAGTATCCTGCCGCGGAAGCCTTCCTTGACCAGCAGGGGCAGGTAACCGCTGTGGTCGAGGTGGGCATGAGTCAAAACCACGGCGTCCAGCTGTGCCGGATCGAACGGCAGGGGGGCCCAGTTACGCAGGCGCAGCTGTTTGTATCCCTGGAATAGCCCGCAATCGAGGAGGATGGAGGCATGCTCGCTGGCGAGCAGGTATTTCGACCCGGTGACGGTTCCTGTACCGCCGAGAAATTGAATCCGCATATGAAGCCTTTATGTTGTCCGGGCGCAAAGACGAGCCCGATGCATCCATCTTATTGGCGGAGCAACTCTCGAAGCATTGATCTATATCAAATCGTTACGACCGAGCTGTACTGGACAAACTGCCCCGCCGCAGCGAAGCGGCAGGACAGTGTCGCGGTTTGATTCAGCGGATTGGCGCAGCCGCAGCCACCAGCGCCTGCACCAGGGGACCGGCCTGCGGGTTGCCGGTCTTGCCATCGATGACATCGCTTGCCGACAGCGAGCGCTGGTAATAGGCATTCGTCATTGCCTGGTTGTAGCGGATGTCGTTGAATTCCAGCGTGGCGACGTCGCCGAACAGACCCTTGGTGTCGCTCCATGCAAGCACGTCGCCGGTGCCGGCCGATCCTTGCACCATCTTGTTCCAGTTGACCACGGTCAGGCCAGCCTTGGCATTGATGGAGAAATTATTCTTTTTCAGAAACTCGCTGACGGCCTTGTCGTTGTTCAGGATGAGCGCCATGGCCCCGCCCGCCGCCCCGGCCTGCAGCCCGACGCTCAACCCTCCGGTCTTGTAGAACACCGGATCGCTCCAGCCGCCTTCGGCGCGGCGTACCAGCAGGATGCCGGTCCCGCCCGCCGCACCCACGCCGAGCGCCGCACGCCCGTAGGAAGGGACGATGAAGATGCCTTTCGCATTGCCGAGCACGGCGTGAAGGCGCCCCTCGGCCTCGATCTTGCCGACCACGGCGATCGCGTCGGTCACGTGCTGGCTTGCGGCGGCGCCCTGTTTGACCGCAGCTGACGTGGTATCGGCTTTTGCCGGTGCACCTGCCGCGGCGACCGCGCCGGCGGCGCCGGCGCAGATTGCGACTACGGCCATTTGAATCAGTTTCTTGTGCATGGTTTTCATGATGTCTTCTTTCATGGTGAGTAAAAGTTGTGTTGTTGTGAGTAATGCTGGCTGGAAGCGTCCCTGGCTCAATCGCTGACGGTGACGACCACCTTGAGCGCCCCGGTGTCGGCCGCGGCGGCGAAGGTGCGGTAGGCCTCGTCGATCCGCTCCAGGGGGAAGCGGTGCGTAATGAATCGTTCGGCATCGATCTTGTTGGATACGACCGCTTGCATCAGCTGAGGCACGGTCCCGGTATCCACGAGGCGCGTCGTGATCGTGATGTTGTGCGACCACAGGCGCTGGAGGTGCAGGTCCACCTTGTTCCCGTGGACACCGACATTGGCGATCACGCCGCCCGGTCCGACCAGCTCCTGGCATAGTTCGAAGCTGGCCGGCAGCCCGACCGCCTCGATGACGGTATCGGCGCCCCGCCCCGCGGTGAGCGCCATGACGCGCGCCGCTACGTCCCGTCCAGGCTTCAGCACATGGGTGGCGCCGAAGCGCAGCGCCAGCTCCAGCCGCCTGGCGTCGGGGTCGATCATCACCAGCGTCGCCGGACTGTAGAACTGCGCCGTCATCAGGGCTGCCAGGCCGATCGGGCCGGACCCGACGATGGCGACGCTGCCGCCCGGGCGCACCTTGCCGTTCAGGACCCCGCATTCGAAGCCGGTCGGCAGGATATCGCTGAGCATGACCAGTGCCTCCTCGTCGGCGCCGTCCGGGATATGGTGCAGGCTGAAATCCGCATGGGGAATGCGCACGTACTCGGCCTGGGTGCCGTCGATGCGATTGCCGAGGATCCAGCCGCCATCCAGGCAGTGCGAATACATTCCTTTGCGGCAGTAGTCGCAGCGCCCGCAGGAGGTGATGCAGGAAATCAGGACCCGCTCGCCCGGGCGGAATCCGCTCACTGCGGCGCCGACCGAATCGATGACCCCGACACCTTCGTGGCCGAGAATCGTGCCCGGTTCGCAGCTCGGCACGTCGCCTTTCAGGATGTGCAGGTCGGTGCCGCAGATCGTGGTGCGGGTCAGGCGCACGATGGCGTCTCCCGGATGGCGAATCGCCGGTTTGCTGCGTTCTTCCAGCGCACGCTGGCCGGGGCCGCGGTACACCAGTGCTTTCATTGTGTTCTCCTAGACATGAGTTCGAATTCGAGGCTGCCCCAGCGAGGGCCCGGGATCGCCGGCGCGGCGTAGCCAACCGACTGCGTCAGCACCACCGCCTGGTGCGACGCCAGGCCGAGGATGGCGGCCAGCGTTGGCCGGTCCAGCCCTCCGTGCGCCGCAGTCGCCAGTCCCCTGGCCGCACAGCCGCGCGAAACGTTCTCGAACAAGGTCGCGGTGCGCAGGGCGGCCAGCGCGGCCGCATCGCGCTCGGGAAGGCGCCCCCCGTGCGTTGCGCTGCGCACGTAGATGAGATTGATGGGTGCGCACCGGCCCTGCCCCGGGCAAACAAGCAGCGGGCGGACATCGCGGGCGTTCAGTGCTTCCAGGTCCAGGCTGGTGGGATGGAAGCGGTAGATGCCGGACGCCAGCGCCACGTACACGTCGACGGCGCCGTCAGCGGCCGCCGGATCCCCGCGAATCCCCCATGCGCTGCTGCCGGCAGCCTGCCACAGCAGTTCCGACAGGGTCAGCAGCGGCGGCTCGCACGCCTGGAACGCGCAAGGTGCGGCGAAGCGGCGCACGGTGTCGAGCAGCGCCGCGACGCCGAGCCGGGTCCGGGTATCGAGACCCGACCCTTCGCCCGCCAGCCGGTCCCAGTCGATCCCGCGATCCCACGGTTGCCGTGCAGTAGTATCCATGGCCTGCCGTCCTTGTTCGCCCGGGCCGGATCAGGCGATCGCCAGGCGGCGCCCACCCGCGTCGGCCTTCTTCGGCAGCACGAGCTTGAGCACGCCATTGTCGTATTTCGCTTCGGCCTTGCCCTCGTCGACCGGGACCTGCAGCACGAAGCTGCGGTACTGCTTGCCCCAACGGCGCTCGCTGCGCACGCTGGTGCCCTGCTTCTCTTCGTGCTCGACCTTGCGCTCGGCCGTAATGGCGACCCGGTTGCCGTCGATGTCGACCTTGATGTCTTCCTTGCGTACGCCGGGAATCTCGGCGCTCACGGTATAGGCCTGTTCGGTCTCGTCGACATCGAGACGGAACGCCGCCGCTTCCTGGCGCAGCAGCGCGGGATGGCGCAACTCGCGGAACAGGTCCTCGAAGCCGCGCAGCGGGTCGAAGGAAATCAGGTCGGCGAAGGGTTCGAAATGGGTGAGGTGCTTGGACATGATGTTCTCCTGGTCTGGTGCCGATGCATGGTTGGTGAACGGGCGGCCGCCATCGGCAGGCTGCGGCCGCGCGCAGTGTCATCTCGCCGCGCCTGCGGCAATCCCTTCCAGGCGACGCATGTCGAGGAGCTCGACGTCGCGCTGCTCAATGGCGATCAGGCCCTGTTCGCGGAACCGTCCCAGCAGGCGGCTGACGGTCTCGATAGTCAAACCGAGGTAGCGCGCGATATGGTCGCGTCCCATCCGGAGCCGGAAGCGGCGCGGCGAAAAGCCGCGCATCGCATAGCGCGACGACAGGTTCAGCAACAGACTGGCAAGGCGCTCGTCGGCGCGCAGGATGCCCAGGAAACGGATGGCGGACTGCTCGCGCTGGATCTCTTGACTGAGGATCCGGTGAAAGTGCTCCATGAACTGGGGAAATTCGACCAGCAAGCGCTGCAGGCGTGCGTAAGGGAGTTCGCACACTTCACCGTCCTCGAGCGCGATCGCGCTGCTGGCGTGGCTGCCGCTGCCGATCGCGTCCATCCCGAGCAGTTCGCCCGCCATGTGGAAGCCCGTAATATAGTGTTCGCCACGATGGTCGGCGCGGGTAGTCATGAAATGGCCGACGCGGACCGCGTACAGGTTGCCGAACGGCTGCCCGTCCCGGAACAAGGCGCTGTTGCGGGCGATCCGGCGCCGGCATCCCAGCGCCCCTTCCACGACAGCGAGCTGGCGCCCGCTCAGTCCCGGGGGCAGGCACAGGTTACGGTAAGCGCAGGTCGTGCATTTGCCGCTACCGCTACCGCTGCTGCTGCCATGGCCGCCGGCCTGGCCGATCCCGACCACACCCGTTCCCGTCATGCTGTCCATGCTGTTTCCGCCTTCTGTTGCAATCGATGCAAACAGTATCCGGGGCGGGGCGGAATACCGCCAGCGGCCATCCCGGCGGTATCGTGTCAGTCCGGCCCAAGGGCATGCTGTAGGGCTTCCCCTACTCGGGGCGAGTACTCAGATCAGGCCATTCTCCAGCGCATAGCGGGTCAGTTCCGCATTGCTGCCCATGCCCATCTTTTCGAGGATGCGGGCACGGTAGGTCGTGACGGTCTGCGGACTCAAGTGCAGGCGCTCGCTGATCTGCACCAGCGGATCGCCCCGGGCGATCAGCCGCAGCACCTCGAGCTCGCGGTTCGACAGGGATTCGTGACCGGCCGTTCCACCATCGCCGCTCACCAGGGCCGCCAGCTTGTCCATCAATGTCGGGCTGACGTAGCGGCGCCCGCTGGCGGCGCGCCGGACGGCGTCCACCAGCACGCCGGTCGGCACGTCCTTCGTCAGGTAGCCAGCGGCGCCGAGCTTGAGCGCGCGAACCGCGTAGATTTCCTCGGAATAGGTGCTGAGCATGAGCGCGGCCATGGCCGGGACCTGGCTGCGCAGGTGGCGCAGCAGGTCCAGCCCGTTCATGCCGGGCATGGTGATGTCCAGCAGGGCGACATCGAAGCGCTCGCTGCGCGCCAGCTCCAGCGCCTGCCTGGCATCGGCGGCTTCTCCCGCGACCTCGATGTCGTCGGCGGTGCCGAGCATGAGCCGTACCCCGTTGCGGGCGATCGTGTGATCGTCCGCCAGCAATACCCGGATCGGCTCATGCATGGCATACCTCGACCGGCAAGCGCAGCCTGACCATGGTCCCGCCGCCCGGCCGCGGAAGAATGGCGAGGTCGCCGCCGACACTGCGCGAGCGCTCCTGCATGCCGAGGATACCCCATGAGCCATTGGCGTCGGAGGAAGCGTGGACGCCACGCCCATCGTCTTCGACGGTGAGCACGAGTTCAGCGCCGTCGCGTCTCACCTGCAGCGCGACCCGGCTTGCCTGTGCATGGCGCTGGACATTGGTGAGCGCTTCCTGGACGATCCTGAACAGCACGGTACTGCGGTCCGGATCGAGTGCGATGGCGGCGACCGGATCGATCGCGCAGCTGCACTGCAATCCCGCACGTTTTCCGACCTGGTCGAGCTGCCATTCCAGGGCCGCCCAGATGCCGAGCTGGTCGAGCACGCTCGGGCGCAAATCCGTGATCACGCGACGCATCGTGTCGATCGCGTTCTGTGCCAGTTCGCCCGCCTCGCCGAGCAGCGGATCGGGCGCCTCGCGCGACTGGCGGCTGCGTTCGCCGAGCACGGACAGGTAGGCCTTGATACCGGTCAGCACACCGCCGAGCTCATCATGAAGCTCGCGGGCAATGCGCTGCCGTTCGTTCTCGCGGATACGCTCCTGGTAGGCGGCGAGGCGCCGCAGGGCATCCTGCGACTGGTTCAGGCTCTGCTCGGCCAGCTTGTTGACCGTGATGTCCACCAGTGTGCCCTGCACGAACAGCGGTCTGCCGCCTTCGTCGCGCACGAGGTCGGCCTGGTCGCGGAACCACAGCAGGGTCCCGTCGCGCGCGCGCAGGCGGTATTCATGCCGCAGCGGCAGGCCGTGGCGCCGCGTATCGTGCAGCAGCTGTACCACGCCGGCGCGCTCCTCGGGCAGCATGCAGGCCGCGTGCAGGCCGGGGTCGGCCAGCCATTCCTCGGCCGTATAGCCGAGTGCGCGGATCTGAGGACTGATGTAGTCCAGCGCATCGGGGCGCTCCGGCGCCACCACGTAGCTGATCGCCTGGATTTGCTCGACCAAGGTACGGAACTTGGCCTCGGCCCTGCGCTTCTCCTCCATCATGCGGCGTTCGCGCACCAAGCGCTCGACCGTCGCCGACAGCAGGTCGAGGTAGCGTCCTTCACCGTCCTTGACCAGGTAGTCGCCGGCGCCGCGGCGCATCGCTTCGGTTGCGATGGCGGCGCTGTCGGCCCCGGTCAGCATCAGCACCGGGAGATGGCGCAGCGTATCGTCCGGCTCCGCGCGGAGCCGCGCCAGGAAGTCCAGTCCGCTCAGGTCGGGCAGGTGGTGGTCGAGCAGGATGCATTGCGGCTGGGTGCTGCGCGCCAGCTGCAGGCCCGTTTCCCCGTCTTCGGCTTCGATCACCGCGAAGAATTCCGGCGTGCCTCCGGCCAGCCTGCGGCGGCAGGCCATGCGGTCGACCAGGTCGTCGTCGACCAACAGTATCAGGGTCGGATCCATGTCAGGGCATCTCGCTGATGGTCCAGTACAAGTCGATCGAGCGCATGACCTCGACGAAGCGGCGGTAGTCCACCGGCTTGGCCATGTAGCCCGCGACCCCGAGGTCGAAGCTGCGCACCTTGTCCTCCTGCTCATCCGAGGTGGTCAGCACCACCACCGGGATACGGCGAAGGCGGGCATCGCCTTTTATGCTCTGGAGGAACTCGATGCCATTCATGATCGGCATGTTCAGGTCGAGCAGGATGATGCAGGGGGGCTCGGCAGCGTCGCGCAGCCAGCCAATCGCCTGCTCGCCGTTCTCGCATACCGCGAGTGGATTGGTCACATGGATCTCTTGCAGTGCGCGGCGGGTGGTCAGGACGTCGACGTGGTCGTCCTCGACCAGCAGGATGGGTTTATTCGTCAGTTTCATGCGTGTTCGCTGCCTGCGGCAGCTTTGGATAAGTAAAGAAAAACGTACTGCCGTGGCCCGGCGTGGACTCGACCCATATGCGCCCCCCGGCTATCTCGACGATCTTCTTCACCAGCGCCAGCCCGACCCCGGTGCTTTCGACGCGGTCGCGCGGGGCCAGGGTCTGGAACAGTTGGAAGATCCGTTCGAAGTGCCGGGCCTCGATGCCGGGACCATTGTCGGCCACCGAAAAACGCCATGCCGCGCCCGCATCGG
The DNA here is from genome assembly GCF_030711405.1 of Massilia brevitalea. Classification (GTDB taxonomy): domain Bacteria; phylum Pseudomonadota; class Gammaproteobacteria; order Burkholderiales; family Burkholderiaceae_D; genus Telluria; species Telluria brevitalea. The sequence goes on from NZ_JAULSI010000037.1 coordinate 19,606, forward strand.
TGCACGCGACCGTGACCTGTCCCTCGGCCTTGTCCATGTACTTGATGGCGTTCGAGACAAGGTTGGCGAAGACCTGGCGGATCCGCGTCGGCTCCGCCAGCACGATCGGCAACCCGGCCTGCACCTCGACACGCACCGCTGGCGGCGGCCCGAGCAGGTCGACAGCCTCGGCCACCGCCTCGTTCAGGTCGACCACCTGCAGCGTGCTGGCGCGGCGGCCAACGCGCGAATAGGCCAGGATGCCGTCGATCAGCGCACCCATGCGATGCACGCGGCCGATCAGGAGGCGCATGTGTTCCCTGCCCTCGTCGTCGAAGCGGTCGCCGTAGTCGGTCGACAGCCAATCCGCCAGCGATCCGATGGCGCGCAGGGGCGCCTTCAGGTCATGCGACACGACATAGGCAAAATTTTCGAGTTCCTCGTTGGCGACGCGCAGACCGTCGAGCAGCCGGGCGTTTTCCAGCTCGGCAGCCTTGCGCGCACTGATGTCGCGCACCTGGCCGGTAAACATCCTGCGCTCGCCGATGCGCATCTCGGCAACCGCCAGCTCCATCGGAAAGCGGCGCCCGTCCTTGCGCAGTCCCTGCACTTCGCGGCCGCGGCCGAGGATGCGGCGCTCGCCCGTCGCCAGGTAGTGCCGCAGGTAGCCGTCGTGGCGTTCGCGATCCAGCGGCGGCATCAGGGTGGCGATGTTGCGCCCCGCCAGTTCGTGCTCGGCATAGCCGAAGATGCGCTCCGCGGCCCGGTTCAGCCGCTCGATACGGCCCGCTTCGTCGATCGTGATGATGCCGTCCACCGCCGTCTCGAACACGGCTCGCATGCGTTCCTCGCTGTCGCGCAGTTCCTGTTCGGCGCGCAGGCGCGGGCGCAGGTCGTACACGGTGGCCAGTGTCAGGCGCATGCCGTCCTCCGTCTGGAAGGGCGACAAGCTGATCTCGACCGGAATATTGGCCCCGGACATGGTGAACGCATCAAAACGTCCGGCGCCCATGGCGCGTGCGGCGCCGGTCGATGCGTGCCGCAATGCTGCGTGCCGACCGCGCGCGGCCGGCGGTACCAGCAGTTCCACGGGCTCCCCCAGGAGCTCTTCCACAGGCCAGCCGAGCAGCGCGCAGAGTGGTTCATTGGCGAGCACGATGACGCCGGATGCGTCGCTTACCAGCATGGGGTCGCGACTTGCGCGCAGCAACCAGCCGAGGCTGCCCTCGGAAACGGTATCGGTTTTCAAGATCGAGATAATGTCAATATGAGCAAGCAACATCATAATTGTTCCGTGACAATAACCGAAGCCACTGTTGCGGATATGCCAATCTTGCTTAAAGTTTCTATTTTTTTGATCTCGATCAAATGCGGATCTGACTTTGATTCGGTATAGCTCTAGAGTTATTTGCAGCCTCGGCCGCGACCGACACGGAGCCCGCAGGCCGACCTCTTACCCATCTTCGGTTCCTGAAAGGATCTAACATGTACAAGACAATCGTAGTGCATATCGATGGCGGACCTGACCAGGACAGCCGCCTGCGTGCCGCCGCACTGCTGGCCAACGACCATGGGGCCCACCTCGTCGGCAGCGCGGCCACCGGCATCAGCTGGCTCGACTATGCCCTGGTTGCCGGTTCCGCCGGGGTGCCGGTGCCGGAACCGGAATCCGATTTCCAGGGCTTGCGTGACGCCGCCCATGCGCGGCTTGAGGCGTTCCGCCAGGATGCGCTCCGCCTCGGCGTCTCATCGCTCGAAACGCGCATGGTGGACGACGACACGCGCTATGCGCTGCTGCTGCAGTCGCGCTATGCCGACCTGGTCGTGCTGAGCCAGGACCGTCCCGACGCCCCCGAGCGCGCTCTGCCGGCGCGCGTGCGCCACCTGCCGGAGTTCCTCGCACTGCGCGGGGCCAGGCCGGTGCTGGTGGTTCCGCCGCACTACGAAAAGGCAAGCATTCCCGGCGTCGCGGTCGTCGGCTGGGACGGCAGCATGCAGGCCATGCGCGCGATCGCCGCCGCGCTGCCGCTGCTGCAGCGCGCCGAGAACGTCAAGCTCGCCCTGATCAATCCGGACCAGCTCTCCGACCTGCACGGCGAGGAGCCGGGCGCCGACATGGCGCTCTACCTGGCGCGGCACGGCGTACGGGTCGAGGTGGTGTGCGAACGCACCAGGTCGACCGACGGCGCTGCCCTGGTGGCGCTGGCACGCGACAGCGGCGCGGGATTGATGGTCACGGGTGCATACGGCCACAGCCGCTACCGCGAGTGGGTGCTGGGCGGCGTCACGCGGGAACTGCTCGAGCGCGCCCCCGTCCCCCTGCTGCTGGCGCACTGAGCCATGGGACAGGCCGAACATGGCGTCCCGGCCAGCGAACTGCGGCGGGAGGGCAGCACCTGGCAGGGCGGCCGCCACGCTGCCTCGCCCGAGTGGTACACCGGGCATGCGACGGCGGACTTGGTCCTGAATGCCTGGCTCGGCCGGCTGACCGCGCACGTCTCGCCGGCCGCGCTGGCGCTGGCCTGGCAGGACTGGGCCAGTCACCTAGCGCTCTCGCCCGACAAGCAGGCCGAACTGGCGCTGCAAGCTGGTTCGAACGTCGCCCGCTGGCTGCAGTACGTGGCCGCTGCCGCGGCCGGCCAGAGCGCGGGAGCCGTGGAGCCGCTGGCACAGGACAAGCGCTTCGCCGATCCGGCCTGGCAGGCGTGGCCATGGAACGTGGTCAGCCAGGGCTTCCTGCTCACCCAGCAGTGGTGGCACCACGCCACCTGCGGCGTCCCGGGCGTCGCGCCCCACCACACCGATGTCGTCACCTTCGTGGCACGCCAGATGCTGGACGCGGTGGCGCCCTCGAACTTCATCGCCACCAACCCGGTGGTGCAGAAGACCACGGTTTCCAGCGGCGGGCAAAACCTGGTGCATGGCATGCTGCGTGCCGTGAAGGATGCACGCAACGCGCTGTCAGGGACACGGCCAGCGCTGGCCTATCTGCCGGGCCGGGACGTCGCACTGACGCCAGGCAAGGTGGTGCTGAGCAACCGGCTGATCGAACTACTGCGCTACGATCCCGTCACCCCGACAGTGCACGCGAAGCCGTTGCTGTTCGTGCCGGCCTGGATCATGAAATACTACATCCTCGACCTGTCACCACAGAATTCACTGGTGCGCTACCTGGTCGAGCGTGGGCATACCGTCTACATGATCTCCTGGAAGAATCCCGATGCCGGCGACCGCGACCTGTCGCTGGAAGACTACCGGCGCCTGGGCGTCATGGCCGCGCTTGACGCTATCGTTGCACAAACCGGGGCAGGACAGGTGAATGCCTGCGGCTATTGTCTGGGCGGGACCCTGCTGGCGATTGCCGCGGCCGCCATGGCGCGTGATAAGGACAGGCGCCTGGCCAGCATGACCCTGCTTGCGGCCCAGGTCGATTTCACCGAGCCGGGAGAGCTTTCCCTGTTCATCGACGACAGCGAGGTCAGGTTCCTGGAAGCCGCCATGTGGCAGCAGGGCTACCTCGACACCCGCCAGATGGCCGGGGCCTTCCAGCTGCTACGCTCGAATGACCTGATCTGGTCGCGCCGCCTGCGCCAGTACCTGCTCGACCTTCCGGAGAAAGACAATGACCTGGCTTCATGGAATGCGGACGCCACCCGCATGCCCTACCGCATGCACTCGGAGTACCTGCGCAAGCTCTTCCTCAAGAACAGCCTGTCCAGCATGCGCTACCACGTCGACGGCCGCCCCGTGTCCCTGACCGACATCCACCTGCCGGTGTTTGCGGTGGGCACGCGCACCGACCACGTGGCTCCCTGGCGCTCGGTGTACAAGATCATCGCGCTTGCCGATACGGAAGTCACTTTCCTGCTGACCTCCGGCGGCCACAATGCCGGGGTGGTCTCGCCGCCGGGAACCCCGCGCCGCAGCTACCAGATCGCCACGCATGCGCATGACGCGCCCTATGTGGACCCCGACAGCTGGGAGCGCGGCGCCGAGGCGCACGAAGGCAGCTGGTGGCCCGCATGGGAAGCATGGCTGGCGGCGCACGCCGGACCGCAGGTCGAACCGCCGCCGCCCATCATCGGGCTGGCGCCGGCGCCCGGCAGCTACGTGTTGGTCCCATGAACGCCGAACAGATCCGGGCACTCGCCGGACTATCCGATGCCGAAGCCGCAAGCCGGCTGGCGGACGATGGTCCCAATGCCCTGCCCGACAACCGCCGGCGCGGCTGGGCCGCGATCGCCCCGAGGCGGCGCGCGAGCCGGCGTTCCTGCGGCTGGCCGGCGCTGCCCTGCTCATGCTGACCGGCATCGGACCGGCGCGCCGCCGCTGACGCTTTACCGGTCAGCGGGCCTGCGCGCCGAGCCGGCGCATGCGGCTGCGCCAGCGCTCGACGGCAGCAGCGTCGAGCGTGCCGACGCCGCCCACGATGGTGCTGCGCACCGGCCCAATACCGGCAAAGCCGAGGATGTTGCGACGCATGAGCCTGACGCTGTGCGCACCGTAGAACCAGCGGTAGAACGGTGCCGGCATGCCCATGGTGACGACCAGGCGCGCGCTGCGTCCCGCGAGCAGGCCGGCGCGCAGCGGATTGCGCGGCGTTGGGTCGAGGGCAAAGCCGGGCCGCGCGACCTGTTCCAGGAAACCCTTGAGCACGGCCGGCATGTCCCCCAGCCAGAGCGGATAGAAGAACACGAGGTGCTGCGCGCGCGTGATCGCCTCCTGGACCGCGGGCACGCCGGCAGGCGGTGCGCCGTGTTGCCACTCTTCCTGGCTGGCCAGTAGCGGCAGCCCCAGACGCGCGGGCTCGACGAACTCGACGGCATGGCCGGCGGCGCGGGCGCCTTCCGCATAGGCTTCGGCGAGCGCGTGACAGAGATGCGCACGCGTGCAGTCGGGATGGCCCTGGACGACCAGAATGCGGTTGCCCATCAGCACAGCTCCCCGCCCAGCTCGAGCGTCATCTCGACGGTGCCATCCGCGCCGGTGTCGAGGCGGAAGCCACAGGCCCGCGCCAGTCCGTGCATGCGCACGTTCTCGGCCAGCGCGACGCCACGCACCCGTGCCAGGCCGCGCTGCCGGCAATACGCGAGGAGGCGCTGCATCAGGATGTGGCCGAGTCCGCGTCCTTTCAGGTCGGAGCGCACCACCACCGCAAACTCGCCCACCGTATTGTCGGGATCGATGATCACGCGTGCCACACCGAGTGTCTCGGCGCTGGCGCTACTGCCGCGGGTGGCGATGAAGGCCATCTCGCGCGCATAATCGATCTGCGTGAAACGGGCCAGCTGGGCCGGCGGCAGCTCGCGCATCATGCCGAACATGCGGAAGTGCACGTCCTCGGGGCTGAGCGCGTGGAAGAATGCCTGGTGTGCCGGCGCGTCCTCGGGGCGGATCGGCCGCAGCGTCAGGGGCCCGAGCACGCTGTCGACCTGCTGCTCCAGCCAGTCCGGGTAAGGCAGGATTGCCATCCTTGCCAGCGGGTCGGCCCCGGGGGCCACCGGCACCAGGCGCATGCGGGCGTCGAGCGCGACCGCGCCGCCAGCGTCCAGCAGCAAGGGGTTAATGTCGAGCTCTGCCAGTTCCGGCAGGTCGACCACCATCTGTCCGACCCGCACCAGCACGTCGTACAAGGCGTCGAGGTCGGCGCGCGGGCGGTCCCGAAAACCCTCCAGCAGCCGCGCCACGCGGGTGCGCCCGACCAGGTCGGCGGCGAGAATGCGGTTCAACGGAGGCAGGGCGATCGACTGGTCGGCAGTGACTTCGACCGCCACGCCGCCCTGGCCGAACAGCACCACGGGGCCGAAAACCGGGTCGGTGGCGACGCCGACGATCAACTCGTGCGCCTGGGGCCGGCGCGCCATTGCCTGTACGGTGAAGCCGGCCAGGCGTGCGCCGGGCCGCAGGCGGCCTACCCGCGCTTCCATGGCGGCAAGCGCCTCCACGAGCGCCGCCTCGTCCGCCAGGTCGAGCACGACGCCGCCCACGTCGCTCTTGTGGACGACATCGGGCGACTGGATCTTCAGTGCCACCGGATAGCCCACAACACGCGCCGCGGCGATCGCTTCCGCCGCGTTCCGGGCCGTCTCTGTCCGCACCACGCCGATACCATAGGCGTCCAGGACCGCCTTGGCGTCGGCTTCGCCGACCGCCGTCACCCCGCGCGCCAGCAGCGCATCCACGTGCCCCCGTGCAGCGGCGCAGTCGGGCGCGCCCATCGCGCAGGCTGGCGGCACCTGGGTCAGCAGCCGCTGGTTGCGGCCATGGTCGACCAACTGCTGGAAGCCGCGCACCGCTTCTTCCGGGGTGTCGAACACCGGCATGCCGGCATCGAGGCAGAGCGCGCGCGCCTGGGCGACGCTGTCGCCGCCCAGCCAGCAGCACAGTACCGGCAAGCGGGCGGCGCGCATCAGCGGCAGCAGCGCGCGTGCGATTTCGGCGCTGGAAACGATCGCGGTCGGGGCGTGGATGAACAGGACCGCATCGGTGCCGGGATCGTCCAGCAGCGCCTGCAGCGCGAAGCGGTAGCGTTCCACGGGAGCGTCGCCGATGATATCGACCGGGTTGCCGTGCGACCAGGTAGGCGGCAGGCCCTGCGACAAGGCGTCGATGGTGGCCGGGTCCAGCTGCGCGAGCGTGCCGCCGCCGCCGACCAGCGCGTCGGTGGCCATCACCCCCGGTCCGCCACCATTGGTGAGGATCGCCAGCCGCCCACCGGCCGGACGGCGTGGCTGCGCCAGGATGGCGACGGCGTCGAACAGCTCCGCTGTCGTGTACACGCGCAGCATGCCGGCGCGCCGCAGCGCGGCGTCGTAGACCCGGTCGGCCCCGGCCAGCGCCCCCGTGTGGCTGTAGGCCGCATGCGCGGCTTCGGCGACGCGCCCGGCCTTGACGATCACGGTGGGCTTGGCACGCGCCGCACTGCGCGCGGCGGACATGAATTTGCGCGCCTGGCGCACACTCTCCGCATACAGCAGGATGGCATCGGTGCCGGTGTCGCCGGCCAGGTAGTCGAGCAGGTCGCCGAAATCGACGTCGCTGCCATCGCCCAGGGACACGAAGCACGAGAAGCCGATACGGCGCGTGCGCGCCCAGTCGAGCACAGCCGTCACCAGCGCCCCGGACTGGGCAACGAAGGCGAGCCTCCCGGGCAGCGCCGCAACCGGGGCGAAGCTGGCATTGAGTCCGATGCCGGGCACCAGCAGCCCGACGCAGTTCGGACCGAGGATGCGCAGCAGGAAGGGACGCGCCGCATCGAGCATGGCCTGGCGCAGGCTGCGTCCGCCCGGTCCGGGGCCGTCCAACCCGGCGCTGAGCACGACTGCCGCCCGGCAGCCGACTCTCCCGAGCGCCGCCACGATACCAGGGACGGTCGCGGCCGGCGTGCAGATCACGGCCAGTTCCGGACAGCCCGGCAGTTCGTCCACGTCGCGGTAGACCGGCATGCCGGCGAGTTCGCGGTACCTGGGGTTGACCGGCCAGACTGCACCGTGAAAACCGGCGTTCAGGAGATTCGACAGCACCGTTGCACCGATGCTTCCGGCACGCGCCGACGCACCGATCACGGCCACGGAACGCGCCGAAAAAAACCGTTCAAGATTCCGCACACTCATGCACATGCCCCCTCAGTTTGTCATATCGCCAAGCGTACTGGAGCAAGCATAAAATAAGTTGACCGAGATCAAAATCGACTTACAAAAACCTGCTAATGCCGAGTTCGTAGTGGACTTGCGACGGCACCGGCACTACGCTCGGCAGCTTCACCTTCATCGACAGGAGCCGCGCATGTGCTACAAGACCATCCTCGTTCATGCAGATACCGCCAGGGGAGCCGCCGACCGCCTGCGCCTCGCGTCCCGCCTGGCGCGCGCGTCCGATGCCCACCTGGTGGGCAGCGCGCTGACCGGCATCTCTCGCTTCATCCCGCCGCGAATCATCGCCGAAGGCGGACCGGCCCTTGCCGAGTGCTGCGCCGCGATGCGGCGCGACGCTGCGGCGGGGCTGGAGCTGTTCGGCCGCATCGTGCGCGAGGAAGGCGTCGCTTCGTTCGAGGAGCGACTGATCGACGACGACGTCGATGGCGGCATGGCGCAGCAGGCGCGCTATTGCGACCTGGTCGTGGTGGGGCAAAGCGACCGCGACGCCCCTGCCCGCGGCACGCTCGGCGACCTGCCCGAGTACCTGCTGCTCCACGGCGGGCGCCCCATGCTGGTGGTCCCCGCTGCCGGTAGCGCGCCCGACCTGCGCGGCAAGGCGCTGGTTGCCTGGGACGGCAGCGTGGAGGCGACGCGCGCCGCCGCCGCGGCGCTGCCGCTGCTGCGCATGGCCGTCGGCGTGACCGTGATGACATGCGACGGCGCCGCCGCGCCGCTCGATCAGGCCGGGGATCCCTCCGGAAGGCTGCTTGGCTATCTCCGGCGTCACGGCATCAGCGCAGGTGCACACCGGTGTTCCGGCGGACAGCACGTCGGAGAAGCCCTGCTGGCAGAGGCGGCGGAGTCGGGTGCCGGCCTGCTCGTGATGGGTGGTTACGGCCAATCGCGCTTCCGCGAGCTGCTGCTCGGAGGCGCAACGGCAACGGTCCTGCAGTCCATGACAATACCAGTGCTCCTGGCCCATTAAGCCCGTGAGGTTTTTGATTTGCATCAAGCAAACTTTATCGGGAGGCGTGGAAACTGATAGTCATCAATATGTATCAAAGGATGACGATGAAATCCCGCCTCCCCATCGCCCCCGACGCGCAGGCGCTGTGCGCTGTCCTGCGCCATGCACGCCACTCCCTCTGCCAGCGCGTCGCGCAGGCGTCCGACGCGCCGGACAAGCCCTTTGCGAATGGCTTCCCGGCCCTGGTTGCCGCAGTCGAGGCGGGATTCCGGCGCGAGGAGCTGACCATGGAGGCGCTGGGCATTCCCGGCCTGCGTGAACGGCGGCAGAACAATGCGCTCATCCTGAGCGCGCTGCACCGCGTGATGCCGGCGGTCGAAGGCGGCAACCTCGGGCTGGGGCGCGAGGTGGTCGGCGCCCTGCGCGACCTGCTCGAGCTGCACAGGATGTCCGCCGAGGTGGTACTGGCCGTGTCGGCCCTGCAGAAGCGGTTCAGCGCCCGTCCTGCCTGCCGTGTACGGGGACTGGCAGCCCGGCGCGGCATCGCCGCCTGATCCTCATCCTTTCCTCGCCTGGAGCACTCATGGTCTATCGAACGATCCTGGTCCACGTCGACCTGTCCCGCCACGCCCCTGCACGCTATCGCATGGCGGCGGCAATCGCCGCAGCGCACGGCGCCCACCTGCTTGGGGTAGCCATGACCGGCATCTCGCGCGCGGTCTTCCCCAAGGGCTTCGATGCACCGCCCGGCAGCCTGTCTGCAAGCCACTTTGCTCCGCTGGTCGAACAGGCACGGCGTGCACTCGATGAGTACCGGTCAGCCATGCGCGATACCGCAGCAAACTACGACACCCGCCTCGTCCACGACATGGCCGACGACGGCCTGGCGCGCATGGCCCGCTTCGCGGACCTGGTTGTCGCCAGCCAGGACGATCCGGACGAGGCCTTGACCGACGGGGCACTCGACCTCCCCGAATACCTGATCCTGAACAGCAGCCGGCCAGTCCTGGTGGTGCCGCGCACGGACCCCGCCCCGGATCCGGCCCCGAGCGTCCTGCTTGCCTGGGACGGCAGCAAGGAGGCCGCCTTTGCTACCAGTGCCGCCCTTCCCCTGCTCCGGCATGCGCGCGCGGTCACCGTGGCCAGGCTGTGCGGCGACGGCGAAGCGGAACGGGACTACACGCGGGAACAGGAAGAACTGTGCGCCTACCTCCGCCGCCACGGCGTCGAAGCAAAGTTCCTGACCTTACCTCTTGGCCAGGATTCCGGCGCTGACCTGCTGGCGCTGGCGCGCAGCCGCGGCTGCGGACTGCTGGTAATGGGCTGCTACGGACATACCCGGTGGCGCGAACTGTGCCTCGGCGGCGCCAGCCGCACGGTACTGGCCGACGCCACCATTCCGGTATTGCTGGCTCACTGACGCTCGGCCGCCATGCCCAGGCACGAGGGAGTCGCGGCGGCGCCAAGCGCGCAAGCCGAGGCGGAGCCGGTAACGCGGCATCCGCCGGTATCCAAGCGCGGCGCCATTCGCATCCCGGACGATCGTCTGCCAGTGCTCGGCCCCGCCTTCAGCGTCAGCGTGCTACTCCTGGGAATCTGGGACTATGTCGCCAACGCCGGCCAGAGCGAGGCCAGCATCCTGCTGCGCCTTGCCCTGGTGCTGCTCGGCATGCCAGGCTATGCCTGGCGGAGCCTCCCCGTGCCTTCGCTGGCCCGCTGGACACTGGTCTACACCACGCATTCCGTGGCGCTGGTCGTCAATGCGACATCGCTGGCGCACGGGCTCACCGAGGCCATGCCGGTGCTGGTCATATCAGTACTTGTCGCAGGCTTGATCGAAACCCGACCGCGCCGCTGCATGGCCATCCTGCTGCCATCTGCGCTGTTCCACGTGGTGGTGGGCGCCCTGGTGCTGGCGCAGCCGGTGTGGCTCGCCGCGATGGCCACCAGCGCCATCGCCGTCGCGATGGCGATGCTGATCGCGGCGGCGAACGGCGCCGCTTGCGACGCGGCCTTGCGCCACGAGCAGCAACTGCTGCACGCCTGTCGATTCGACAGCCTGAGCGGAGCGATGTCGCGCGCCTATGTCACGGAGCTCGGCCAACGCGACACGTCGCTGGCCCGGCGCCACCAGCGCCCCCTGGCTGTCGCCATGCTCGATATCGACCACTTCAAACGGGTCAACGACACCCATGGCCATGCGGCCGGCGACACCGTGATCCGCGCGTTGGTCGACACCTGCGGGAACAGCCTGCGCCAGGACGACTACGTCGGCCGGGTCGGCGGCGAGGAATTCGTCTGCGTTTTCCCCGAGACCGGCGCGGCCGAGGCGCTTGAATGCGCCGAGCGGATCCGCGCGAATTTCGAACGCACCCGCGTGGGGAGTGCGGCCGAACCGATCCACGCCACGGTGAGCATCGGCGTCGCCGTCCTGTGCGGCCACGACAGCTGGGAGGCGCTGCTGTGCGAGGCGGACAAGGCGCTTTACCATGCCAAGCACGCCGGACGCAACCGTACCGTCATGGCGAGTCACGCCTCCTGCGCGCACTGCGCCTGACAGGCGCGGCCGTAGTGGCATGGCGAGCGCCGTCACTCAGGCCAGGTATTGGCCACCGTTGACATCGAAGGTGGCTCCGGTGATGAAGCCCGCGTCCTCGCGCGCCAGGAAGACGACCATGCGGCCAATATCGGCCGGTGTTCCCAGGCGCCCGACCGGGATGCCGGCCACGATCGCCTGCAGCACGTCGGGGCGCACTACCGACACCATCGCGGTATCACAGTAGCCGGGCGCCACCGCATTGACCGTGATATTGCGCGCAGCGTTTTCCAGCGCCAAGGCCTTGGTAAACCCCAGGATGCCGGCCTTCGCCGCTGCATAATTGGTTTGCCCTACCTGCCCTTTGCGCCCATTGATCGAACTGATGTTGATGATCCGGCCGAAGCGTCGTTCGCGCATTCCCTCGATCACCTGGCGCGTCACGTTGAACATCGACCCAAGGTTGGTACGCATTACCCGCCACCACTGTTCCTCGTCCATCTTGTGGAACATCGCATCGGCCGTGATGCCCGCATTGTTCACCAGGATATCGACGGGGCCAAGCCGCTCGGCGACCTGGGCGGCTCCCTCCCGACAGGCCGCGGCGTCGGCGACATCCCAGCGGAATACCGCGATACCGGTCTGTTCCGCCACCTGGCGCGCCGCCACCTCGTCGCGGTGGTAGGTCGCCGCCACCCGGCAGCCTTCTTCGCGCAGGGCCAGCGAGATGGCCAGTCCCAGGCCGCGGGTGCCGCCGGTGACCAGAGCAATTCTCTCCATGTTGGTTCCTTTCAAGAGTTGGAATAAAGTTTCACCCCTGGCGCATGGCCTTGCCGAAGCGGGCCAGCGCGAGTGCGTACAGGCTGGCGCCGATTGCCGCCAGGGCCAGCAAGGGCCGCCAGACAACGTCCGCTCCCGCTCCACGGAACAGGATGGCCTGGCTCAGCTCCACGAAATGCGTGGTGGGCGCCAGCAGCATCAGCTCGCGCAGCACCCAGGGAATGCTTTCGCGGGGCGTCGTCGCACCGGACAGCATTTGCAGCGGCAGCAAGACCAGGATCACGAGCAGGCCAAACTGCGGCATGCTGCGCGCCAGGGTGGCCAACAGGATGCCCAGCGACGCGGCGGCGAACAGGTGCAAGGAGGCGCCGGCCAAGAACAGCGGCACCGATCCCTGGATGCCGACGCCCAGCAACGCCCGCAGGATGCCCAGCAGCGCAACCAGCGCCGCCAGCAAGACAACGCTCCCCATCGACCACAGTTTGGCGAGCATGATCTCGGCCGCGCTGACCGGCATCACCAGCAGGTGCTCGACGGTACCGTGCTCGCGCTCGCGGATCAGCGCCGCGCCGGTCAGGATCACGCCCAGCATCGTGATGTTGTTCACCAGTTCCATCAGGCCGCCGAACCAGGACGGCGCGAGCGCCGGGTTGAAGCGGGCGCGCACGGTCAGGTCGATCGGAGGGGCCTGCATCATGCGCACACCCTGCAGGTAGGTGGCGACCTCCCCCAGCACGATCTGCTGGACGTAGCCGCTGCCGGTGAAGGCCTGGCTCATGCGCGTGGCGTCCACATTCAGCTGCAGCGCCGCCGGGCGCCCGGCCAGCACGCGGCGCTGGAACCCGGCCGGGATCACCAGCACGAAGGTGGCGGTGCCGCGGTCGAGGCGGGCGTCGGCCTGGTCCAGTGTGATGAGTTCGGGCGCCAGGAACTGCGGCGGCGAAAAGGCGCTGCCCAGGCGCAGCGACAGGGGTGAACCGTCCTCGTCGACGATGGCGAGAGCGGCGCGCGTCAGGGTGTCGGGTTGTGCGGTTGCAGCGACATACACCGCACCCGTAAAGGTATACACGATCAGCACCAGCATCACCGGGTCGCGCAGCAGGCTCCACCACTCCTTGATGCCGAGGCGCCAGACCTTGCGCAGCGAGACCGTGCCCATGCTCATCGCTCCTGCTTGGGCAGCGCCAGGATCGCCAACCCGAGGATGACCGGCACGGCGGCTAGCAGGGCCAGGAAGTCGCCGGACAAGTCCTCCAGGCCGAGCGCCTTGCCGAATACCCCGCGGCTGATGGTCAGCATGTGCGAAGCGGGATAAGCCTCGCCGATCGCGCGCGCTGCGCCGTCGAGCGCGATCACGGGGTTGATCAGTCCGGCGTACTGGATCGCCGGGATCATGGTGCCGATCATGGTGAAGAATATCGCCGCAATCTGGCTACGGGTGAAGGTCGAGGCCAGCAGGCCGATGCCGGTAGCGCTGAAGGCGTAGGCCAGCGCAGCCGCGGCCAACGCGGGAAAGCTGCCTTTGAGCGGCACGCCGAACACTGTCACGGCCATCAGGGTCATCAAGAGGAAGTTGGCCATCGCCAGCGCCACGTAAGGCGCCTGCTTCCCCAGCAGGAATTCGCTGCGTCGCACCGGCGTCACATACAGGTTGACGATCGACCCCATCTCTTTTTCGCGCACGACCGCGAGCGCCGCCTGCATCGCGGGCAGCATGAGCAGCAGCAGCGCCATGATGCCCGGCACCATCGCGGGCAGGCTGCGCACGTCCGGGTTGTAGCGGAAACGTGTTTCGACCTGTACTGCTGCGGCGCCCGGGGGCGCGCCATTCTGCAGCGCGCGTGCCTGGAGCCATTGCTGGTGCATTCCCTGCAGGTAGCCCTGGACGGTCTCGGCGCGCATCGGCATGGCGCCGTCGATCCATGCCCCGATCTGCGCCGGGCGGCCGTGCTCCACCGCGCGCGCGAAGCCGGGGGGAATCTCCAGGGCCAGCGCCAGCTCTCCCGACCGCAGGCGCCGGTCCATCTCGGCGTCGTCCAGCAGCGCCGGCCGCTCCACGAACCAGTGCGAGCCGGACAGGTTGAGGGCGTAGTCGCGGCTGAGCGAGGTCTGGTCGCGATCCAGCACCGCATAGCGCAGGTCTTCGACGTCCATGCTGATGCCGTAACCGATCACAACCATCAGCAACAGCGAACCGAACAGCGCCAGCGTGGCGCGCACCGGGTCGCGCCGCAGTTCCAGCGTCTCGCGCCAGCAATAGCTGCCGGCGCGTCGCAGCCATCCGCCTGCGCGGCCGCCCTGCGCCGGCCCGGCCGCCGGGGGCAACGCGGCCGGAAGGACGTTTCCCTCGGCCTCGCGCAGCCAGCCGATGAAGGCATCTTCCAGGCTGTCCGCCCCGCGCTCGCGGCGCAAGTCGTCTGGAGGGCCGCTGGCCAGCACCCGGCCGGCATGCATCAGCGCCACGCGGTCGCAACGCTGCGCTTCGTTCATGAAGTGGGTGGAGATGAAGATCGTGACGCCGTCCTCGCGCGACAGGCGCAGCATCTCTTCCCAGAAACCGTCGCGCGCGACCGGATCGACACCGGAGGTGGGTTCGTCGAGGATCAGCAGCTCCGGCGCATGCACCATGGCGACCGCCAGCGACAGGCGCTGGCGCATGCCCAGCGGCAGGCGGCGGGGCAACGCATCGAGCACGCTATCCAGGCCGAAGCGGCGCGCGACCTCGCCGCAGCGGGCCTCGGCGCGCGCCTCGGGCAGGTCGTACAGGCGTGCGTGCAGCAGCAGGTTCTGGCGCACGCTCAGCTCCTGGTACAGCGAGAAGCCCTGCGACATGTAGCCGACGCGCAGCCGCGCCGCACGCTCGCGCCCGCCTGCGGGCCGGCCGAACAGCAGGGCCGAGCCGCTGCTGGGCTCGAGCAGGCCCGCCAGCATCTTCATGGTGGTGGTCTTGCCGCAGCCGTTCGAACCGATGAAGCCGAAAATCTCGCCGCGCGCGATGCGAAAGCTCACGTCCTGCACGGCGACGAAGTCGCCGAAGCGGCGCACCAGGGCACGCGCCTCGACCGCCGGCTCGCCCTCGCTGGCTGGCGGTGGTCGCACGGCGCCGAGCGGCCGGTAACCAAGGCGCCGCTGCGCCGGCAGCAGTGCGACGAAGGCCTGTTCGAGGCTCGCACTGGCTGTTCGCGCCAGCAGTCCCCGGGGCGTGTCCGCCGCCAGTACCCGCCCGCCATCCAGCGCGACCAGCCAGTCGAAGCGCTGCGCTTCGTCCATGTAAGCGGTGGCAACCAGCACGCTCAAGCCTGGTCGCTGGGAGCGGATGGCGGCGATCAGGTCCCAGAACTGGGCGCGCGCGAGCGGATCCACCCCGGTCGTGGGCTCGTCCAGGATCAGCAGGTCGGGATCATGGATCAGGGCGCAGCACAGGCCAAGTTTCTGTTTCATGCCGCCCGACAGCTGTCCGGCGGGACGGTCCAGAAAGGCATGCAGGCCAGTACTGTGGGTGAGGAGGTCGATGCGAGTGCGCCGCTGCGCCGCCTCCTGGCCGAACAGGCGGGCAAAGAACTGCAGGTTCTCCTCGACCGACAGGGTCGGGTACAAGTTGCGCCCCAGTCCCTGGGGCATGTAGGCGATGCGCGGGCAAGCCTGGCGCCGGAAGGCGCTGCTTCCCAGGTCGCCGCCCAGCACCCGTATGCTGCCCTGCTGGATCCGGCGTGCCCCGGCCAGTACCCCGAGCAGGCTCGACTTGCCGACGCCATCCGGCCCGATCAGCCCCACCATACGGCCGGCAGGCAGGTCCAGGTCGATGCCGTCGAGGGCGACCGCGCCGCGGTAACGCAGCGCCAGTCCCGCGACCTGCGCCACCGGGGGCGCCGGCAGGGCCGGACTCAAGGCAGGCTCCGCAGCGCCAGCTCGGCGGGCCAGGCCGCTTTGTGGTCGAGCCGTACCCAGGCAACCCCGGGCACGCCGGCCTTGACCTGGGCGGTGTAGTGCTCGAGCACCCGCCGGTCAACCTGTGCCTTGACCCGGAACATCAGTTTCTGCCGTTCGCTGGCCGTTTCGACGGACTTCGGCGTGAACTGCGCCACGCTCGCCACATAGGTCACCGTGGCCGGCAGCACGAATCCCGGCGCCGCATCCAGCTGCAGCCTGACCTCGCTGCCGAGGGCGACCCGGCCGGCTGCGGTCTCGGGAATGAAAAAGCTCATGTACACATCGGTGAGGTCGACCAGGTTCAGTACCTTGCCGCCACCGCCCAGCACTTCACCCGGCTGGGCCACGCGATACTGGATGCGCCCGGCCCGCGGCGCGACCAGCACGCCGTCGCGCAGCTCGGCATCGATACGTGCCGTGGTTGCCGCCGCAGCCATCACCGCCGAGCGCGCCCCGACGACCTGGGTACGCGCCGCTTCGACGGCGGCATGGGCGGCATCCTGCTGCGCACGGGCCGCGGCCAGCGCGGCCTCGGCCGAGCGCATGCGCGCTTCGCTGTCGTCCAGCTCCTGCACCGGGACGGCGCCAGCCGCAGCCAGCGTCGTGGCGCGCTTCAGGCGCCGGCCGGCCGCGTCTAGTTCGGCCAGGCGCTGCGTGACCGCGGCGCCGGCGGCGGCTTCGTCACTGCGCCGCATGGCAAGCTGGGCCGTGGCCCCGGCCACCGCATCACGCGCCTGCTGTTCGCGGGCGACGGCCTCGTCGCGCTGGGCCTGCAGCGCCTGCAGGTCCATCCGTGCCAGGACCTGCCCGGCCTGGACCAGATCGCCCTCCTCGACGAGTACCTGGTCGAGCCGGCCGGCGGCCTTGGTCGCGATGTCGATCTCGACTGCTTCGATGCGGCCATTGCCGCTGACAAAGCCCGGTCCCGGTCCCTGAGGCCGGGACAGGCGCCAGGCCTGCGCTGCGCCGATCACGGCGGCGACCAGGACTAGCCCCACGCCGAGGCGCCACAGACGTGTTCTGTTCATGAATCTCCTTCTGCATGACGGTGATGGTGGGGGGCGCCGGAAATGCCGCTACACGGTGCTGTCGGCGGGAGACGGCCGTGCCAGCCCCTGGGCGCCAGCGTCGGCCGTGGGACGCAGCACCATGACCGGCACCGCAGCGGACGCCATCACGGCCTGTGTCACGCTCCCGGCCAGCAGCAGGCTCAGTCCACGTCGCCCGTGCGAACCCATGAGGATCAGGTCACAGCCCTGCTCACGGGCAGTGTCGACGATGGTGACGGCGGGATCGAACGAGAGCGTCGCGACCGGATTGCACTTCACGCCGGCTTCCCTGGCCCTCGTGGCGATCGCCGCGGCCAGGGTCCGGGCATGCTCCAGCAATACTTCTCCCTGCCGGCCCGGATCGACCACCATGGCCCCCTCGATCGACTGGAAGGCGGGTTCGGGCACGGCAACCGAGAGCGCCACCATCTCGGCGCCGACGGCGCGGGCAAGTTCGATGGCCGCCGGGACCACGTGTTCAGCAACCGCCGAGCCGTCGGTTGGCACCAGGATACGCTTGTACATGATGTGCTGTCCTATGTTCGTATCGCCCGCCTAGCGGTGCACCATGACGGGAATCGTGCTGTGGACGAGAACCTTCTGGGTCTCGCTGCCCAGAAGCAGCCCGGCCAGTCCCTTGCGGCCATGCGAAGCCATGACGATCAGGTCGCAGCCCTGCTCGCGCGCGGTGGCGATGATGGCTTCGTAAGGACTGTCCGATGTGGCCTGCACTGTCGTACAGGCCACACCGGCGTCGCGTGCGACGGCGGCGGCCTCGTCCAGCAGGCGCCGGGCCCGGGCACGCGTGGCTGCTTCGTACTGCTGCCGGGCCTGCTCGATCATGTCCGTGCTGGCGGCAAAGGTATGGAACTCCGGGATGGCAGTCATCGCGACCACCTTTGCGCCGACGATCCTGGCGAAATCGACGCCGGCATGGATCGCACGCCGCGACGCTTCCGAGCCGTCGGTCGGGAGCAGGATGCGCTGGTACATATCAACCTCCTTGAAATGGCGGGCAGTCCGCTACCGCTCTGGTACCGAGCCGTCTCGTCCAACAAGACCGATCGGCTGGGGAGGAATCCTCGCGGAACGTGGTGTCTTCATCTGAGAGCTGCCCCTTTAGTGAGACTGATGCCAGTGTGTAGTGCTTAGTCAACAATTTGTATGACCCAGATCAAAAACACCCCATCTAGCGGGCTGGACACTAGCGCTCATGCTCAGCGGGTATTTGTCGAACTGGGCGAACCCATGGGCCGAACGATGCGGACAAGCTCTTCGTCAAGAGTCTTGCCCAATATGTCCTGGCGAATTCCTTGATCCCGGTCCGGCTCCTGAGGATGCGCGCGATGCCGCTTGGCCGGAGCTTGGCGAGACAATGTCTGCCTCGATGCTCGCCATGTGACTGGCGCGGCGCCACGAACGCAAGCGTTCGGACAGCCAAGGCAGCAAGCAAACCAGGTTAGTGCGCCACCCGTAGGCGGCCTGGAGTCATTTCAAGCGTGCGCCACAGGACATCAGAAGGCCGACGGGTCGATACGGTCACCGAAGCAGATGCCGAGCTCGCGCGCCGTGCGCACCGTGTCGCCGTCGACTGGCACCCGTTTGCTGCGGCCCGCGACCTCGGCCAGCGGCACGGTGCCGATCTCCTGCTCGCCCAGCGCCACCATCACGCCCGACTCGCCGCGCGCCAGCGCGCGCACTGCGGCGGCGCCGAAGCGCGCGGCCGCCACGCGGTCATAGGCGGAAGGGCTGCCGCCACGCAGCAGGTGGCCCAGCACCACGCTGCGGCATTCCTTGCCGGTGCGCTGGGCCAGCTGCGCTTCGACCCAGGCCCCGATGCCGCCGAGGCGCTCGGCATGCCCGCCGCCCGCGGCCGCCAGCAGCGCGCGTTCGCCACCGTGCTGCTGTGCGCCCTCGGCGGCGACGACGAGCGCATGGCGCCGGCCGGCAGCGTCGCGCTGCCCGATGGCCTCGGCCACCACGTCGATGTCGAAGGGGATTTCGGGAAGCAGGATCGCGTGGGCGCCGCCGGCCATGCCTGCATGGAGGGCGATCCAGCCGGCATAGCGCCCCATCACCTCCACCACCATGACGCGGTGCTGGCTGTCCGCGGTGGTGTGCAGGCGGTCGATGCATTCGGTGGCGAAGCCGACCGCCGTGTCGAAGCCGAAGGTCTGGAAGGTACGGTCCAGGTCGTTGTCGATGGTCTTGGGCACGCCGACCACGCGCAAGCCCTTGCGGTGCAGGCATTCGGCGATCTCCATCGAACTGTCGCCGCCGACCATCACCAGGGCATCGAAGCCGCGCTGCCGGCACAGGCCGAGCAGCTCGTCGGTGCGGTCCTGTTCTGCCGGACCGGCCTGGCCCTGCACCGGATAACGCATCGGGTTGCCCCGGTTGGTGCTGCCGAGGATGGTGCCGCCGAGGTGGCCGATGCCGTGCACGCCGTCGGGATGCAGACGCGGCACCGGTTCGCCCAGGCAGGTTTCCGGCGCGAGCAGGCCGTTGAAGCCGTCGCGGATGCCCCAGCACTCCCATCCGTGCCTGCTTGCTGCGAGCACGACCGCGCGGATCACGGCGTTCAGGCCCGGAGCGTCGCCGCCCCCCGTGATGATGGCGATCCGCTTGATGGCAGGATTCACGATAAGGCTCCTCTATATGATGACAACAGCCAGTATGGTAGCCAGGCCGCCAGCAATACCAGCAGCAGCCCGCCGTTGACCCGCAGCGCATACCGGCGGCCGCCGGCAAGCGCGCCGGTGGCCTTGCTGATCATGTTTGTCGTCACTGCCAGCAGCATCGCGAGTAACGCGTCACGCGGCGCAACCGTACCTCCCGCCAGCACGGACAGGGCCGAGCCCGTGGCCGCGTGCACGTCGAAGAAGCCCGCCAGCGCCGCGCCCCCGAGCAGCGCGCCCTGGCCCAGGCGGTCGTTCAGGTAGGCCAGCCCCATGGTCGCCGTGCTCAGCGCCACCGCGAACAGCACGGCTTGCCTGATACTGAACGCCCGTCTGCTTTCGGAGGCCACGGGTGCCCCACGGCCCTGCCCGGCCAACCCGGCCACGCCGACCGCCAGCGCAGCGAGCAGCCCCGCCCCCAGCACTGGCCCCAGCTCACGCAGGTACCGGGGGGCGATGGTCAAGGCCACGACCCACAGCAGCACGAAGGTGGCGATATTGGACAACAAGGCACCGGCGACACAGGCCGATAGCAACTGCGGCTCCTGGCGGCAGCGCGCCCCCATCGCGGCCACCGTCGCGACACTCGAGATGAATCCTGCGCCCAAGCCGGACAGCGCGAAACCCAGCCGGGCCCCGGCCAGGCGCACTCCGATGTGTGCGGCTGCCTGGATACCCATGATCAGGATCGCCAGCGTCCACAGCGACCGTGGGTTGACGCCAAGCAGCCAGGGATGGCCTGCATCGGGCAGCAGCGGCCGCACCACCAGCGCCGCCCCTGCGAACACCAGCGCGTCACGCAATTCCGCCGTCGTCAGCGATTCACGCGCGAAGCGGTGCAGCGAGCCGCGCAGGTGCAGCAGTACCGCGGCCAGGACCGCAGCGCCGGCGGAGAATGCGGGGTTGCCGACGGCGGCGACACCGAGCAGGAAGCAAAGGAACAGGGCAAGTTCGGTGGTGATCCCGGGGTCGTCCGAACGGGCGCGCCAGTATCCGAGCGCCGCGAGCGCCGCGACCAGCCCGGCGCCGACGAGCACCAGGCCGCCGCCCAGGGCCTGCGACAGCGCACCGAGGACTGCTGCGATGGTGAAGCTGCGCAAGCCTGCAAATCCACGCGCCGGACCGCTGCCCTTGCGGCGCTCGCGGTCGATCCCGATCAGCATGCCGCAGCCGGTCGCGACGGCGATACCAGTGAAGACGTCAGGGCTTAGTATCGGCATCTGTGTTCAAAGCGGCATGCTTGCCGACTCATTCTCCAGCGGAGCGAGGTCAGCGTGGGTTAAAACGACACCGTCGGCCCGAGGTCTGCGGTGCAGGATCGCGTTGGCGGACATGGTATACGGCCGAGCCTCGGGCGGGCTATCATCCGGAATGACTAGCCTGCCTGGTCGATCGTGCGGACCGGGCCGACAGAGGCCGGAAACAGGGGCGCCGGCCTGTGCACTTCATAACCCTATCGGTGACGGTCGGCCGGGCAGGATCGATCCGGACTACGCCAACTAGCCCGTTGTGACTAGTTCATCCTCTGGATTGTGCGCTGCCGGCCACTGCCGGATACTGCCTGATCGACAAGCACAGGCCGTCCGGAGGAAAAAATGAACGAAGTGACGATGAGCATGCACGCGCCGGCGCCCGCCGCCCCACAGACGCCGAACTGCTCGCGCTGCGCAGTGCGCGACCTTTGCCTACCTTCCGGCGCCGAGCCGGGCGACGCGGTGCGCATCGATGGCCTGATCGGCTACCGGCGCAGGGTGGCGCGCGGCGAGACGCTGTTCCGGCGCGGCCAATCCTTCTCGATGGTGTACGCGGTGCGCTTCGGCCACCTGAAGTCCTTCCGCCCAGATCACCGGGGCGCGCCCCACATCACCGCCTTTTCCATGGCGGGCGACCTGATGGGCCTGGATGCCATCGGCGGCGGGCGCCATTCCTGCAGCGCCGTGGCGCTCGAGGACTGCGAAGTCTGCGAGATACCTTACAGCCGGCTGCAGGACGCCCTGCGCGAATCGCCTTCGCTGATGCAGCGCTTCCATGTAGCGCTGAGCCACGAGATCGTGCGCGAGCAGGAGTCGGTGCTGCACGCGGACATGGGCGCCGCCGAGCGCCTGGCCAGTCTGCTGCTCAACCTGTCCTCGCGGTATGCCGAGCGCGGCTATTCGGAGCGCCGCTTCCATCTACGCATGTCGCGCGCCGATATTGGCGACTACCTCGGGCTGACGATCGAGAGCATCAGCCGCCTGCTGACCCGCTTTCGCGAGGAAGCTGGATTTCGCTCGACAAGCGCGAAGTCCAACTGCTCCACCGCGACCGTCTCGAAGCGCTGCTGACCGCGGCACCCTGACACACCCGGTTCCGCCCCCCCCCGGCGGCCCGCCGCCGGGCGTCGGCCCTCATGCATCCATGCCCTCGCGGCAGGTCCGCGCCGGCGTCTGCGCACGCCCGTCCGCCAGCTCCGGCCTGAACACCATGACCGGATGCGGCGAGTACGCGAGCACCGCCTGGGCAACGCTGCCGGCCACCAGCGTGCTCAGCCCCCTGCGTCCGTGCGATCCCATGACGATCAGATCGCAGGCGTACTCGCGCGCCGCATCCAGGATACCGCGCGCCGGGTCGAGCACGAGGATGGCCACCGGCCGGCAGTCCACGCCCGCTTCGCGCGCGTGCGCGGCCAGCGCCCCGACCTGCGCATGGGCACGGTCCAGCAGCACCTCGGCCTGTTGCCCTGGATCGATCACCATCGCGCCCGCAACGGATTGCAGCACCGGCTCGGGCACGGCGACCGACAGTGCGACGATCTCGGCGCCGCAGGACCGGGACAGCGCGATGGCGGCCCCTGCCGCCGCGTCGGCGACGGACGAGCCGTCGGTTGGTACCAGAATGCGCTTGTACATGGCTGTCTTCCTCGATGCCGCCGGATTCCTAGCGATACACCATCACCGGAACGGTGCTGTGAACGAGGACCTTCTGGGTTTCGCTGCCGAGCAACAATCCCTTGATGCCCCTGCGTCCATGGGTGGCCATGACGATCAGGTCGCAGCGCCGCTCACGCGCAGTGCCGATGATGGCTTCGTGGGGATGGTCGGAAACGACATGCACACTGGCGCAGAGGACACCGGCCCCGCGCGCCACGGCGGCCGCTTCCTCCAGCCGGCGCGCCGCTTGCGCGGCGCTGTCCCTTTCGTAGTCGTCCCGGGTCAGCTCGAGCATCGCAGCATCGGCGGCGAAGGTGTGGAATTCGGGCGTGGTCGTGAGGACGAGCACCTCGGCACCGAGGGTCCGGGCGAAGTCGACGCCATGGCGTATCGCACGCAGGGAGCCGTCGGAGCCGTCGGTCGGCAACAGGATTCGCTTGTACATTGCAGTCTCCGCAAGTGGTGAGCCGGCGTTGCCGGCATGTAGATGGGGCCTGGCGGCGAAGCGCACTTCGGCGCCTGCCCGGCCGGCTTGGTGATCTACTCAAGCCGTGGCGCAGTGTGCGGGGATTGATCAAACAATTGTTTGATTCAAATCAACTGGCGATGGTCCTGCAACCGAGGCGGGGTATTTTGACTTGGCGCAAACACATTGCTGCGCGCCCTCATCTATCGTTCACACATGTCCAGACACTTTCAACGATACATGAGCATCAGTCGCGCCGGCCGTATTCATCTTTCCTGGGCGACAGCCCGCGCGGCATCCTGCATCCTGCTTTCCCCGGTCTATGTTTTCGGTCAGGCCCAGCTGGCCAAGGCGGTCGAGGCGGCTGCGCCCTCCATCCGCCCGATGGCAGAGTCAAGGTGAGCCTGTCGCACTACCGCGAACTGGCCCGGAACAGGGGGCACACGACTATACCCCCGCGCCAGCGCCGGCGCTGCCCCGCTTCCAGTCGCCCCACGGCCTGACCGAAGACGGCGTGCTGGGCCGGCCACCCTGGAGCGCCTGCGCTGGCTGAGGCCGGCGCGCGGCATGGCGGTCGCGGTCAACCTCTCCGCCTACCGCCTGTGGGCCTTCGGCCTGGACGACTCCCGCAGCGCGCTGGGCGAAATCGTTCGCAGGCTGGGGCACGATCCGGCCTACCTGCAGCAGAACGACATGGAGCTGGTAGCGGCCGACGGACGCGTGCTGCCGACGACGGGCGCGCTCGATGCCGCCAGGGCTGAGCGGCGCTTCCCTTGCTTCGGGGTCGCCGCCCCCACTTACGCCGCCGGGGGCGGCTGACGCCCGGCGAACAGGCGCAGGCGAAGCTGCTTCTCGATCTCGACGACGGCGAACAATGCGGCCCCGACGGCGACGATGAGCAGCCCGTCGACGAGGGGGACATGCCGCGTGCCGAACACCTCCTGCAGCGGCCGAAGATAGGTGATCGCGAACTGTCCCGCCGTGACGATACCGATCGTGACCCACACCGCCCCTGTGCCCCGGATGGCTTGCCAGGTCAGCGAGGTCCCATAGATATTGCGAACGAAGAACAAGTGGAAGATCTCCATCACCACCAGGGTATTGAGCGCCATGGTCCGAGCCAGCTCGATCGGATACTCGCGTGCCAGCGCGAAATTGAATACCCCGAACACACCGGCGACGAACAGGAGCGCGACCAGCACCACATGCCAGGCCAGCCCGGGACCGATCAGCCCGGCGGTCGCGGCGCGCGGGGGCCGGCGCATGGAATTCTCTTCCGTCGGCTCGAAGGCGAGCGCCACGCCGAGCGTGGACGCGGTGATCAGGTTGACCCACAGGATCTGGATCGGGGTGACCGGCAGAAGCGTACCGAGCAGGAGCGCCGCCACGATCGTCGCCGCTTCGCCGGCATTGGTGGGCAGTGTCCACTTGATGACCTTCTTGATGTTGTCGTAGACCGTCCTGCCTTCGCGCACCGCAGCCACGATCGACGCGAAATTGTCGTCCGCCAACACCAGGAGCGCCGCCTCCTTCGCCGCTTCGCTGCCCTTGCCGCCCATCGCAATGCCGACGTCGGCGCGCTTGAGCGCCGGGGCGTCGTTGACGCCGTCCCCGGTCATCGCTACGATCTGACCCTGCGACTGCAGCGCCGTGACGAGCCGCAGCTTGTGTTCGGGACTGGTGCGCGCGAACACGTTGCAGGCCGACGCAGCGGCGCCCAGCGCCAGGTCGTCCATGCCGTCCAGGTCGGCCCCGGTCAGCACCCTGTCCGGCGCGTCCAGCCCGACCTGGCGGGCGATCGCCGCCGCCGTCCTGGCGTGGTCGCCGGTGATCATCTTGACCGCGATGCCGGCGCCGTGGCACTCCCTGACCGCGGCAACGGCCTCGGGCCGCGGCGGATCGATCATCCCAACCAGGCCGAGCAGCGTCATCGGGCCGTCCACGATACTGTGTTCCAGGACCGGCTGCCGGTCCGGCATCGCCCGCACCGCCAGCGCCAGCAACCTTTGCCCGCAGCCTGCGATTGCCTCGGCCTGCCGTTCCCAGTAGGCGCGGTCAAGGCTGGCGACGCCGCCGCCCGCGCTCCGTTGCTGGCTGCACATGTCGAACACGCGTTCGGGCGCTCCCTTGACATACACCAGCGCGTGATAACGGTGATCGTGATGCAGGGTCGCCATGTAGCGATGGCGGGCGTCGAACGCGATCGCGTCGGCCCGGCTCCAGGTGCGCCGCTGTGCGGCCGCATCCACACCGATCTTGCCGGCAAAGGCCAGCAGGGCGCCCTCCATCGGGTCGCCCTCGACCGACCAGAGCCCGTCGCGGTGACGCAGCTCGGCATCGTTGCACAGGGCAGCCGCGGCCGCCAGCTCTCCCAGCACGGTGAACTCCTCGGCGGCGACCTGGGTCTCGTCCAGGCGCACGGCGCCGCGCGGCGCATAGCCGTTGCCCGTGAGCGTGAACGCATGCTCGCCGGTGACGACCGAGGCCACCATCATTTCGTTGCGGGTCAGGGTGCCGGTCTTGTCTGTGCAGATTACGGAGACCGCGCCGATCGACTCGATGGCCGGCAGGCGCCGGACGATGGCGTGCCGGCGCGCCATGGCCTGCACGCCGATGGCCAGGGTGACAGTCAAGACCGCCGGCAGGCTCTCGGGAATCGCCGCCACCGAAAGGCCGACCACGGCCATGAAGATCTCGCCGAACGGATGCTGGCCGACAAAATAACCGTACAGCAGTATCAGCCCGGCCAGCAGCAGGATCAGGGCGCTCAGCCAGCGCGATAGCTCCGCCATCTTTCTCACCAGTGGGGTCTCGAGCACCTCGACCCGCATGAGCAGCCTGCCGATACGCCCGATCTCGGTATCCTGGCCGGTCGCCACCACGACGCCGTGTCCCTGACCCGTGGCGACGATGGTTCCGGAGAACGCCATGCTGGACCGGTCCCCCAGCGCCGCGGCCGTCTCGACCGGTCCGCACTGTTTGGCCACGGTTGCCGATTCTCCGGTCAGGATCGCCTCCTGCACCGTGAGCGCATGCGCCGACAACAGGCGCAGGTCGGCAGGCACCCTGTCACCAGCCTCGATCAGGACGATATCGCCTGGCACCAGCGCGTCGCCCGGCACCGTCGTGCGGGCGCCGCCGCGCACCACGGTCGCCCGCGGCGCCAGCATGCCGCGGATGGCGTCCATCGCCTTCTCGGTCCTGCCCTCCTGCACGAAGCCGATGACGGCGTTGACGAGCACCACCGCCAGGATCACCGCGCTGTCCGCCCAATGTCCCAGCATGGCCGTGACCACGGCGCAGGCCAGCAGCACATAGATCAGCGGGTTGTTGAACTGGCGCAGGAACACGACCAGGCGGCGCGGCTTGTGCGGCGCAGGCATGCAGTTGGGACCGTAGCGGGCCGCCCGCCTGGCGGCTTCGTCTGCGCCCAGCCCTTCGGCGGTCGTGCCGAAGGCCGCAAGGGCGCCGGCCGCCGGCACGGCGTGCCAGTCACGTGGTGAGTCCGCCCGTCCTTGCGCGGCGCCCGTCATTGGGCACCCGCGTCGATGGCGGTGCCGGCCCCCCATTGTTCGCTTTCCGCGCCGGGCCCGACCAGCAGCGGCGCGGCGAGGTGGCCGGACATCCGGCGCGCGTGGATTTCGCCGCCCAGCCTGGCGATGCGCGCCTGGCGCCGGTTGTCGACGCCGATGAACCGTCCGTCCCTGCCCGGGCCTCGCCTTGCCGCCCAGGTCGAGCACCTGGCCGGCGCGCAGCAAGGCGCGGGTTCGCCGGTCAGTAAACATTGTGATCGGGTAACGATGCCCGCGCCGGTTCGGAATTCGATACGCATGTGTCGCCTTTTCAGTTCATCAGAGCGAAGGATGAGCTCGGTTGTCCCATGTTAGGTGACAGACAGGCGCGAAATCATTGACGCGGATCAAATCGTTGTAGCATGGCCGTCGTCGATCCCGACAGCAGCGACGGGCGCACTGGGCGGCCGGCCGGGGCGGCGCTCCCGTAGGCGCGCCGGATCTCGGCTTCGCTCATGTGCAGCTCGGACCTGTGGCGCGACGCGCTCTCGAGCGCCGCGCCAAGCTCGGGCAGCACGGAAAGGCGCTCGCGCAGTCCTTGCGCTTGCAGCTCGGGGACCGGCAGTCCGGGCGCACGGCGAGCGCGGCATTGAACATCGCCTCGGCCGCGCGCGCCTCGGCCAGCACCGCGTGGCGGGCGCGCAGGTCGGCTTGTGGTCGATCGAAGGGGCGATGACGGGATCTTCCAGCGCTGGCTGGAGCGCTTACGATGTCTTGGTGCAGTTCCGCCCGGCTTCTTTGGCCTTGTAAAGTGCTTCATCCGCAGTTTTTAGCAGATCTTCCCAGCTGGTGTGACCATCGGCCATGTGAGCCAGACCGATACTGATCGTAACCTGCACGCTAGCATTACCTGCAGTGACCTTGGCCGCCGCCACGGCCTGTCTTATACGCTCGGCACACTGCCATGCGGCATCTTGCGACGTATGAGAAAAGATGCAGAAAAACTCCTCCCCGCCCAACCTGCCGAAACAATCGGTCTCACGAAGCGCTCCCTCCACTGCCCGCGCTACTGCTTTCAATACATGGTCGCCGGTTTGATGACCGTATGTGTCATTGACGCGCTTGAAGTGGTCGATGTCCAACATGGCGAAAACGAGCTCCGTGCGGTAGCGGCGGGCAGTGGAAAATGCCTGCGCAGCTTCCTGCATCAACCAGGCGCGATTATGGAGATTGGTCAGCGGGTCATGCGTGGCATCCCATATCAGCTTTCTTTCAATCGACACAGCCTTATGGCGAAGCAGCAGAGCTATTCGCATCTGTATGAAGGCCACCGCAACTGCCGAGCCATACAGGAGAGCACCCCGAGCGAACTCTGGCAACGTGGACCGCATGGCGCTGCACAGAAAGAACAGCAGAGCCGGAGGCGCAATGACCACCACAAAATTGGCTGTTCCATTCGCAATAAACGGAACCAGGAACAAGCCAATGATGATGCCTCCCATGCCGTGGACCAATCCCCCGTCGAGCTGAGCGCTCGACAGGATGACCCCGCTGGAAAGCATCCAGTGCGCCCATGCCGCCCGGTGGTGTGCCGACCAGTTGGGAATAATCGGCCAGAACGCGAAGGCAGCCAGCAGCGCGAATACCGTGCGGGTTACTCCTGACTGCAGCGCATGAGCCGGATCCAGCGATAGATCCCAGATGGAATAGACAACAAGCAGAACTGCGAGCATTGGCCCGAGCCGCGGAAGGAAATGGGCCAGGTCGGCTTCGGCACGCTCTTGCACCGGCCAGGTAAGAGATTTCTCGCTTTCAAGGATAAAGTCCATATCGGGTACTGACAAAAAGATGATGCAAGCATATCAAGTTGCCAGCGGGAACAAGGTCTTGTCGCATATATATATTTACAAAGCTTGTTTCAGATCAAAAAATGAAGCGCCTTTTGGACTGCCCGGCCGTTGCTTGAAGGGCCTTCCTACCTTATTTTGCAAAAAATTGACCTGCGTCAGTTTTGTAAATGTTAATCATTAACGTTTTCCCTAGAATCACGCCATCGATATCCATGTGATGGACCATTCATGCCCCGTATTCCCCTTCCCCGCACCGGCATTACCATCGCGCTCAGTACACTTTTCAGCCTCAGCTCTGGCGCCGCTACGGTCGCACCCCCTCTCATTGAACGGTCGTCGTCACTGCCGCCGGTTTCGAGCAGGCGTCGCGCGAAGCACCAGCATCAGTGACGGTCCTGACGCGCGAGAAGCTGAGCCAGGAACGCTTCGCCAACCTGACACAGGCACTTGAGAGGCTTGAAGGGATCGATGTCGGCGCCGCCGCGGACAAGACGGGCGGCATGCAAATCGTCATCCGCGGCATCCCGAGCGACTACACACTGATCATGATCGACGGTCGCCGCCAGAACGCTGCGGGAAACGTCACTCCCAACGGTTCTACCGGCACCCAGAACAGCTTCATGCCTCCACTGGGCGCGATCGAACGCATCGAGGTCATCCGCGGCCCCATGTCCACGCTGTTTGGGTCGGACGCCATGGGAGGAGTGGTGAATATCATCACGCGCAAGGTCGGCAAGCGCTGGATGGCCTCGCTATCGGGCGATTACACGGCCCAGGAAGACGAACGTTTCGGCGACCAGCATTCGGCCCGGTTGTACCTGAGCGGTCCGCTGCGCGAAGACATGCTCGGACTTTCCATGCGCGGCAGCACGCTGCGCCGGGCCGCGGCAGACATCCATTACCTGAAACAGGATGGGACCCGGGCTACTCCCGCGATGGGCGCCAACCCGGGCAGGTCCGAAGTCGACAACCTGGGCTTGCGGCTGGCATTTACGCCAGACAGGCAGCATACGGTGATGCTCGATGCGGACAGTTTCCGCCAGCGCTATGACAACTCGCGTGGCCAATTGGGGACGCTCGGCATACGCGGCGGCTACGGCCCGGAACAGGAATACACGCTTGAGCAGGTCGCTGTCGGCGAGCCTGAACTACACGTATACCGACAGCGAGCAGAAAAGCGGCCGTAACGCCGGCATGCCCCTGACCGATACGCCGCGCCACGCGGCCAATGCGCGCCTGGGCTGGGATGTCTCGGCCGCAGGCAAGGCATGGCTGCGCGCGGAGCTGCGCAGCGAGCGCTTCCGCGATCCGGGCACCTCGGCCGAGACCCGCGCCGCGAAGGCCGCGCTCGGCGACTACCGCGGCTATGCGCTCCTGCATCTGGGCGGAAGCTACCAGATCAGCAGGAAGCTTTCGCTCAATGCCGCCATCTACAATCTTCTCGGTCGCGATTTTGTCGACTACCAGCCCTACCGCAGCTCGGCCAGCGCTGCGCCCACCTACGGCAACCGTTTCGCCAACAGCCAGGAGGGCCGGCGTCTCTGGCTGGCCATGAATGCGGACTTCTGAGGATCGGGATGCATCATTCGCATCCGTTCACGTAGGTTCTGATCGCCGGCCCCAGAAGGCGTTCAAGATCGACCAGATAGACCTTGCCCCCGTCGCGCCAAATGCATCCCGCGAGATAAGGTGGGCAACGGTCGGCCAGCGCACCCTCCGGTATGTCAATCTCGGCGTAGTCGACGCTGACCTGCTCCTTCATGCAGTCAACGGCCAGAGCAAACCGGCAGCGCTGGACGTTTGCAATCACCAGCTGGACTCCCGTCAGTGCTGTTCCCCTGATCGAGGGAGAACGGTAGTCGACAAGGGGAATGATGCGGCCTTCGTAGAACATCACAAGACCCCTGCCAAAACGCACTGGAGCATGGTTGTCCGCCAACTCCAGCACGTCACAGAGACCGGCCGCATCAAAGGCCAGCTCTGCGCCCAGCGCCTGGACCCGTAGAAACCGGATCGGCGCGAACATCTCGGAATACACTAGCTTCGGGTTGGCATTGTCGAATGAGCGCATGAATGAAGAGGAAAGAAAGCGCAACAGGATCGGTTTGCACGGTTCAGGATTGGCGCAAGCGCAGAAAGAGCCGCAATGCACCGCCCAGGTCACGAATCAGCAGAAACATGGCCAGCATCATGAACAGCCCTGCCGGCCTGGCGAGAACGGAGGGCGCCAATGAGGACGCCAGCAGCAGGCCGAGCGCAACCACGTGCCAGCGCAACTGACGCAAGGCCCGCGCCTCTTCCACGATCGACTTCACGCCCGGCACGCGCTCGCGCCCAAGGCGTGCGTCGCACTGCAAGTGGTACCAGACCAGGAACGGTACGATCTTGTAGAGCATGCCGTTAACGGCCGACATCCCGAAGCCGGCAATGACCAGTACACCGGTCAGCAGCGCGCGCTGGTCGCGCTCGAACGGCAGGAAATGCACGAGGATCGCCAAGGCCAGGCAAGCCATGGCCAGGCTCCAGTAACAGGTGCCGATGTCGGCCTTCCGCTTGCGCCGGTGGAAGAACAGGAGGGTGGTCGCGACGTACGTCGCCAGCAGCGCGCCCACGCCAATCTCGGCCGCCAGTTGCAAGCCGGGCACTTTCAGCAGCGCTGCGGCGCTCCAGGCGAGCATCAGCACGAACAGCAGCGCCGGCATGCCCTGTTCCAGCGCACGCGGGTAGGCCGGCGTGCCCTGGAACATGGGAATCACCTGGAAGGACACCGCGGCGGTCAGGGCGACGATCCATCCGACCAGGCCCCAGAAAGCGTGTACGTCGGTGAACAGCAATACGTCCAGCGTACCGTGGCCGGCCAGGACCATGGCCAGCGCACCGCCCAGGCCCATCGTCACGGCCAGTCCCGACATCGCCAGGCGCACGCCTGCAACGAGTGGCTGTGCCGCCGGTGCGTAGCGGTGCGAAATCGCAGCCCCTACCGCCATCAGTACGACCAGTCCGGCCAGGCCGAGCATGCTGGCGGCCGTCACATAGAATCCGGGACTCAAGCCAAGCCCGAGGGCGCTGGCCAGCACGGCGGTGCCTCCTGCCAGACCGCACCACGACAGCACCGCCACCGGACGGGCCAGCGCAATCGCGGTGCCGGCGACGACCGGAAGAATCTGGAATAAGGCGCCGACGATCGTCATCGTCAGGAAACCGAGGGTCAACAGGTGGGTCATGGCGAGCGTGACCGGCGTCCAGCGCGAGACCAGTGCCGCTTCGCCCTGCCACATCAGCAAGAGCGCCGCGGCAAAGACAAAGCAGGGAGCGGTGAGCAGAAAGGGCAAGGGCACCCAGATCGAAGGCATGGCGCCATAGTTCAGTGTTCGCTGCATGGTCTTCTTTGGATCGACAGATCGAACCTGCCGTCGTCGCGGGGAGCCAGCTGGTGGCGATAAGCGTGGCGCTCGAGCACCCGGTACAGGGGGAAGGGCTCGCGGTCGATCAGGACTTGCAGCACCATGTCAGGTGCGAGTGTCGCCAGTGCTTCCAGGATCTGCTCCATGGGTTCGGGCGGAGGCAGGCCGGAAACATCGAGAAAGGCTGTGGCGGGAGTGGACGCGCTCATGCGTTGAATTCCTTGGTACAGGAGGAAGGAATGGATGGGAGCCGGTCCGGCGCGGGTGCCCCGTCCGGGGACAGCAGATCGGCCAGGCAAAGCCGGTTCAGCTCGGCGAGATAAGCCTCGGTTGCCTGGGCGAGCGAACGGCGAAGGCGGCAAGCGGCGCCGAACGGGCAACCGGCAGCCGCGCCGGCGAAGCACTGCGCCATGTGGAAATTGGGTTCCGTGCGCCGGACGACCTCGCCCAGGCGGATCTCGCGGGGATCCTGGGCCAGCCAGATGCCCCCGCTACGGCCGCGGACAGTCATGATCACGCCGTCGGCCGCCAGTTCGTTGACGACCTTCGCCAGGTGATTGCGCGACATGCCGTACTGCCTGGCCACCTCCTCGATCGTCGCCATCCGGCCGTAGCAGGCGCCCAGATACATCAAAAGGCGCAAGGCATGGTCGGTGAATTCGGTCAGCCGCATCGCGTCACCTCAGGATCGGAGTTTGAAGTCGATGACGACATCGCCGATGGTGCGGCGATGGTAGACGACATTGACGCGCTCGCCAAAGATGTCTTCGATTTCGTTGAGCAGCGGGACCGGGTCGTGGCCGTTGCAGAACCTCATCGATTCGCCCGGCAACAGGGTGTGCAGCGCCCCAAAGATGGCCGCATGGCGGAAGCGGCGGTCGACGCCCCGGGCGTCGAACAAATAGGTTCGGCCCGGAACAGCGGGGGTGGAACAATCGTGATGCATGTCGTACTCCTTTCGTGGATGTGATCGGCCGCCGTGGCGGCCGGGATGCGTGCTTCAGGCCCGCGCCGCCACCGTGCCGGTGCCGGCCCGTGGTTCATGCTTGCCGCGCATCAGGCGCAGTGCAAACAGGCTGAGGGTCAGGATCCCGATGGCGAACACGATGTCGCCCGGGACCCGCAGCCATACCATGGTCTCCATGAAGCCCGAATGGACGACTTCGGCCGAGCGGGCGTACCACATGCCCTTCGTGATGCTGGCATGTGCCTGATAGACGCCGGCCGGCACCAGGGACATGAAGACCATCATCGACAGGCCGATGTTGAGCAGCCAGAATGTAGGACGCAACAGTGAATCGGACCAGCCGAGGCCGGCGCTCAGTCCACGCAGGCAGAACAGCATCAGGCCGATGCCGAGCATGCCGTACACGCCGAACAGTGCGGCATGGCCATGGGCGGCGGTCATGTTCAGTCCCTGCATGTAGTACAGCGCGATTGGGGTGTTGATCGAGAAGCCGAGCAGTCCGGCGCCGACGGTGTTCCAGAAGCCGACGGCGATGAAGCACAGGATCGCCCATTTGTAGTTGCGCACCCAGGGCGCCGCCTTGGTGCGCTGGTAATTGCGGTAGGCTTCGATGCCAATCAGCGACAGCGGCACCACTTCGAGCGCCGAGAACATCGAGCCGATCGCGATCACCGAGGTCGGGGTGCCGGTGAAATACAGGTGGTGCAGCGTGCCGAGGATGCCGCCGAACAGGAACACGATGGTCTCGAGCACGATCGCGCTGTTGGCGGAAGCGGCACGGATCAAGCCAAGGCGGGTGAACAGCAGCGCGATCACGGCGGTGGCGAACACCTCGAAGAAGCCTTCGACCCACAGGTGGACCAGCCACCAGCGCCAGTACTCGACCATTGAGTAATGCGTGCCGCGGTCCCAGGTCAGCGAAGTGGCATAGAAACCGCCGATGCAGACCGCTGTGAGGAACACCATGGCGATCAGGCCGCGGCTCTCGGAAGGCTTGCGCAGCGCCGGCCACAGGCCGCGGCCGAGCAGGAAAGCCCAGAACAGCAGGCCGACGAACAGCAGCACCTGCCATACCCGGCCCATGCTGGTGAACTCCAGGCCCTGGTTGCCGATCCAGAATGAGAAATCGGTGCCGGCGGCGCGCAGGGTGCCGAGCCAGCCGGTGGCGGTCGAGCCGACCACGATGAACAGCAGCGCATAGAACAGCACGTTGACGCCCAGTTTCTGGTACTTCGGTTCGTGTCCGGAGATGGCCGGCGCGATGTACAGGCCGGTCGCCAGCCAAGCGGTGGCGATCCACAGCACGGCGAACTGGGTATGGATGGTGCGGCTGACCGTGAACGGCAGGATGTCGCCGATCGGCAGGCCGAAGAAACTGCTGCCCTCGACCGCATAATGCGCGGTGATGACGCCCATGCCCACCTGGGCAAGGATCAGTCCCACCACCACGAAGAAGTACTTGCGGGTGGCGCGCATCGATGGCGTGATGCGCAGCGAGGCCAAGGGGTCGCTCCCGGGTGCCGACGGATCTTCCTCTTCCTTGTGCCTGCCATGCACAAACACCATGCCGGCAATCGCACCGATCATCAGGATCACGCTGGCAATCGACCAGATACCGGCGCCGGCCGTCGGCGTATTGCCCGCCAGCGGCTCGTGCGGCCAGTTGCTGGTATAGCTCAGGCCCGGCTGGCCCGGACGGTCAGCCGCGGCCGACCAGGATGACCAGAAGAAAAAGCCGGTCAACGCCGCACGGTCGGCTTCCAGCGGAAGCGAGCCGGTCTTCATCGCATACTGCTCGCGCAGCGCGTCGAAGCGGCTGTCGCTGCCGAACAGGCCGGCGTAATGGCCTGCCACCTGACGCACCGCTTCGGCACGCAGGTCCGACAGCACCAGGGCGCCGGTCTGCGGATCATAGGTATTCCTGCGCAACTCCTCACGCACGGCGGCGTCGACATGGCCTTTCCTGGCGGCGTCGAGCTTGGCGTATGGACGCCCGAAATCGCGTGCCGCCAGCGCTTCCTGCAGCGCCAGCGCCTCGCGGTGCAGCCAGTCGGCCGACCAGTCCGGCGCCAGGTAGCTGCCGTGACCCCAGACGCTGCCCAGTTGTTGTCCGCCGGCGGCCAGCCAGGCCTGCTGGCCGTGCTGGATCTGCGGTCCTTCGTAGAGCACCTGGCCTTTCGAATCAGTGACGGTAAGCGGTATCGGCGGGGCCTCGAGGTAGATCTCCCTGCCGACCCAGCCGAGTACGGAAAACGAGATCACACAGATGACGGCCAGCCATGTCCAGCGTTTGCGCGTGGCTTGCATGACATTGTCCTTGTGAATTTGAATGGAGCGCTTTTGCGCTTTTCCATCCGGCATCGTAGGTCTCGGCATTAAATGATGCAAACGATATGCATCTTTTTGATAGCTTAGGTCAAGAATTCGGGATAGGTGCCATTGCCATGGATTGACGGCGGCTCGAGACCGGCGCAGCGGCGAGTACGGCATCAAGATCGACCTGCACGGTCGGGCGGCGCGCAGCGCGCGTCCCGGTCCGCCACGACGCCCGCGCCGGATCTGTTCTAGCAAGAGATAAGGGACGCTTCCTGGTCCACAGGCCTTGGACGCGCGTCGGTCGGCCGCCCGGCAGCGACACCCTGCAGCGCCGCCCCGGCCCGCGCATCATCCTGAACTCAGCCGTCGCGTCCATCGACGCGCGGGCGCACCAGATAGGGGCCATACACCACACAGAACAGCGCGAAAGCCAGGCTCCAGCACACCGTGGCCAGCACCAGGCCCCATTCGCGCAGCCCTGCATCGCCCAGCGCCGCCGCCAGGCGCGCCAGCACCCCGGCCTGTAGCAGCAGGTACATGCCGGTCTCTGCCTTTCCTGCCTTGAGCATGCGACCGGTATGGCCGAGTGTGGTACGGGTGATCATGCCAATGATCAGCCCCCCCATCGCACCCACCGCCAGCAGATGTACCGCGGCGCTGTGCGGCGCCACGCCGAAGCAGGCCAGCGCCAGTACGCCGAAGCCGACGGGAATCCACGCGAACGACAGGTGGAGGATCCACAGCAGCGGTTGACGCAGCGTGCACAGCGGCTTCCACCCGGCCATGCGCAGGGCCTGGGCCGCCGCCGCGGCCAGTGCCAGCAGTCCCAGCGGCACCGACAGCGGCAGCACGGCCCAGGCCAGGCCGGTCGCCGCGGTCAGCGCCAGGCTGACTTTCTCGAGACGGGGATGGGAAATGGTGCGCACTCCGCGTACGGCATTCGCGGTAAAATTCGGAATCACCCGCCCGCCCAGCACCGATTCGATCACGATGATGGCCACGATTGCCGCGTACAAGGGCTGCATCGGCGATACCGCGATCAGGCCTCCCACGCTGGCATGGAAGGCGGCGTTGGCCAAGGCCAGGATCGCCAGCAAGACCACCATGATCAGGTTGCGCGTGTTGCCCGCGCGCCGGATCACACGGTACAAGGGCAGCGTCGCCAGTGGCAGGAATGCCAGGTCGACCGCCGCCGCCAGCGGCGGGGGCAGCGCGACCATGGCAGCGCGGCCGGCCAGCCACAGTCCGGCCAGCGCGGCGAGATGACGGCCGCGCGGCGTCCACAGGCCGGTCCAGTTGCGTCCCGCCGTGTACAGGAAGCCGATGACGATGGCGATCACAAAGCCGAACAGCATTTCGTGCATGTGCCACAGGAGATCCAGGCGCGGGGACGCGATCCAGCCAAGGGCCGATGCCGTCCACGCCGGGACGGCCACGCCCGCGAAGGCGGCGCCCAACAGGTAGAACGGGCGAAAGCCCAGGGCCAGGAAAGGATGGTCGTGCAAAGCGCCCTTCGCATGAGGGGCGGCCGGGTCTTCGATGCGCAGCAGTGACATGATGGTAGTCCCGTGTTGGATGGATGCGGCAGCCGCTCAGCCTTCGTAGGCGCGCAGCCGTTCGGTGTCGAGGATCGTGACGCTGCGCCCGTTGATGGACAGCAGGCCGTGGCCGGCCATGTCGTGCAGGACCCGCGAGAAATATTCCGGCGAGAGGTTCAGGCGCGAGGCGATCATCTTCTTGCTGACCGAGAGGGTCATCTCCTCGCCTTGTACCGGGTCGTCCTTGAGCAGATAGCCGACGATGCGCTGGCTGCCCGAACGCAGCGAGTACGACTCGACGTCCGAGATCAGGCCATGCAGCCGGCGGCTCATACCGGACAGCATGCGTCGCGAAAAAGCGGGACTACGCTCGATCTCGTCATAAATCACCTGTTTCTGGACGTGCAGCAGCATGCAGTCGGCCAGGGCCTCCGCCTGCACGATGTATGGTCGGTCCATGAACATCAACGCCTCACCGAAACTCTGGTTGGGGCCGATCAGTTCGACGACCTTCTCGTCTCCCTGGGAGGAAACGAAGTACAGCTTGACGTTGCCGTAGATGACCGTATGGAAACCGTTGCACGGATCACCGCGCTTGAAAATGACTTGGCCCCGCGCTGCGCGCAGTTCGCTGGTCGCTGCCGCCACGGTATCGAGCTGCTCGGCCGACAGGTCGGCAAACAAGGGCAGGCGTTTCAGGAATTGGCGGGGTTCGATACGGTGTCGTGGCATGGTGCTTGCAGGCTTGGATGGGCGCGTCGTTGTGCCTCAATAAGAACGGTTCAGATCATAAACTTCTGTCAGCTCGGAAGCTGTAGTTCTTAGTGCGTACAGGTGCTAGTCCGTCGTGCGGACGCGAACGTAGCGCCGGCAGCGCGGGCAAACGTGGTGTCGCTTGCAGGCCCGCCATCCATGGACCGCTTGATGTCACGGTCATCGTCATTCCGGCGTATTGTCCGCTTCTGCTTTCCTGCCCACAATGCAGCAGCCGTCCCAAGCGGGATGGCGATTCGTTTCTTGATCAACCGCCATACGAGTACCCATATGCTGAGCGTGCAGGAAGCACTCGACCTCATCCTGGCCCGGGCCCATCCGGTGACGCAGACCGACACCGTGAACACGCTGGCCGCCACCGGCCGTGTGCTCGCGATGACCCAATACGCAACAATCGACGTCCCGCGCGCCGACAACGCGGCCATGGACGGCTATGCCGTGCGCACTGCGGAATGCCGCGCCGGCGCCGTGCTGCCGGTCAGCCAGCGCATCGCAGCCGGACAGTCTCCCGAGCCGCTGGCGCCCGGCAGCGCGGCCCGCATCTTCACCGGCGCAGGCATCCCCGCTGGCGCCGATGCCGTCGTCATGCAGGAACGCTGCCATGGCGCCGACGACGGCCGAACGGTCACCATCGTCCAGCCTCCGGCCCCGGGCGAGCACATTCGCCGCATCGGCGAGGACATCCGCACCGGTACCCCGCTGCTGGAGGCTGGCACCCGCCTGCGCGCGCCGGAACTGGCGTACGCGGCGTCGAACGGACTGGCCAGCCTGCAGGTAGCGCGCCGGCTGCGCGTTGCCATGCTTTTTACCGGCGACGAGCTGGTCATGCCGGGTGCTGCGCTGGGGCCCGGCCAGATCTACAACGCCAACCGCTACGCCCTGGGATCGATGCTGTGCGCGCTTGGCTGTGAGACGAGCGACTTCGGTATCGTCCCGGATCGTCTCGATGCCACCCGGACCGTGCTGCGCGACGCGGCCGCCGGCCACGACCTGGTCCTGACCTGCGGCGGGGCCTCGGTAGGCGATGCCGACCACGTGAAGCCGGCGGTCGCCGCCGAAGGCAGCCTCGACATGTGGAAGATCGCCATGAAGCCGGGCAAGCCCCTCGCGTTCGGTGCGCTGCGCCGGCCCGACGGCGGCACCACGCACTTCATCGGCCTGCCGGGCAACCCCGTGGCCTGCTTCGTCGCCTTTCTGCTGTTCGTGAGGCCCTTCCTGCTGCGTCTCCAGGGCGTGCGCGACGTGCTTCCCCGACCATTGTTGATGCGGGCCGATTTCAGCTTCGAGCGGCCTGACGACCGACTCGAATTCCTCCGGGTGCGGGTCAACGAGGCCGGTAATCTTGCGCTGTCCGCCAGCCAGGGATCGGCCGTCATGACGTCGGCGGTACGGGGCAGCGGGCTGGCATTGCGCCGGCCAGGCCAGTCCATCGCGCCCGGCGATTGCCTTGCCTACCTGCCCTTCGCCGAACTCCTCTCCTGACCCTGGACCCGCGCCCGAAGTGCGCGCGGCTTGCTCGTCC
Organism: Massilia brevitalea; assembly: GCF_030711405.1. Taxonomy (GTDB): domain Bacteria; phylum Pseudomonadota; class Gammaproteobacteria; order Burkholderiales; family Burkholderiaceae_D; genus Telluria; species Telluria brevitalea. The sequence continues at coordinate 58,420 of NZ_JAULSI010000037.1, forward strand.
CTTTCTGCTCGCGCAAGGGCGCGCCGGATGCTCCCTAGCTCGAAATGACTAGGGAGACTAGTCACTAATCCCGCACAACACTGACTTCTTACGAGTGTTCACGAGCATGACTGGGTTCTCCACTTGACCCGGATGCACCCCACGCAATTTGCCCGCTTTTATATGGCGGGCGCCGTTGGAGAAACCATGATTTTTTTCTGAACCGACTGAATCTTTCCCTATCATGAACTACCTGCACCAATTCACCTTCGGGATCTATCCCTAC